>DASUOS010000245.1:0-5340 GCA_036276515.1 Anaerolineales bacterium | reverse complement strand
AGTAGGTGTACGGGAGGGTGTTCTGGTGGGGACCCGGGTGGGTGTACGAGTAATTGTGGATCGAGGCTCAGGCCGGCGCGTTCGCGTGGGCGTCCAGGTAATGAAAACCCGGGTGGGTGTGCTGGAAGGTGTGATCGTTTCGGAAGCGGTAGGAACGCTGGTCTCGGAAGCTGTGAGGGTGGGCGTCGGAATGAACGCCGTGATCTCCACGACCGTCAGCGCCGCGGCGGTATTGATCGGGTTGGAAAACGCCGAGTCGACAATATCCTGCGGCTCAATGGCCGAGACATCCGATGTTCCCGGGTTTGCCAGCGCCGCCGCGGCGACAATGCAGAACAGGCTGAACCCCAACGCGCCTGCACCCAGCACCGTCAAGGGACCCGAATATTCCCTGAGTCTCACTCTCTTTTCTCCTCCTTCAAGTATAGCACCGTACAGAAATTTCGACCTGAATGGGTCGAATTCATGGCCCTGCAAGCCTTCCAGGTTCATCAGAGATGATAAGCCTGCCTGCGGGAAAATAAAATGCACTATAATGTGTCCGACTTTCTCACTGCTTCATCAGGAATGCGTCATGTCTGATCTCCCTCTTGTTGTTGAAAATCTATCCTTTCGCTATCGTGACCGCCCGGGGGCGGCCATTCACCATATTTCGTTCGAAGCGAAACCAGGTGAAGTCCTTCTGATCGCAGGCGCCAGCGGGTGCGGAAAGACCACGCTGATCCGCTCGATCAACGGCTTGATCCCTCGCTCGTACAAAGGGGAACTGACCGGCCGCGTGCTGGTCTTCGGCGAAGAGACCGGCGCCTGGAAACTTTCCCAGATCTCCCAGAAGATCGGCACCGTCCTGCAGGACCCCGAACGGCAGATCCTGGGCTCGAAGGTCCGCAACGAAGTGGCCTTCGGCCTGGAGAACCTGGCCGTGCCGCGACAGGAAATCCTGCAGCGTGTGGACGAAGCGCTCGAATTCCTGAAGATCTCCCATCTGCGCGAGCGTGAAACCTTTACTCTTTCCGGCGGCGAGAAGCAGAAGCTGGCGCTGGCCGGTGTGCTTGCCATGCGCCCGTCCATCCTGCTGCTCGATGAGCCGCTGGCCAGCCTCGACCCGGCCTCCGCCCAGGATACGCTCGACACGGTCCGCTTCCTGGCCGACCAGGGCATGACCGTGCTGATGGTGGAGCACCGTGTGGAGGATGTCCTGCGCATCCGGCCGGAGCGGGTCATGTTCATGAGCGAAGGTGAAATCCGTTACCTGGGAGACCTCTCGGGGTTGTCCAGAGTGGTGAATTATCGTGAAGTAAAGCTGCCCGCTGAAGATATCGTCGAGCGTGCCAGGCACGATCCGCCTCCGCCGCCGTTCACGATCCTTCCGGGCGCAGGTATGAGGGATGCCGATGGACCGGCTGTTCCCAGCGGGGACGATGTGCTGGTGCGCTTCGAGGAGGTCGCCTTTGGCTATGAAGCGGATGTCGAAGTCCTGCACGGCCTGAACCTGGATATCCGCCGCGGCGACGTGATCGCCGTGCTGGGACCGAACGGCGCGGGCAAGACCACATTCGTCAAGCATGCCATCGGCCTGCTCAAGCCGAAGTCGGGCCGGGTGCTGGTCAATGGCCGCGATACCAAACAGGCCAGCGTGGCGCAGATCGCCGGCACGCTTGGCTATGTGTTCCAGAGTCCCAGCCACATGCTCTTTGCTCCCACCGTGCACGAAGAGCTGTCGTTCGGACCAAAGAACCTGAAGCATCCCAGGGAGCAGATCGAACTGGAGGTGAAAGAGGCGCTGAGAATTGTCAACCTTTCCGATAAAGAGCAAGACCCGCCGCTGGCCCTGTCGTTCGGCCAGCAGAAGCGTGTGAGCATTGCCGCGATCCTGGCCATGCAGTCCCGCATCCTGGTGATGGACGAGCCGACCGCCGGGCAGGACTACCAGAACTACATGAACTTCATGAACTCCATCCTGGAGCTGCCCACGTTCGAAGCCATCCTGTTCATCACCCACGATGTGGACCTGGCGGTCATTTATGCCAACCGCGTGCTGCTGATCAACAACGGGCGGCTGGTGGCCGATGGACCGCCGCAGGACGTACTCCGCGACTTCGACCGCTTGAAAGCCAACCGCCTCGTGCCCACCTCACTGCTGGACCTGAACCTCAAGCGCTTTGAGGCAACGGGCCGCTTCCTGAGGGCGGAGGCGTTGGCGCATATATAGTACCCAATCAATGAGGAGAAGAAGATGAATAAGACAACTGGTATTGCAGTCGCTCTGGGTGTTGTCGCGCTGCTGTTCGCCGTGATCATGTTCGGGCTCGGCGCCGGCGAAGCGGAAGAAGGCGCCCTGTTCAATTTCTCCGTGGACCAGACCACGGTCGTAATGCGTTTCGTGTTCGTGATTATCGGCCTGCTGATTGCCTTTGCGATCTACTTTTTCACCCGGGAGCATGGCGCCTGGGAAGTGGGAACCCGCCAGGTGGTCTGGATGGCGATCGGCGCCGCTCTATACGCCATCTTTTCCTACCTGTTCAACGGCACGGTCTTCGTGGTGCCGTCGGCCAGCCAGGTGGCGCTGCGGCCGGCCATTGCGATCCCGATGTTCTTCGGCTATGCCTTTGGCCCCGTGGTCGGGTTCTTTACCGGCGCGGTGGGCAATATGTTCGGCGATGCTCTCACCGGCTTTGGCCTCTCGCCACAGTGGAGCATTGGCAATGGCCTGATCGGCTTTATCGCCGGTCTCTCGATGCTGTTCCGTGACCGTAAACAGAGCATGAACACCGTCCTGTACGTCAGCGGCGGACTGGTGCTCCTGACCGCCCTGCTGTACTTCCTGAACCGCAATACTCCCAACATGCTGTTCTTCGACCCAGAGAATAATGTATTCGGCGATGCGACCATTTCGGTGTTCGCCGGTCTCTCGATCGTGATCGGTTTCATCCTGGTGGTGGCCGTCCGCTATCTCTTTGCCTCCAATGAGAACGTGGCCGCCGCCGTGACCTGGGGCATGCTCGGCAACATCCTGGGCCTGCTCTTTGCCTCGCTCTCCGATATCTGGATCAACGGCTTCACTTTGCCTGTGACCATCGTCGGCCAGTTCCTGCCAGCCGCGGGACCGAACCTGATCTTTGCCGCCATCCTCGTGCCGATGCTCGTCGGCGCGTATGCCTCGGTGCAGAGACAGTCGGGTCGTTAAGATAGTTGAGGGTTAACGGTTGGTGGTTGGCAGTCCATCCTGCCAACCACCAACTACCTACCACCTACTACCAACCACCATCAATCAATGCTTGTCTCCTGGAAGTACCGCGAACGCAACTCCCTCATCCAGTGGTTCGACCCGCGCGCCTGGCTGATCTTCTACGGCTGTTTTCTGGTCTCCACCCTGGCGTTCTGGGATATCCGCTTTTTGTTATTCTTTTTCAGCATTGCCCTGATCGCCCTGTTGACGGCGGATGTCACGTGGCGCGAGATACGCCGTCCCATCCTGTTCATCGTTGCCTTTATCTTCTTCTTTTCGATCCTCACCTTCCTGACCGGGCGAGGCGGGTCGGAGCATTACGAGACCGAGCATGTACTGCGTGTGCTCAGGGCGCCGTTCTCGATCTTTGGCTGGACGCCGACCCTGACGATCACAGTCGAGCGCCTGTTCTTTGCGCTGACGCAGTTCGTCCGCGTAGCCAGCATTGCCATTATGACCGTCCTGATCCCCTACTCGCTCAACCCGGCTCTGTACGGCATCACCTTCAAGGGCATTGGCCTGCCCGATAAATTTGCCTATGCCATGGACCTGACCATGCGCTTCATCCCAACCTTTGCCCGCGACTTCCAGCTGACCGTCGATGCCCAGCGGGCCCGCGGCTATGAGCTGGAGAAGCTGAGCGGCGGCCTGGTCGAACAGGTACGCAAGCTGGGACCGATCTTCGTGCCGGTCACGATCCATGCCATCATCGGCAGCGAGGACATCATCGACGCCATGGACCTGCGTGCCTTTGGCATCGGCCCGCGCACCTGGGTCGATGTGCTGGTACGCCAGAACAAGGACCGCATCCTGATCGCCTTCGGTGTGACGATCCTGCTGGTATCCCTTGCACTGGGTTTTATGGGCTACGGAAAGTTCTGGGTGCCGGAGGCACTGATCCGCCTGGCGGGTGGGTAGACGAAAACGAACGGCGCACTCAAAAGTGCGCCGTTCGTCTATTTCCGTTCTTTACCGTCATTGCGAGGAGGGCGTCAGCCCGACGAAGCAATCTCACAGGCCATTTGCATATGCAAACGAAGTACGAGATTGCTTACCTAAAGGTACGCTTCGCGGTCGCTCCTCGCAATGACGGGGCGAGGAACCTACCCCCGGTAAATCTCCCCCGCCTCCACCCGGAAGGGCAGGTGGTTCTGCTGCGGGGCAAACAGGCAGGTGGCGTAGGGCGTGAAGGCACAGGGCGGGCTGTAGGCATAGTTGAAATCGAGAACGACCCGGCCGTTCTTGACCGGCCCGGTATAGAGATAGCGGCTGGGCGGGTAGGTCTCGCGGGCGCTGGTCAGGTCCTTGAACTTGAGAAAGAGCCTGTCATCCCTGACCTGGGTGACATCCAGCCTGTACTTCTGGCCGTCATAGGTAAAGCTGAGATAACCATCCATGCTGTCTTCGATCTCTTCGCCGAAGGTATCGGGCATGCTGGCGACGTGCGGCTCAGGGTAGGGAGTGTAGCGGGCGTTGAAGCGGAACTGCTTGTCGACCGGGAACCACTTCAGCGGCGGCAGGGAGAAGCGCTCGTCGCGGCCGTTGTCCCAGACCCGGATGGCAAGCTTATCGGCGTGCTCGTGCAGCGCCATGCGGATCCTGTTCCAGGTGATGAAGCTGGGATGGGCGTCCCGGTTGGACTTGAGCTGGGCCCTGGAAGACAGCTTGCCGTTGATCTCCACCCGCACACCTACCGCCGCCTGGAAGCGGACAATCCTGCCCTTCTTCTCGATCACGCCCAGGAAGGTGGGAGCGCTCTCGGGCAGGCTGATCTCACACAGCGGGTTCGACCCGACCAGGTTGCGGCCTTCCTTCAGCCAGTGCAGCCCCGCCAGCGCCAGCCAGCCGTTCTCTTTGACAAGGTCATCAAACCTCTTTGCCCGCCAGTTGAGGATCTGTTCTTCGTATTCCTTGTTGTTCATGGGAGGGATTATACCGGATGAGAGGGGGTGGGGAGGGAGGGGTTGGGGGTTAGGGGGCGTGGGGGTTAGGGGAATAGGGGATGGGGGTAGGGGGACAGGGAGACAAGGAAACACATATGCCGGAAAACAGGAAAAGTAAGAGCCTTGCAAAGATCCTCATGTGCACTCCCTGGCACCGTACGCCAGGAC
>DASUOS010000244.1:0-10995 GCA_036276515.1 Anaerolineales bacterium | reverse complement strand
GCGTTTCGCCTGTGGACTGAAAGCAAAAATCCGCTGCGGTCGGTTGTCCTGCCTGTGTCGGCTGCAGGACTTTGACAGCCAGTCCCTGGTTGGCATGGATGAGCGGGAAGGCCTCTTCATCCTTATCGTCATCCCCAATGTAGAGCAGGCGTGCCTCAGGGAGTGGATAACGGCTCAGCAGGTAGGCGACCGTGTCCCGTTTGCTGGCCCGCCGCGGGGCGATCTCCAGGAATTTGTGACCTCCCAGAATACGGAAGCGGCTCGCCGGGGATACCTGGCGGGTCAACCGCCGGGCGTGTGTCAACACCTGCTCCGCCTCCTGGTCGTCGGCGAAGCGGGCATGCAGGGCAAGCGTCCAGCCCTTGTCCTCCAGAAAGAAGCCGTTCCGGCCCTCGATCAGCTGCTGCCATTGAGGCTTGATCGTTTCCAGGACAGGTCGAATATCTTTGTATTCCACCCGCCGGATCGCGGCGCCTGTGGGATCCATAAATTCAAGGCCATAGGTGCCGGCCAGAAAAAGTCCCGGCACAGGCAGCAGCTGGCGGACGTGCTCGAGCCGGCGGCCGCTGAGGATAGTAACGCGCGTACAGGGTCTTTGCACAAGCTGTTCGAGAACATCAATGATTTCCTGGTTCGGCTCGATGTGCTCAGGGGTGGGGGCAAACTCCGCAAGGGTACCGTCATAATCCAGGAACAGCCACAAACAGGGCGATCCCATGGCCCAATCTGTCAGCTCATCCTTACCCTTAAACGTCACGAGCACCTCGTTCCAGCAGCGGCAGGATCTGGCGCTTGAACAGGCTGCGCCAGGTCAGGTTCTGGCGGACACGCCGCCGCATCTTCAGGATGGGATCGTTTCTCATCACGTCAAAGACCAAATCCGCCACATCACCCGGATCTGCATCCGGCGCAAATGGAATCACTTCCTGTCCGCCGAGCTCCTGTGCGGCAGGGACACGGTCACTACAAAAGACCGGCAGTCCGGCCAGGCCAGCTTCGAGCACCGGCATGCCAAAGCCCTCGCGGTGGCTCGGCATGAAGAGTGCGTCGCTTACTCTAAACAGCTCTGCGACCACCGGCATATCGACAAGAAAGGGCTCACCGGATTCAGGGCCCAATTCATAGACAAAATGTGCCTGCTCCCTGATCCCCAGAGCCTCGCGCAGCGATAACAATTGCTGAAAGTATTCCATATTTGTTCGATCGTGTGGGTCGGGAGGACCGGTGATCACCAGTTTGGGCTGCAGGCCCTTTTCCTTCAACCGTGCTACAACGTGCAGGGCAAGCTCGATATTCTTGGCCTGGGTCACCCGCACGGGCATGAGAAGGTTCAGGTCGCTTTCCCACATGCGCAGGCGGTCGATCAATCTCAGCCCCACATCGGAGAGACAAAGCAGCTCGGTTGGGTCTACACCGTTATAAATAACCTGGATTTCCTCAGATGAACATCCGAATAGACCGGCTAGCTCCTGCTGCCGATCCCGCGAGACGGTTACATACTGGATATCCCGCCGCAGGGTTCGAAGCAGGTCCCAGGGATATCCCGGATGGACTTTAGAACGTGAGTTCGGACTGGTCCAGCTGAGGTCATGACACCAGGCAACGCAGTGGTGAATCTGGCCATCATCCAGCAGGCGGCAAAGGGCTGCCGTCAGGGGCAGATTGAAGTGCTTCGTGAATACATTGTGGACGATGAGATGATCCGTGGAGCCCACTATGGGGGAGAGTCTTTCCACGAGATGCGAAGTCATTTCGTCGAAGCGGGCTGGGATATATCCCTGTTCCAGCGCCCGGCTCATGTCCAGGATTTCGGGATGCTGGCTGTCCAGCTCGGGGATGAGGATCGCTTTCGTTCCGGGCGGGTATGCATCCGGCTCGGCTCTGCCTGCTATGACCGTGGTGGAATATCCCGCCTCAAGGAATAGGCGTCCATGGGCCAGGATGACGCTTTCCACGCCGCCAATAACCGGCGGCGCCGAATAATGCAATAAGGCAATCCTGTTCATATCCTTCGACATTACAGTTTTAGTTTGATGATCGTTTTCAACTGCTGCTGCATCCAGTCCACGATATCCTGCTGTTCGACCAGGGACTTCAGGAGCCTGCTCCGTTCGCCGCGCTCCTCGGCCGGCATGATCAGCGCCTGGTGCATGGCCTCCGCTGTGCCGTACACATCCAGCGGCGAGACGACCAGGACTCCCGACTCAAGCTGCTGATAGGCGCCGGTCCGCTCCGAGAGGACGAGAACCCCGTCCCGCAGGTTGACCGTCGGCCCTTCCTTGGCGATCAGGTTCATTCCGTCGGCAATGGAGTTCGCCAGCAATACATCGTAGATCTGTAGCCCGGCCACAGCGCGCGGATAGTTTTCCTCCACAAGTAATCGGATGGGTTCCCAGCCGTTTCCGCCGTACTTGGCGTTGACTCTTCCGGCGATACCCATGAGTTCGTCAAGATAGCTTCCATATTCGGTTACATCCAGGCGGGAGGGGACTAGCAGAGCCAGGAACTTGACCCGGTTGCGGTGCTCCGGGTGACGCTCGAGCATTTCATCGAATGCCTGAAAGCCGCGTACAATGTTCTTGCTGGGCTCGATCCGGTCGATACGCAGGATGATCTGCCAGTCGCCATGCGCCTGCTGTAGCTGCTCCTTGTAGGACCCGACCTCCTCTGTTTCGGCAAACTGGCGCAAACCCTGCACGTCGATCGAGATCGGAAAATCCCGGACATAGGTGTTGTGGTGGCGGAACCAGACCCTGCCTTCCCGGTAATTAACATGAGCGCCGGGCAAATGAGACTCACAGGTCCGGATGAAATTCAAGGAATCCTCGCGGGTCTGGAAGCCAAGCAGGTCCACGGCGCACAGCCCTTCGATGATCCCCCGCCGCATTTTTACAGGCAGGAATCCCCAATCCTCCGCTCCCGGCCAGGGGATGTGAATGAAATGTGTCAGTGTGTAGGGCGCTTTGGGGCGGTATTTGTAACGGATGAAGCTTGGCGCCAGATAGAGGTGGTAATCCTGAAGCATGACCAGGGCGGGATGCCGGGTCTTCATGATCTCACCGGCGATCGCTTCAGCAAAGAGCTGGTTTACCGCCACATATCCATGGTCCCAGTGTTGCCAGACGGCCTGGTCGATCGTCGGCTCACGGAAAATGTTCCACATCGAATGCTGGAGGAACCATAGCAGGGGATTGGCTATGACATTGTAGTAGCCCTCATAGGCCTCTTCCGAAGGAGACAGGAACTGCATCCAGACTTTTTCACCATTTTCGCCCAGTGTCACAAAGCCCTGCCCCATCGCTTTGTCCTCCTCCGTGCGGGCACAGGCAACCCAGTGCGCCTCCGCATGCTGGATCACCCCGGCCAAAGCCGTGACCAACCCTCCGCTGCCGCGCTGGTACTCCAGGTCACCGATTTCCGTTCGACGGAGGGTGACCGGTCCGCGATTGGAGGCAAGGATCAGAGTCCGCTGGGCAAGAAGATCCTGAATCGAAGGGTCAGGCGCCTCCTCAGAGTATGCGTTCTTGTCCCGCTTTTTCATTTGACCTGTATCCCTGCTCCCCATGTACGTTAAATCGACCGTTCATGCGTCGTACACCTTCCCTCCGGCCCCCGTGATCTGCTCCCCCCAAGCATTAACTGTTCATTCGGGCCTTGTTTTTTAAACAAACGTTAACCGAATCTTACCAAAACGTTTTGGAAAATTATAACATACATGGTACAATGTCCAAAACGATTTGGGAAACATGCATGCCAACCACCATTCACGATGTCGCCAAAAAGTTAAATCTCTCGATCACCACAGTCTCCCGTGCCCTGGATGGATACGATGATGTGGCAGATTCCACCCGAAAGCTGGTCGTCGTAACGGCTCAAAAAATGGGATATGCCCCCAACCGGGCGGCCCGGCAGCTGCGCCGGCAAAAAGCAGAAACGATTGGATTTATCATCCCGTCGATCTCGAAGCACTTCAACGAACCCTTCTTTACCGAGTTCATGTCCGGCCTGGGAGACGAGCTTTCCAAACGCAATTTCGATCTGCTGGTCTCGAATGCGACAGAAGACGAGGGCGAACGTGCCCTCTACCACCGCTGGGTAAACAGCCAGAAGGTGGATGGTTTTATCCTGAACCGCGTCCGCCGGCATGACTGGCGGGTGGAGTATCTTTCTGAATGGGGAATCCCTTTTGCGGGTCTGGGCAGGTCTCATGATGGAATTCCCTACCCTTCCGTTCGGATCGAAGCCGCGGATGTTTACTTGAATCTGGTACGACACCTGATCGACAGGGGCTTTTCGCGGCTCGCTTTTATCGGCGGTCCTGCAGACCTGATCAATCAGATCGATCGCTTGAAGTGGTTTAAGAACGCCTTGAAAAAGTTGAAGCTGGAGCCGGGGAATTTGATCACGACGGACATGTCGAGCACCGGCGCCTACGAAGCTGTGTGTGCACTGCTCTCGAGCCCCACTCCACCGGACGCGCTGCTCTGTGTCAACGATCAGACGGCGTACGGGGCGCTCCACGCGGCCCATGAGCATGGGCTCACAGTGGGCAGGGATATAGCCATTGCCGGGTTCGACGGCCTGCGGGATTCCTCCCATACCGAGCCGCCGCTGACCACCCTGGCTGTGCCAATGCCTGAGATCGCTCACGCGCTGGTGCAGATGCTGTTGAAGAAATTAAATGGAGAAGCCTCTGAAGCAGAGGAAGTTGTTGTCCTGCCTGAGCTGTGCATCCGTGCCTCGACAGGCGGATAAGAGTAGCTGGAGGTAGATCATTTTTAGTATGTCGGTCATTGTAAAGGGGAACAGAAAGGAGCTCCACGAATGGAGAATAGAGTACAACAAAAAATCCATATCTTTCCTGCCCGGTCTGATCTCTGGCTGGTCCGCCATGGACAGACGGACTGGAATCTTGTGGGAAGGTGGCAGGGACAGTCGCCTCAAGCCCCGGGCCTGAACGAGGCCGGCCGGGCACAGGCACTTGCCCTGCAGAGCCAGCTGGCAGGCAAACAGTTTGCAGCCGTTTATTCGAGCGACCTGCTCCGGGCCCGCCAGACCGCTGATCTGCTGGCCGAACCCCTGGGGCTGCCGGTCAGCCTGGACCCGCGCCTGCGGGAAATGGACCTGGGCGATTGGGAGGGGCTGCTCTCCAATGAAATTTCTGCCCGATTCCCACAGCTCCTACTGGAACGGGACAGTAATCCTGTACACACATCTGCCCCGCGAGGCGAGACACCAGCATGTGTAGCGGAGAGAGTGGCCTCGGCATTGGATGACATTGTGATGAATCACTGCGGACAACCGGTGCTGATCGTTGCGCATGGCCTGTCCCTGGCGGTGGTCTTTTGTCTTGCCCGAGGCTTTCCATTGGATCAAATCTATGGATATGTTCCCGGGAATGCGTCCCTTCTGCATGTGGAATGGGAGGCCCGCGCCCACGCTGTCGAATTCAACCACCCCGAATTTTCTGTGGTATAAAAATTTTGGTGATTTGTCTGTGCCATCAGGGGGCAAGCATGGGAAAGGAGAACATTTATGACCAGGCAAAAAAAGACGATCGTTGCCGGCGCGCTGGGAGAATGTGTCCATGTGGCAGGGGTGACAAACTTCCTGCGCCTGGCGGAGGCCGCAGGCTGGAGAACAGTCTTCCTCGGACCGGCGGTCCCCATCGACGAGATGCTCGCCGCCGCGAAGCGTGAAAATGCGGAGTTGGTCGGTGTTTCCTACCGGCTTACCCCCGAGACGGGCGAACGCCTGCTCGGCGAGTTTGCCGAAGCCGCCTCGGAGCTGCATGAGCGGGGTGTGCGGTTTGCCTTTGGCGGAACCCCGCCGGTGGTGGAGCGCGCCCGCCAGATCGGCTTCTTCGAGCGCGCCTTTGATGGAAGCGAGCCCGCAGAGGCAGTCCTTGCCTATTTAAAAGGCCAGCAGGCCCAGGCGGCGGGCGAAGCGGATTTTCCCCAATCCACCGTGGAGCGCATCCGCTGGAAATCTCCGTATCCCATCCTTCGTCATCACTTTGGTCTTCCCACCATGGAAGCCACCCTCGAGGGCATCGCAAGGATCGCCGACGCCCAGGCGCTGGATGTCATCTCGCTGGGCATCGATCAGGATGCGCAGGAAAATTTCTATCACCCCGAACGCCAGGACCCGCGGCAAAAGGGCGCAGGCGGCGTGCCGGTGCGCTCCGAGGCTGACTATCGCGCCCTGTATGCGGCCAGCCGCCGCGGCAACTTCCCGCTGCTGCGAACCTATTCCGGCACCGATGATTTCATCCGTCTGGCCGAAATGTATGTGGACACGATCAACATTGCCTGGTGCGCGATCCCGCTGTTCTGGTTCAATCAGATGGATGGGCGCGGACCCTGGGACCTCGAAGGCTCGATCAGCGAGCATCAAAGCGTGATGGAATGGTACGGGCAGCATGACATCCCGGTGGAACTGAACGAGCCGCATCACTGGGGGATGCGCGATGCGCCGGATGTGGTCTTTGTGGTGTCGGCATTTCTTTCTGCCTATAATGCCCGTGCTTTCGGCGTGAAGGATTACATTGCCCAGCTGATGTTCAACAGCCCTCCCGGCCTGTCGGATGCGATGGACCTGGCGAAGATGCTGGCCGTGTTGGATATGGTCGAGCCGCTCCAGAATGAGAATTTCCGCGTCTGGAAGCAGACCCGCATCGGCCTGCTCTCGCACCCTCTCGACCCGGACGCGGCGCGTGGTCACCTGGCTGCGGCCACCTATCTGCAAATGGCCCTCCAGCCTCACATCTACCATATTGTCGGTCACACCGAGGCACACCATGCCGCCACCGCCGACGACATCATCGAAGCGAGCAAGATCGCCCGGCGTGCCATCGAAAACGCCGTGCGCGGTGCCCCGGATATGACGGCGGACCCGGCGATCACCCGGCGCAGGAAGGAACTGGTGAAAGAGGCCGCCATTCTTCTGGATGCCATTTCGTCTCTCGCCGGACCCGACGCGGGCGACCCACTGACCGATGCGGCCACTCTCACACGGGCAGTCACCTCCGGCCTGATGGATGCGCCGCAGCTGGGTAACAACAAGTTCGGCTGCGGGGAAGTACGGACCAGCATCGTCAATGGCGCCTGTGTGGCTGTTGATCGAAAAGGGAAGCCGATCCACGAGCGAAAGCGGTTGTCGAAATTAATGTAGTTCTCAACGCAAAACCTTGCGAAGGTCTGTCCCAAGGATTCCCAGCGCAAGGCGAAACCCAACCATGGAGGTTGCAATGACGAGACATTTTGCAGTGATCGGAGCGGGACATGGCGGAAAGGCAATGGCCGCACACCTGGCGTTGATGGGATTCAAAGTGAATCTTTTTAATCGTACAGCCGACCACATCGAGATCATCCGCAAGCGCGGCGGCATCGATCTTGAGAGCACGGAGGGAGGACCGCATGGCTTCGGAGAGCTGGCGCTGGTCACTTCGAAAATCAACGATGCCATCAAAGGCGTGGAAGTCATCATGGTTGTGCTGCCTTCCTCGGCTCATGCGGAGATGGCCCGGGCCATGGCGCCTCACCTGAAAGGGGGGCAGATCGTCATCCTCCATCCGGGGCGGACGTGCGGCGCCCTCGAGTTCGTCAAGGTGATCCGCGACAACAGCTGTAAGGCAGATGTCACCGTGGCGGAGGCTGAGACGTTCATCTATGCCTCCCGCACCGACGGTCCTGCCCAGGCACGAATCTTCCGCATCAAGGAGGCGGTTCCCCTGGCCGCCCTGCCTTCCAGCCGGACACAATGCGTCCTGGATGCGATCTGCGATGCCTATCCCCAGTTCATTGACGGCGTCGACGTGCTGAACACCGGCATGAACAACATGGGTGCGATCTTCCACCCGGCGCTGACCCTGCTCAACATGGGCTGGATCGAAGCCACGCACGGCGATTACCAGTTCTACATCGACGGGGTCACGCCCTCGGTGGCGCGGGTCCTCGAAGTGCTCGACCGGGAGCGCGTGACCGTGGCCTCCGCCCTGGGCATCCGCGCCCGCACATCCCTGGAGTGGCTGAAGCTGGCCTACGACACCAGCGGCGTGGATCTGCACGAGGCCATCCATAACCAGCCGGGCTATTATGGGATCAAAGCGCCGGCGACACTCAATCACCGCTATATCTTTGAGGATGTGCCCATGAGCCTGGTGCCGATCGCCTCGCTGGGGAAACGCTACGGCGTATCCGTGCGCGGCATGGAGAGCATGATCCAGGTGGCGAGCATTATCCACCGTACCGACTACTGGCGCCGCGGCCGCACTGTGGAAAAACTCGGTCTGGAGCAGTGGAGTGTCAGTGAGCTGACCCGCTTTGTCCAGGAGGGCAAGATCGACTGACCTATGGGCATCCTGCAGCGCTTCCGCCAGTATGTGCACCCACCCTCCAAACAGGAGCGGCAGGAGATTATCGCCGACATCACCGAAACCGCCTCCCCGGGATTCGATTTTTTTCTGCTTGTCGTTCTCTCGTGCAGCATCGCCACGATGGGATTGATCACCGACTCACCGGCGGTCATTATCGGCGCCATGCTGGTCGCGCCGTTGATGTCGCCGATCATTGGGCTGGGGCTGGCTTCGATCATGGGCAGCGCCCGCCTGGTGGAGTCGGCGCTCTCGGCTTTGCTGCGCGGGGCCGCCCTGGCGATTTTTCTGTCGGCGCTGATGACCGTGATCAACCGCCAGCTGCCGTTTGTTGTGCTGCAGGAGCTGCCTGAAGAGGTATTGGCGCGGACTCATCCTTCGCCGATTGACCTGGTCGTCGCCCTGGCTGGCGGCTTGGCTGCAGCATATGCGATGACCCGACCCAAGATCTCGGCCGCCCTGCCCGGTGTGGCGATTGCCACAGCCTTGATGCCGCCTTTGTGCACCATCGGCATCGGTATTGCGCTGGGACGCTTCGACGTCGCCGGCGGGGCTACACTATTGTTCATTACCAACGCGGTCACGATCGCCTTCGCCGCGGCCTTTGTCTTCTTCCTGCAGGGATTTGTGCCTCAACGACAGTACCGAGATCAGGTTGTTCCGCGCACGCTGATCAGCTCGGCATCGCTGACGCTGGTCCTGCTGATCCCTCTCTCGTTCTACAGCATCAAATTCTTCAACGAAGCCAGCCAGAACCGCAGGATCAACAATGTGGTTACGATGGAAGTCTCGCGTTTACCGGGCGCAGAACTGACCGAGCTGGATGTGCAGCACGTCCAGGACCGGCTGGATATGGTCGTCACGGTCCGGACCAATACGCCTCTGCGTTATGAGCAGGTGATCGAGCTTCAGAAATCGATCGCAACCGGCTTGCAGCAGCCTGTGTCGTTAAAAGTAAACCAGATTCTGGCGGAACAGTTCGATCCACTCGTCCCGCCAACGTTTACACCTACCCTAACTCCATCCCCGACAGCCACGCCTCTCACTATGACTCTGGCTCCCAGCAGCACCTCCACCCTTGTCCCAACGGCAACCCGCACATTCACGGCAACACCCACTTCTACCCCCACGCCGGGACTGGTACAGGTGTGGGTCACTGGCCTGCCCCCGGCGCGGCTGTATCAAAGGCCATCGGGACCGGTCATTGGAGTGATCCGGCCTGGCCAGATGCTGACTCTGCTCTATGGCACGGATGAAGTTGGCGGCCTTATCTGGGTGGAGGTCATGGATGAAGAGGGACGCGTCGGCTGGATCCCACTGTTCTATTTGATCGATGTGACCGCCACGCCATCCCCTTAGTTGAAAGGAGAACTTATATGTGTGGAATTGCCGGAGTCTTTCAGGGTTCGTCACAACAGACCGTCCGTGAAATGGTCTTGAACATCTCGCATCGCGGACCGGATGGTCAGGGCGTCGAGGACCTGCAGACCGGAACCCTCGGCCATGCCCGTCTCGCTATCCTGGATGTCGAAGGGGGGCACCAGCCCATGGAATACCAGGATACGTCGATCGTCTTTAACGGCGAGATCTATAACTACAGGTCGTTAAAGCGCAAGCACCTGGCAGGCATGCATGTCCGCACCCACTCCGATACGGAAGTTCTTCTGCACCTGTATCGAAAATATGGGCCTGAAGCTGTGGAACTGCTGGATGGCATGTTCGCGTTCGCCATCCACCGCAAGAACGACTTTTTCCTGGCCCGGGATCCCCTGGGGATCAAGCCGCTGTATTACGGAAAAACCCGGGATGGCAGGGGGTTTTATTTTGCCTCCGAGATCAAGGCATTGATCGGGCATGTGCAGGAGATCAAGGAGTTCCCGGCCGGTCACTGGTATCACTCGCGGCTCGGCTGGCATAAATACTATCAACTGGAGGAAACGATCCATCCGTTCGAAGGCGCGGAACCGGACCTCCTGCCCGCCATTAAATCCTCGCTCCGCAGTGCAGTTCGTAAACGGCTGCTTGCTGATGTACCCGTTGGCGTCAGCCTGAGCGGCGGTCTGGATAGCAGTATTGTCACCGCCCTGGCACGCGAGGAGACCGAGAACCTGCATTCGTTTGCCGTCGGCGTGGACGGGAGTCCCGACCTGGCGGCCGCCCGCAGGATGTCCAAATACCTGGGGACGATCCATCACGAGTATGTCTATTCCACGCAGGATATGGTCCATGCTCTGCCGGAGGTTCTGTATTATCTCGAGTCGTTCGACCCGGCCCTGGTGCGCAGCGCGATCCCCAATTACTTCCTGGCGAAGCTGGCTGCCGAATATGTGAAGGTCATGCTGACCGGTGAGGGCGCAGACGAAGTCTACGCGGGCTATGATTATCTGTCACAGTTCGATGACCCGCTGGATCTGCAGAATGAGATGCTCCACATCACACAGGCGCTTCATAACACCAACCTGCAGCGCGCCGACCGCATGTCGATGGCGTTTGGCCTGGAAGCACGCGTCCCGTTCCTGGATGTGCAGTCGGTCGCGCTGGCGATGGGCATCCCTGCAGACTGGAAACTGCATGGCCAGCGTGTGCCCAAAGCCCTGCTGCGCCAGGCCTTTGCCGGCGAC
>DASUOS010000243.1:0-4528 GCA_036276515.1 Anaerolineales bacterium | reverse complement strand
GCAGTGCTCGGCGAAGTCCTCCGGCCCGCGGCCCTTGAGCATGTCGATCGCTTCCATCACCTCCAGCGCGTTCCCGACCGCATTTCCCAGGGGCTGATTCATATCGGAGAGCAGCGCTACCACCTCCCGCCCGGCCAGCCTGCCGATGTCCACCATCATGTCAGCCAGCTCACGGGCTTCGTCGAGGGTTTCCATAAAGGCGCCCAGGCCTGTCTTGACATCCAGCACGATCGCCTGGGCGCCGGCGGCCAGCTTCTTGCACATGATGGAGGAGGCGATCAACGGGATGGACTGGACCGTCCCTGTGACATCCCGCAGGGAATACAATTTTCCGTCGGCAGGAGCCAGGTCGAGCGATTGGCCGGTCAGGACGATGCCTTTTTCCTTGAGCTGCTGTTTGAATTCCTCGGTGGAGAGGTCGACGCGGTAGCCGGGGATCGATTCGAGCTTATCGAGCGTCCCGCCGCTGAAGCCCAGCCCGCGGCCCGACATCTTCCCCACCGGCAGCCCGCAGGCGGCGACGATCGGCAGGACCGCCATGCTGGTCTTATCCCCCACACCGCCCGAGGAGTGTTTATCAACGGCCAGGTCGACGACGTCGCTTAAGTCGAGCATCGTACCCGAGTGCGCCATGGCCAGCGTGAGGTCGGTCGTCTCGCGGGCGGTCATGCCGTTGAGCAGGATCGCCATGGCAAAGGCAGAGGTCTGGTAATCGGGAATATCGCCATTGGTGAACCCACGGACAAAGAATTCGATTTCCTCGAGGGTCAGCTCGCGCTTGTCCCGCTTTTTGATGATTATGTCAACTGCGCGCATGGGATCTCCTTGGTTGGTGGTATGGATATTTTATCCTTAAAAAGTAAGTCCCGCTTGCAGCGGGATATTTGAATCGAACACTCTCTTGCTTGTTTCCGTCACGCCGCAGGCGTGACCTACAGGGGATTCTTGACCAGCTTATATCCGTCTTTCGAGTCCTGTACCGTCCAGCCCAGGGCGGAGATCTCACTCCGCAGCTGATCGGACTCCTGCCAGCTCCGGTTTGCCCGGGCCGCCAGGCGCTTCTCGGCCAGCGCGACCACTTCATCGGATGGCAGATCAGCCAGTGGTGGCGCATTGCCCAGCATGTTCCAGACCTGGGCCGGGATATCCTTTTCGATGGGCGCCGGGATCTCGAGCGCACCCAATTCCTTCATATCGAACGTGGAACCGGAAGCATACATCTCGGGATTGCACTCGCGTACCAGCGACACCGAGCTGACACCGCTGACCTCACAGACACCCTTCGCGAAGTCCAGGATGAGGCCTGTGTGTTCATCCAGGCCGACCGTCGTGTTTTCGATGGGCACCCGCCGGCACCATTCCGCAAAGCGCTCCATACCGACGAAGCAGCGGCTGGTGTCCAGGTCCGCGCCGCCTTCGGCGTTGTTCCAGTGCGGGATAAAGGACAGATGCAGACCGAAATCCCTGAAGAAATCCAGACCATCGACCACATGCATATCCTGGCCCACCTTGTAGACTTCGTAAACCGGCAGCGCATGGGCGCCGACAGAGATCGTGGCCGCCGAGGCAAACACAAGCGCCGCGCCGAGGCGGTGGCGGGCGCGGATCAGGTCCCAGGCCAGCGTATCCTTTAATTGGCGGATCGCATAAGTTGGGCTGCCGGGCCCCATAAAGATCAGATTGGCATACAGGAGAGGCTGGAGGATCTCAGGATCGTCCGGGCTGAAGGCGGAACCCTTCCTGCGGGCCGGGACAACGTCCACGACCGGCCTGTAATTCTGCAAACGGGATGCCATGAACTCGCCCACACGACTCACCACCTGGGTCGAGTTCAGCTCGAAACCTGCCGGCGTTTCCATCAACGCGATGCGGAGCGGCTCCTTCAGGCCCCGGACCAGCGATTCGAAAATGCGGCCTCCCGCCAGGGATGTCTCTCCCGATCCAAGGAATGCAACTTTGCCGGGTGCCATATTAAATGGATGATCCGTTCAGTTCATCTATTACGTGGAGCAGCTCGTCATTGGAGGGGATATCCTGCATCGAAGCGCCATAGTGGGCGTAACGGATATAGCCATTTCGATCCACGACGCAGTTCAAGGGCATACGGCCCAGCTTGAAGAGATTGACCTCCTGGCGGTACCGGAGAGCCACCTGGTGGTCCGGGTCGGGCAGGCCAATGAAGGGGATCTGCTCCTTGCGCCAGTACTCGACGAAGGGGGCCGGCGGATTGGGGCCGATCGCCAGAATCTCCGCTCCACGTGTTGTGAAACGCTCATATTCATTCCGAAGGCGCGCCAACTGCGCGCGGCAATACGGTCACATGAACCCCCGCAGGAATGCCAGTACAACCGGCCTGCCCCGAAAATCGGACAGCCGCACCGTCCTGCCCGCTACATCCTGAAGCTGGAAATCCGGCGCCAGGTCCCCCGGTGTAATCAACTTGCTCATCGACTTGTTTTCCCTTCCCAGAGTAGTTCACAACCCAAAATTATCTGCTCAACCTTCCCAAAAACCGGACCGTCGCCTCCACGGCCCGGGACTGTTGTTCTTCGCGGGAAACGGCTGCTTCGTTATCACCCGGCTGAACGCCATAATCCCCGAACTGGGCATGGTTGCCGCCTTCGATCGCGAGGAACTCCGTATCTGCGGGCAGGTCCTGGCGGGAATTCTCAAACGGTTCCACGCCGCCCATATCCAGCGTGCCATACACGGACAAAACCGTTACATCGGCGTTTTTCAGCGCATCATCCGCGGGATAGGACGCCCAGAAAACAACTCCATCGATGTTCTCATTGCCGCTCGCATACAATGCCGAGGCAACTCCGCCGAGGGAGTGTCCGCCAACCGCCCAGTGTTCGATCCCGGGAAAGGCAGAGATGGGACGGTCCGCTGCATCGACGTCGAAGAAGGCAAGATTGAGCCGGACCGGCACCAGGACCACGAGATACCCCTGTTCTGCGATCCGGCGCAGCGGCGCGGCATAGGCTCGAAAGTCCACACGGCCGCCTGGATAGAAGACCAGGCCGGTGGAAGGTTTGGTGCTTGTCGGTGCGAATGCGATGTAGTCATCCACGGTCACCGTGACGTTCGGATCGGACTCGATGGCGAACAACGCTTCCGGTGCAGCCGGATACGGCGTCTCTGCCCAGACGATAAATCCCAGCCCGGCAAGCACGATTAATGCGATAAGCCCCAGAAGGAACCGTTTGAAGATATGCATAAGGTTTCCGGTAAATGCCTCAAGGGCTGCCGCATGTTCAACGCCCGTTCAGCAACGATCTTGCTTTCTTCCAGATCTCGTCGAACATCTCAGAGGTCAACCGGCCTGTCAGCGTGTTCTGCTGGCTGGGGTGGTAGGAGCACAGGAGCCAGGTCCCATTTTCCAGGCGGTACAGCGCGCCGTGGCCGAACTTCCAGGCCGGATTGCGGACGGATAGTATCTTCAACAGCCTATCAAAAGCTATCCGACCTAAACATACGATCACTTCGGGCTTGAGAATCGCAAGGGTCCGTTCCAGGTACGGCTGGCAGTTCTCCAGCTCGGCGGGAGCGGGTTTGTTATCGGGCGGCGCGCAGTGCGCCACGGCGGCGATATACAGGTCCTTCAATAAAAGCCCATCCGTTCTCGATTCAGCATTGGGTTGATTGGCAAAACCGGCGCGGTACAACGCCGGAAACAAAAATCCACCCGAGGCATCGCCGGTGAACACGCGTCCGGTCCGGTTCGAGCCGTGTGCCCCTGGGGCAAGGCCTACAACCAGCAGGCGCGCGTTCGGGTCGCCAAAGCCAGGGACCGCCCTGCCCCAGTATTCCTGGTCGCGATAGGCCTTGCGCTTGACACGGGCCACTTCCTCGCGCCATTCCACCAGCCGCGCACACTTCCGGCACTGGACGATCTCACCATTCAATTGTTCGAGTTTTGTTCGATTATTCATGGGTCAGATACTCTCAAATTTCCGCCCGCAATTGTACCTGAGACACTCAAAACGAATTTCGCTGCTTAGAGAATTATCATCGCATCCCCAAACGAATAGAAGCGGTAGCCTTCCCGGATGGCGGCCTGATAGGTTTCGAGTATCTTCTCCCGCCCCGCAAACGCACTGACCAGCATCAAAAGCGTGGACTTTGGCAGGTGGAAATTGGTAATCATGACATCGACGAGCTTGAATTCAAAGCCGGGAAGAATGTAGAGGTCGGTAGGGCCGGTGAAGGCGGATAGTTGAAAATCGATATTCGATAGTGGAGGCTCGATCGGAGGATCGACGATCGAAGATCGAGCGGCAGATTCCAGGGTTCTCACGGAGGTTGTCCCGACCGCAACAATCCTGCCTCCGTTTTGTTTGGTCTCATTGATCAAAGCCGCTGTTCCCTGCGGAAGCTCGCACCATTCGCTATGGATCTTGTGTTCTAGGGGGTTCTCCTCCGTGACGGGGGCAAATGTATCGAGGCCGACGTGCAGGGTGACATAGGCGATCTTCACACCTTTTGCCTGCAGCTCTTCCAGCAGGCGCGGCGTAAAGTGCAGTCC
>DASUOS010000242.1:0-3409 GCA_036276515.1 Anaerolineales bacterium | reverse complement strand
GCAGCTCGACTGGACCTTCCGGGTGGACTCGCTTTCCACGACCATGATGCTGGTCGTTTCCGGCGTCGGGACCCTTATCCACATCTATGCCATCGGCTACATGCACGAAGATGTGCGCTTCAAGAACGATGTGGGTCGCTTCCGGCGCTTCTTTGTCTACCTGAACCTGTTCATCGCCATGATGATGATCCTCGTCTCGGGCGATTCCTACATGATGCTCTTCGTCGGCTGGGAAGGTGTGGGCTTGTGTTCCTTCCTGCTCATCGGCTTCTGGTATGAGCTGGATACGCTGGGGCGACCGTCCTGGGCGAATTCCAACGCCGCCAAGAAGGCATTTATCGTCAACCGCGTCGGCGATTTCGGCTTTTTGATCGCGGGCTTCATTATGTTCTGGGCCTTGGGGAGCTTTCAGTTTGACCAGGTCTTCGAAGCCGCGCAAGGCACCCCGCCCGGCGTCATCATGGCGATCACGCTCTTCATGCTGATCGGTGTGGCAGGCAAATCGGCGCAGATCCCGCTGTACGTCTGGCTCCCGGACGCGATGGCGGGCCCGACCCCGGTCTCAGCGCTGATCCATGCCGCGACGATGGTGACGGCGGGTGTCTATCTCATCACGCGTTCGGCAGAACTCTATATGCTGGTGCCTCAGGCGCAATACATCGTCGCGCTGACGGGCGCGGTCACGGCGCTCTTCGCCGCCACGATCGCCGTCGGTCAGTATGACATTAAGAAAGTCCTGGCGTATTCTACGATCTCGCAGCTCGGTTTCATGGTGGCGGCGGTTGGGATGGGCGCGTTTGTCGCCGGGATGTTCCACCTGATTACCCATGCCTTCTTCAAGGCGCTGCTGTTCCTTTCGGCAGGCTCGGTCATCCTGGGTGTGGAGCGTGGACATCATCACCTGGCGCATGGGGCTCATCATGGTGGCAAACATAGCAAGGGGAAAGGTAAGAAGAAAGAAGAAAGACATGAGCCGGTGCATGAAGAGGAAGGGGAACACTTCGACGCAGGCGATATGCGCAACATGGGTGGGCTGCGCCAGAGAATGCCTGTCACGTTCTGGCTCTACATGATCGGCACCCTGGCCTTGGCAGGTATCTTCCCGTTTGCGGGGTTCTGGTCGAAGGATGAGATCCTTCTGGATGCCAGCCTGCACTATCCACTCATCTATGTGCTCCTGAGCATTGCTGCATTCTTCACTGCTTTTTATATGGGGCGGCAGATCTGGCTGGTCTTCTTCGGTGAGCCGCGCCACGCCGCAGCGGCAAATGCCCAGGAAAGCCCGAGGGTCATGACTGTGCCGCTGATGGTGTTGGCTGCCTTGTCTGTTCTGGGTGGCGCGTTGAACCTGCCCTTTGAGGGTTTCCACAACCTGGGACACTGGCTGGAATATACATTGCATGAAGTGGAATCCCTGGCGCTGGATTATGGTGTCGCAGGGATTTCAACCGTGCTTGCACTGGCTGCTATTGCGCTGGCCTGGTATCTCTACGGCCGCAATCCGTTGCGAACCGGCACCATCGACCCGCTCAAAAGAATGCTGGGTCCCGTCTTCACCGGCGCAGAGAACAAGTGGTTTGTCGATGAGCTGTATCACGCAATCATCGTCACGCCGTTCGTCAGGATCTCGCAGTTCCTGGCGGATGTGATCGACTGGCGTTTCTGGCATGACTGGTTCCACGAGACCGTCATTGCCGGCAGCTACAACTGGGTGAGCCGTATTGCCCTCAACCGCTACGCCGATCAGCGCGGCATTGATGCGTTCGCGAATGGGCTGGCTACTGTCACCCAGTGGTCATCCGGCGCCCTGCGCCGCATCCAGAACGGTTTCGTGCGCTCGTATGCCCTGTCTGTTCTGCTGGGCGTCGTACTTATCGTAGGGTACTTAATCTTGAAATAGTCCAACGTCAAATGCCGTGACCTACGAGCTTTGACCTTGAATCTTTGACGATACTGCAATCGAGGATCGAACATGAATTTCTTCCTGCAACCTCTAACCCTTCTCACGTTCTTCCCACTGGTGGGGATCATCATCTTGTTCTTCATCCCCAGTGAGCGGAAGGATATCCTGCGCTGGACGGCATTGATCACCAGTCTGATCACGTTCCTGCTTTCGCTGTGGGTGCTGTCGATGTTCAGCGCCGGCGACCCAAACCTGCAGCTGGTTGCTCAGTACGACTGGATCCAGGTGGCGGGATGGAACATCCAGTATTACCTGGGCGTGGATGGGTTGAGCATCCTGCTGGTCCTGCTGACCGGTTTCCTGACGCCCATCTCCATCCTTTCCACGTGGACGGCAGTCGAGGAACGCGTCAAGGATTTCATGCTCTTCTTCCTGTTGCTCGAGATCGGCATGATGGGTGTCTTCCTGGCGCAGGACCTGTTCCTGTTCTACATCTTCTGGGAATTCACACTTGTGCCGATGTACTTCCTGATCGGCATCTGGGGCGGACCGCGCCGCGTCTACGCCGCGATTAAGTTCTTCCTGTACACGATGGCTGGCTCCATCCTGATGCTACTGGCGATCCTGTGGCTGGGTATTTATGGCGGCACATTCTCGGTGCCCGATCTGATCGCGCAAGCCAATATTCCGGCGAATATCCAGTGGTGGCTGTTCCTGGCGTTCGCAGCAGCTTTTGCCATCAAAGTCCCGATGTGGCCGCTGCATTCGTGGCTGCCCGATGCACACGTGGAAGCACCGACGGCCGGCTCCGTGATCCTGGCAGGCGTCATGCTGAAGCTGGGTACCTATGGCTTCCTGCGCTTCAACATCCCGCTGTTTCCTGAAGCCTCCGTCCAGGCGGCGCCGTGGATCGCACTCCTGGCGACGATCGGCATCATCTACGGCGCAGCAGTCTCCTACGCGCAGGCGGACGTCAAGAAACTGGTTGCCTACTCTTCGGTGAGTCATCTTGGCTTCGTGATGCTGGGTCTGTTCGCCCTCAACTCGCAGGGCGTGCAGGGTGCGATCCTGCAGATGGTCAACCACGGTCTCAGCACGGGCGCATTGTTCTTGCTCGTGGGTATGATCTACGAACAGACGCACACCCGCGAGCTCAAGGTGTACGGCGGCTTGTGGAAGGTCACCCCGGTCTTCGGGACGATCATGCTGATCGCCGCACTTTCGTCGATGGGACTTCCAGGGCTGAACGGCTTCGTGGGTGAGTTCACGATCCTGCTCGGTGCGTTCGGCTCGCAGGCGATTGGCAATGCCTGGTTTGCTGCCATCTCCTCTCTGGGTGTGATCATGGCGGCTGTGTACATCCTCTATATGTTCCAGAAGATGTTCCTCGGACCGCAGGGCGAGGTTGTCGAAGAGGCGAAGCATCACGGACGCGGACTGCGCGACCTGAACTGGCGCGAGATCGCCACCATCGCTCCTATCATTATCCTGATCTTCTGGATCGGC
>DASUOS010000241.1:0-5664 GCA_036276515.1 Anaerolineales bacterium | reverse complement strand
GTGATCTCCAGCCCGTTCTTGCCATGGACCGGTTTCAGTTCTATGGCAGCGGTCAGCACGCGGGCGCCCTCCTCCTGAAGGCGCATCAGGGGCACGTAATATTCCAGATCCTCCACACCGTCCGCGACCAGAGTGGCAACTGTTTTTCCTTCCAAGCGCATGGGGTCCTCCTGCTGATAAAGATGGGACAAGCTTAACCGGGATAACGTTTGAGCGCAAGTTTTGTTAGACGTCCGCTCCCGCCTGGGCTACAATTGCCCCCATAAACAACCATCAAACCTTTGTGCTCCTGAGTGACCTTCGTGTTTGACAAATCATGCCTGCCATCGAAGTAAACAACCTCCGCAAGACCTTCCAGACCAAACGCAAAGCGGCGGGGATGGGCGGCTCGCTGCGCGCATTGTTCCACCCACAATACAGCTCCGTCGAAGCGGTGCGTGGGTTGACCTTTCAGATGGAAGCGGGGGAACTGCTCGGGTTCATCGGGCCGAACGGCGCAGGCAAATCCACCACGATCAAGATGCTGACCGGTATTCTGCATCCGACCGGCGGTGAGGCCCGGGTACTTGGCTATGTTCCCTGGCGGGAGCGGCAAAAGCTCGCCTATCACATCGGCACAGTCTTCGGCCAGCGTCCCCAGCTCTGGTACCACCTGCCCGCCATCGATACGTTCACGCTTTTCGGGAAGATCTTCGAGATGGAAGACCGCGAGACACGGTCCCGGATCGCCCAGCTGGCAGAAACCTTCGAGATCCAGGACCTGCTGGAGACTCCGGTCCGCAAGCTTTCGCTCGGCCAGAGGATGCGTTGCGAAGTGGCCGCATCGCTCCTCCACCGCCCAAAATTGATCCTGCTCGACGAGCCCTCCATCGGCCTGGACGTGGTCGCCAAACAGCGCATCCGCGACGCGATCCGCGAGATGGCTCGCCTGGAGAACGTTGGCGTGCTCCTGACCTCCCACGATGCCGGCGACCTCGAAGCCCTGTGCCGCCGCGTCATCATCGTCAACCATGGACAGATCGTCTATGAGGACAAAGTCTCGAATCTAAAGCGCAAATTCCTCACATCCAAGCTGGTGGAAGTCCGCTATGCCCAAGAAGTTGCTCCCAATTTTTCATTAGAAGGTGTGGAGCTTCTCAAAGTGGGCCATTACGGCGTGAAATTGCGCTTCGACACGCGCCAGACACCGGTGGAAAAAGTGCTCGCCCGCCTGACGGAAGCCGGCAGTGTCGTGGACATCACGATTTCCGATCCGCCTCTCGAAGAAGTGATCGCGAAAATCTATCAAACACAGGATGCGGTGCTCCAGCCGCCATCTTCGGCAGCAGTGGCCGAGTAGGATAACGGGGGATTTTTGCTCTCATCCGGTCTAAGCTGGATTTTAAGGTGGGTCTGATATAATGGCGCTCCACCCCCGGTTCTGACGCTTCGAAGCGAGTTTGTCCATCCAAATCAAGGGCATTTCAGCCAGGGATTGTCTTCAGGGCAGGGCGTTCCTGCCCAACCTTCCGTTTGCAGCCTTCCAATTCCATATTTTTACCCCCCTTTACCCTATTTTGAGAGGTTAATGTATGTCTTTCTTTCCCACAGCCCCCAAACGTCCCCACACGATCACCCAGCACGGCGAAACTCGTACAGACAACTATTACTGGATGCGCGATCGCCAGGATCCCGATGTCCTAAAATATCTACGCGCAGAAAGTGACTATCTCGAGGAGGTGATGGGCCACACCAGGCCCCTCCAGGATATGCTCTACGCCGAGATGAAGAGCCGCATGCTCGAAACGGATTCCACCGTCCCGGAGAAGCGAGGCGACTACTTTTACTACACCCGTGAAGAGGCCGGCTGCCAATATCCCATCTTCTGCCGCAAAAAGGGATCGCTCGAAAGCCCCGAAGAGATCCTGCTCGATCAGAACCGGCTGGCCGAAGGCAAACCGTTCTGCAGTGTCGGAGCGTTCACCGTCAGCCCGGACGGGAACAAGCTTGCCTACTCGCTGGATGTAGAGGGAACCGAGGTCTACACGGTTTACGTCAAGGATCTGACGACCGGAATGATGTATCCTGAATCGATCGGGAACACGTACAGCAGTGTCTATTTCCATACCGGGATCGAGTGGGCAAACGACAGCCAGACCCTGTACTACCTCACTCTGGATACCGCCCAGCGGCCTGACAAACTCTGGCGGCACCGCCTCGGCAGCGACCCGTCACAGGATGGGCTGGTCCTGCATGAAGAGGACGAGGCCTACTTCCTGTTCATCACCAAATCGCGCGACGGCGCCTATATCCTGACCCACCACCACGCCACGAAAACGACCGAAATGGGCTTCCTCTCCGCCGACCAGCCGCACGGCGAGCTGAGAGTTCTCTCCCCACGGCAGGAGGGGGTGGAGTATCACGCAGCACACCACGAAGGGGATTTTTTTATTGTCACCAACTACGAGGCCCGGAATTTCCGGTTGATGAAGGCCCGCGTCGATGCCTCATCGATCGAACACTGGCAGGAGGTCATCCCCCACCGTGAGGAGGTCCTGCTCGAATACGTTGAGACATTCAAGGAATACATCGTGCTCTATGAGCGCCGGGATGGGCTGCGCCAGATCCGCATCAGCGCCACGAACGCGCTGGAGGATGTCCGCTATGTGCAGTTCCCCGAACCGGCCTACTGCGTGGAACACGAATCGAACCCGGAATACGACACCCGGTCCCTGCGCTTCACCTATTCGTCTCTCATTTCGCCGCATTCCGTCATCGACTATCACATGGATACCGGCGAATGGCAGCTTGTCAAGCAGGATGGCATCCCCAGCGGGTATGACATGTCTCAGTACATCTCCGAACGGATCTATGCTACCGCCGCTGATGACAAAGCGGTGCCGATCTCGCTCGTTTATAGACGGGATCTGGTCCGTAATGGAAATAACCCCACGCTCCTCTACGGATATGGAGCCTATGGCTCGGTCATCGATGCCGACTTCAATCCCCGGCTCTTTTCGCTCCTGGACCGGGGATTCGTGTTCGCCATCGGACACGTGCGCGGCGGCTCGGACCTCGGGCGTGCCTGGTACGAAGATGGCCGGCTGTTCAACAAGAAGAACTCGTTCGACGATTTTATTGCCTGCGCCGAGCACCTCATTCGTGAAGGTTTTACCTCCAGGGAGAAGCTCGCCATTACCGGCGGCTCGGCCGGCGGATTGCTGGTCAGCGCCTGCCTGACCATGCGCCCCGACCTGTTCAAGGCGGTCATCGCCAAGGTCGCCTTCGTGGACGTTGTCAGTACCATGAGCGACCCGACCATCCCGCTAACCGCCCTTGAATACGATGAATGGGGAAATCCGGACAATGTGGAATTTTATAAGTATATGATGTCCTATTCGCCCTACGATAACATCCGCGCCACGGAGTACCCGCACATGCTGATCACCACCGGGCTGAACGACCCGCGTGTCGCCTACTGGGAACCGGCCAAGTTCGCCGCCAAACTGCGCGAGCTGAAAACGGACAGTAACATGCTGCTCCTGCAGACGAACTATTCTGCCGGTCATGCCGGCGCCAGCGGCCGCTACGATTATCTCAAGGAAGTAGCCATCGATTACGCCTTCCTCATCGACCGCTTGTGCGGACAGGTCCTTAACTCACTTGAATTGCAGGAGGCAGCAGGTATAATTCGCCAAGATTTATCCGTTGTCGTTCAGGAGAGGTAAGATGGACCGTTATCTGATCGAATCCCCGCACGAAGCCGGAGACTGCGACGCGATCATCAAGGAGATCCACGCCGCCGGGTACCTCCATCACTTCGAATGGGGCTGTCACGACGGCGCCCACTGCGGGTGGGCGATCATCGAAACGGACAACCGCGAGCATGCCAAGCAGATCGTCCCCTGGCGGATCCGCGACAAGGCCCGCATCGTCAAGCTGGAAACCTTTGGCACCGCCAACAAGACCCATCAGGAAAAAAGTTAACCAAAAGCCGCACTGTGTTACGGACAGTGCGGCTTTTTTATGTAGGGCGGATCTGTGACCCCCCCACATCGATCTTTGTAGCAATGGTCAGGCTGCCCCCTGGAGATGCCCCGCGACAAGCCTGAACTACTTTCCGAGGAGAATAATCCCATGTCATCCTTCCCAGTTGCCCCCAGGCAGCCCAAAGAGATCACCCAGCATGGCCAGACACGGATCGATCCCTATTTCTGGATGCGCTACCGCGAAGATCCCGAAGTGCTCAAGTATCTGCATGCTGAGCAGGATTATCTTGAGGAAGTCATGCAGCACACCAAACCGCTGCAGGAACAGCTCTTCCAGGAAATGAAAGGCCGCATTAAGGAGGACGACTCCACCCCGCCCGAGAAGGATGGGGACCATGTCTACTACATCCGCTACGAAGCCGGGAAGCAGTATCCTTTTTACTGCCGCAGAAAGAGTATAGCGGAGGCGCCCGAGGAGATCCTGCTGGACCAGAACGTCCTGGCCGGGGATAACAACTTCTGCCGCGTAGGCTCCTTCGCCGTCAGCCCGGATGCGACCAAGCTGGCCTATTCCGTCGACCCGGATGGGACCGAGATCTGTACGATCTACGTCAAGGACCTGGTCCACGATGTGGTTTTGCCCGACACCATCACGAACACCTATGGCGATGTCTACAGCCATACCGGCGTGGAATGGGCCTGCGACGGCCTAAGTTTCTTTTACATCACGCGCGATGCCGCCCTGCGGCCTTATCGCATCTACCGCCACATTCTTGGAACGGACCCTGCCACCGATGCATTGCTCCTGGAGGAACCGGACGAGACCTACTTCCTCTGGATGTCTCAGAGCCGCAGCAAAGCCTATATCTTCGCTCATCTGCATTCCACCACGACCGACGAGTGGATGGTCCTGCCCAACGACGGCAAGACATTCGAGTTCGCGTCCTTTCAGCCGCGCACCAGGGGCATCGAATACCAGGTCGAGCACTCCGGTGACCACTTCTTCATCATCACGAACGAGGACGCCCAGAACTTCAAGCTCATGCGCACCCCGGTCCATGCCACCAGGCGGGAAAATTGGCAGGAGGTCCTGCCCCACCGCCCCGACACCCTGCTTTCCGGTATGGACGCCTTCGAAGACTTCCTCGTGCTCTACGAGCGCAGGGGCGGCTACCGCCAGATGCGCATCTCCGCTACCGATGGTCTGACCTCCGCCTGGAACATGGAATTCCCGGAACCGGTCTACACTTTCATGCCCATGCGCAATCCCGAATATAAGACCGATCTTCTGCGCTTTACCTATACCTCGCTGGTCACTCCCAATTCCGTGATCGATTACAACGTCCGCGAAAAGACCTGGACCGTCGTCAAACAGGACGAGATCCCCAGCGGCTACGATGCCGGCCAGTATGTCTCGGAGCGCGCCTATGCCACGGCCCCCGACGGGACGCAGATCCCCATGTCCCTGGTGTACAAAAAAGGACTGGAGAAGAACGGCGAACACCCAACCCTGCTTTATGGATATGGCTCCTACGGGTACAGCATCGATCCGGGCTTCAACACCAACCGCATCAGCCTTCTGGACCGCGGCTTTGTCTTCGCCATCGGACACATCCGCGGCGGCTCGGAAATGGGCCGCGCCTGGTACGAGAACGGCAAGATGAAGCACAAGCGCAACACGTTCACCGACTTCATC
>DASUOS010000240.1:0-2159 GCA_036276515.1 Anaerolineales bacterium | reverse complement strand
ACCATCAAGTATAATTACTGGTTCGAGGTACCTCCCATGTCTCTCACACATAAAATCGACGAATGGATGAAGGAAGCCGAGGCTCGGCCCGCGTCCGCAGTGACGATTGTGAGGCTGATTGCCAGGCGTCTACGTGAGCTGACCGAACGCAACGAGGAATTGCTGGCGGAAAATATCGCCCTGCAGAACGGAACGCGCGTCGAGGAATATCAGAAGCGGATCGCCCACCTGGAATACCAGCTCGATCTGCTCAAGAGGCGTTTCGGGACAGATGAAGTGATAACGCTGGCGGAACCACTCGTAAGCGCCGTGGAAGCATCCACGCGCAGCCTGCTGATCTACAACAACTATGGCAGGGTTCTGCGGATGGAAGTGGGAGCGGATGCCCAATTTCTCGGCCGGCTCACGGACAAAACGCTGCAGGAGAGCGAACAACCCCGCCTGTTGTCCATCCCCTCGCATGACGAGATGCTCCTGCTATTTACCTCCGGCAGGGTCAGCACCTGCGCGGTAGGCGACATTCCCTCCGTGGATACAGTAGGCAGCGCCTGGTCGTGGGACGCCGCGGCCGTACTCGACGAACCCCGCGCTGGAGAATTCCTGGTCTGTATCACTCCCCTTTCGGCACTGCCTCTTTCCGATTTCTTCCTGCAGGTCAGCCGCCGCGGCTGCGTCAAGAAGACAATGACATCGCTGGGGCAATCCATCCTTGGGAATCATTATCTTGGCAAGGGTGCGCTGCAAAAACTGGACCAGCCCTTCGACCTCACGCTGTGCCAGAAAAAGGATACGTTGGCCTTCGTCACGTTTGAAGGTCACTTGCTCGGGCTCGACGTGGATGACCTGCCCTACAGCGCCGAGGACCGCATCCGCCTGACGGCTTCCGATTATGTGATCGCATCATTTATCCCGCGCCCCGGCGAATCCATGATCTTTGTGACACAGACGGGCAAGGTGGTCCATCGAGACGCAGACAGCCTGGAGGTCTCCAAATCCCCGCTGGCAAAGGGCCAGGCGCTGATCCCGCCGACGCGGCTCGATCAGGGAATCCGTTTTATCGGCGCGGCTTCAGTTGCGGACCGTGACAGGCTTGTGGTGCTGGACGCGACGGGAAATGTGAGTATCCATTCTGCAAAGGCGCTGCACGGCGCTGGCTCCGTCGAAGCCGACGGGTTGGTCCTGTCCATCGGCGTGATCCCGGCTGATGGGAAGTGAGGCACAGCATGAGTCACAGGGTTGGCATTGACTTTGGCACATCCAATTCCGGCGTTGCCGTGTACGACGGTCAACAGGTCCGGCTGCTGGCTGTCGACCCCAGGAACGTCCTGCCGGAGGTGATCAAGACCGTGATGTACATCACGCGTGACTATCGCACCTCGATCGGGCAGGAAGCGGTGGAGAACTACTACCGCGACAATGTCAATCGCCAGCGTCGTTTCATAAAACAGTGGGCAGGTGAGATCGACGTCTATGGCGCGGATATGCACTACGTGCGTGACATCTTTGTCTATGTGGATGAACTCCAGCCGGGGCGTCTTCTCCAATATCTCAAGACCGCCCTGCGCAAGGAAAAATACGCAGGAACACAGATCTTCGAGCGCTACTACACGGTAGGTGACCTGGCAAAGTCCTACCTCGGTTTGCTCAAGCAACGGGCGGAGCAGGTTCTGGGTGAACCCATCGATGCGGTCACGCTGGGGAGGCCCGTAAAGTTTTCCGAATCGCCGGAACAGGACCACAAGGCACAGGAGACTCTGCGCCAGGCTGCACACGAGGCTGGCTTCAAGGAGGTCGACTTCGAGTTCGAGCCGATCGCGGCGGCACTGGATTACGAGCAATCGATGGGCAAGCCGCAAAACGTGGTGATCTTCGACTTTGGCGGCGGCACGCTCGATATCGCCGTGATGCGCCTCGGTGACGAGAAGAATCGCAAGGTCTATGCCAGTGGCGGCGTGGACATCGCCGGTTCGGACTTCGACCGTACCATCATCGAGAAGCGTATGCTGTCGCATTTCGGGTATGGACAAGTCAAATACCATCCCGAAATCCTGGAAATGGTTCACGCCGTCTCAGACTGGATGGCGCTTCCCTACCTGGGCACACCCATCAATAAGAATATTCTGGAGAAGGCCATCAACGCTGGCACAGCACCCATCCAG
>DASUOS010000239.1:0-19798 GCA_036276515.1 Anaerolineales bacterium | reverse complement strand
ATGTTTCAACGAGAACAGCAGCTCATCGAAGAAAAAATCCAGGCCTTCTGCCAGGCGAACGATATTGAACTTGCAGAGCTCAAATGGCAGTCCATCCCATTTTCAGGCGAATGGGGAATCTCCACCTCCTTTTTTCAGACCGCCGCCAACGAAGCTCGGGCCGGCAAAGGCAACAAGGTCCCGGTGCCGCAGCGCGCCCAGCAGATCGCCGAGCAGGTCAAGGCGGAGATCGGAAGCGTGCCGGGCATCAGCCACACCGAGGCGGTGAAGGGCTATCTCAACCTGTATTTCACGACATCCGAATACGCCCGCCGTGTGATAGACGAGGTGCTCACCTCCCGCGCCGACTTTGGCCGAGGCGCTCCCAAAGATGAGAGAGTCATGGTTGAATTCGCACAGCCGAATACCCATCATTCGTTCCACATCGGGCACGCGCGCAATACGATCCTGGGAGAGGTTCTGGCGCGATTGGTGGAGTTCGCCGGTTTTGAGACCATCCGCGCTACCTATCCAGGCGATATGGGTCTGAGCGTTATGACCGCTGTGTGGGCGTATGATAAGTTTTACAAAGGCCAGGAACCCGATGGCGTTCATGAACGCGGTCGATGGCAGGTAAAGATCTATGCGGAAGCAACTGCCAAACTCGAGCCGAAGGAAAACGAAACACCTGAAGAGATAGTGCAACGTGAATCCTATGATGCGGAACGCCGGGAGATGCTTCGCATGTGGGAGGCAGACGATCCTTACGTTCATGAGATGTGGCTCTTAACACGGGAATGGAGCCTGAATGAATTCCGCGACATCCTGCGCCTGCTGGATGTAAAGATGGATGTCTGGTTCTTCGAAAGTGAAGCGAACAAACTGGGCAAAGAGATCGTGGATGAATTGATCGCTAAAGGCATCGCTGACGATGAACGCCCGGAAGGTCCTGTCATCGTCAAGATCGATGAAAAGCTTGGCTTGACCAAGGAAAGATACCGGACGATGGTGATCCTGCGCAGCGACGGCACATCCCTGTATTCGACAAAGGACCTGGCGCTGGCAAAACAGAAGTTCGAGCAGTATCATGTGGACCGCTCGATCTACGTAGTGGACTTCCGCCAGAGCCTGCATTTCCAGCAGGTTTTCAAGATCCTGGAATTATGGGGATTTCCCCAGGCATCGAAGTGTTATCACCTGTCGTATGGGTATGTGACCCTGCCCGAGGGTGCCATGTCTTCGCGCAAGGGGCGCGTCATCCTCTTCAAAGATGTGTATGACGAAGCCGTCAAGCGGGTCCTGGCGCTGGAGACCGAACGGAGTGGAAATGTGCCGGAGAACGAGCGTGCTCAAATCGCCGAGCAGATCGGCCTGGGCGCGCTCGTCTACTCGATGCTGGCCGTCGACAACAACAAAGATATTGTCTTCGACATCAACGAAGCACTGTCCTTCGACGGCAGGACAGGACCGTACATTCAGAACGCCCATGTACGCGCAAATTCGATCCTGAAGAAGGCAGACGTTCGAACGTTGGAGCGTTCAAACATTTCAACCTTCAATTTTGAACTCTCAAAGCATGAGATCGAGCTGATCGAGCAGATCTCCCGCTTTCCGAACGCCGTCCAGCAGGCGGCCAACGAATACCGTCCACTGGTGATGGCTGCGTATGCCTACGACCTGGCGAACGCCTTCCATTCGTTCTATCACGCCGTGCCGGTCCTGCAGAGCGAGAGTGAGGAAGTCAGGAACGCCCGCCTGCGGCTGGTTGCCGCGGCGAAACAAACTCTCGCCAATTCCCTGCACCTGCTCGACATCCAGGCGCCCGAGGTCATGTAGAAATCAGGCTAAACGTTATCTTTACGTTTAGCCTGATTTATTTAAAATTGCCATTGTCGTTGCGAGGAGGGCGGAGCCCGACGAAGCAATCTCCTCTTTAACGGTGGCGTCTTATCGATCAGCGTCTACCGTTTAACCGGAGATTGCTTAGGGCTGACGCCCTCACAATGACAGAATGAAACTGAAATCAAGTCATCCTGGGTAAAAACGGAAGGGCTCAAAACCAAAGCGGAGCCGGTCCGGACACTGTCCTCAGCGTGACTTTATCAATAGGAGAACCCTATGCCAATCAAAACCCTTATCATGGGCGCGGCGGGACGTGACTTTCATAACTTCAATACGTTCTTCCGCGGCAACCGGGACTATGAAGTCGTGGCCTTCACCGCCACCCAGATCCCCGACATCGAGGGACGCCTCTATCCGCCCGAGCTGGCTGGTGAGCTGTATCCGAGCGGGATCCCCATCCGGGCCGAGGAAGAGCTGATCGACCTGATCCAGCAGCATGGTGTGGAGCAGGTGGTCTTCGCCTACAGCGATGTGCCGCATGAATATGTGATGCACAAGGCCAGCATGGTTAACGCGGCCGGAGCAGATTTTCGCCTCATGGGAACTCGCTACACGCAAGTCAAGTCAAGCAAGCCAGTAGTATCGGTCTGTGCCGTACGAACAGGTTCTGGTAAGAGCCAGACGACCCGGCGTGTCTCCCTGCTCCTGCGCGAGATGGGATACAAGGTCGCCGCGGTCCGCCACCCCATGCCCTACGGCAATCTGGTTCGCCAGGAAGTGCAGCGCTTCGCCGATTACGATGACCTCGACGAGCATGAGACGACTATCGAGGAGCGCGAGGAATATGAGCCGCACATCGACAACGGCGTCATCGTCTATGCCGGCGTGGACTACGAAAAGATCCTGCGCCAGGCCGAGAAGGAAGTGGACATCGTCCTGTGGGACGGTGGAAACAATGACTTCCCGTTCTACGTGCCTGACCTGCAAATCGTCGTGGCCGACCCGCACCGACCTGGCCACGAGTCCTCCTATCACCCCGGTGAGACCAACGTCCGCCTGGCGGATGTGTTCGTCATCAACAAGGTGGACACCGCCGACTCCGAAAATGTGATCAAAGTCCGCGAATCTTTGCGCAGGCTGAACCCGAACGCGGTCATGATCGAAGGCGCCTCCCCGCTCTTCGTGGACGATCCCGAAGCGATCCGCGGCAAGCGCGTCCTGGTCGTGGAGGACGGTCCTACCCTCACCCACGGCGAGATGGCCTACGGCGCCGGCTATGTGGCCGCCCGCCGCTTTGGCGCCAAAGAGATCGTGGATCCGCGACCCTTCGCGGTCAAATCCATCGCCGCGACGTACGAGAAGTATCCCAAAACCGGACCCATTCTGCCTGCCATGGGCTACGGCGACGCCCAGATGAAGGACCTGGAGGAGACCATCAACAAATCCGATGTGGATATGGTAGTGGTAGGCACCCCGATCGACCTGACCCGGGTTATCAAGCTGACCAAACCCTACCAGCGCGTTCGCTACGAGCTGCAGGAGATCGGCCAGCCAACGTTGAAGGATATTCTGATGCAGAAGTTTGGCGAGAAGAAGTAACGATAGTCGATATTCGTGAGCCGGGCTGTCGCAAGCCCGGCTCTTTTAATTATCCTATACTCAACGCCCGCACCAACACCTTACGCAGGTGCGGCCGGGCGCGGTGCTCGAAGAGGTAAATGCCCTGCCAGGTTCCCAGCGATAGATTGCCCTCGTCCACCGGGATGGTCAACGCCGTATCCGTCAGCATGGAGCGGATATGGGATGTGGCATCGTCGGGCCCTTCCAGGTCGTGGGTGTACCAGTTGTCCCGCTCAGGAACCAGACGCTCCATGAAGGTTTCCAGGTCTGCACGGGCTGTCGGGTCCCAGTTTTCGCTCAACACCAATGAAGCGCTGGTATGGGGCAGGAAAAGATAGCACATGCCTTCCTGGACCCCCCACTCCCGTAACCGGGCGCGGACCTGGTCGGTGATATCATGCAATCCCTTGCCATGGGTTGAGACCTCGAGCGTTTTCTTATACCAGTTCATGTAAGTATGATTCTATCATGGGGCTGACAGTCACCGGGCAAAGCCGATGAGTATCACTTCACAAGTGGAACAATTTCGAGAATAATGTGTTTTATTGTCAAATCTGTATGAGAGGAACCCTTAACATGACAACTCTTGCTCCAACACTTTACACCCGTACTTTTCCGCACACAGCCTTCTGGCTGCGAGACGTGATCCTGATCGTGCTTGGCGCACTGTTCGTCGCCGCACTGGCCCAGGTAAAAGTCCTGCTGCCTTTCACTCCCGTCCCTCTGACCGGCCAGACCCTTGCCGTATTGCTCATCGGTGCAACGCTCGGTTCGGCGCGCGGCGCCGCTTCCATGGGGTTATACATCGTGCTAGGCGCACTCGGTCTGCCGGTCTTCGCCGGCGGTGCATCGGGGCTGACCTATCTCACCGGTGCAACCCTCGGCTACCTGGTTGGATTTGTAATGGCCGCCTACGTCATTGGTCTGCTGGCCGAACGGGGCCTCGAAAGAAGCGTGCGTACTTCCCTGCTTCCCTTCCTGCTTGGGACGATCATCATCTATGCCTGTGGTGTCACATGGCTGGCGGTTATTCTGGGAAGTTTCGGCCAGGCAGTCATGGCCGGTGCCCTACCATTTCTGATCGGCGATGCGATCAAGCTGGTGGCTGCTGCCGTGGTGCTGCCCGCCGCCTGGACACAGGTGAAATAAAGGTAAAATTTCCTATTCTCAGCCTGCGGGAGTCGGGTGATAGAATTCACCCGACTCTCTTTATTATGATCGACGACGCTCTCGCATGAACCTCAAAAAAACCGCATCCGAGTTCAAGGACTGGTTCGAGAACCCCTCCATTTCCGACCCCATCGATCGCCGAATGGCCGTGCTTATCCAGGTGCTGCTGTTTGGCATTCTGGCTGTCGCCCTTCTTGCATTCTTCCTCAACCTGGCTCTGTCTCCGGCCGGCATCCCCTGGCAGGTAAACCTGCTCCGAACACTCATATTCATAGCGATCCTGAGCATTCCTCTGGTTGTGCTTCGCCGAGGCTACCTGCGGACATCGGCGAAGATCATTATTGCGATCTTCCTGCTTTTGGAGATCTTCGCGGTCAGCACAACGGACCTGCGGGATGTGGCTGAGACCCTGACGTTTTTTACCCTGGCGATCATCCTGGCAGGTCTGCTGCTGAGCCGCCGCACTCTGCTGTTGGTTTTCCTGAGTAGCGCCGCGGCGGTTCTCGTCTCTGCCTACAGGGAGCAGGCCCCCACCGTTCGGGAAGACTCCTTTGTCATCGCAGCGAATTTTATTCTGCTGAATGGTTTGATCGGCCTGTTTATCGACCATTTTGGGATCACTCTCCGTAGGGCCCTGCAGGGTTCGCTGGAGCGCGAGGATGAATTGGAAACGGAGGTCGGCATCCGCCGCCAGACAGAGGCAGCCCTCGAACAATTTGCCGCCCGGCTGGAGATCATCCACGAAATCGACCGATCCCTGCTCTCCGCCCGTTCCCTGAACGACATTGCTCAAAGCGCGCTGGCACGCATACGCCTGTTGGTCCCCAGCCCGCGGGCGAGCATCACATTGTTCGATCTGCTGAAAAAAGAAGCCTTTTTTCTGGCAGCCGATTTCGAGGGTGCTGAACGTATTTCGATGACCCCCATCACACTCGAGGAATATGGCCAGCGCATCGTTGACGATCTGCTGCAGAACAAGCCCTGGTTTGTCAATGATGTTCTCCAGGACCCGCATGCCACAGAGCTGGACAGGCGTATTGCGGAGCAGAACGGCATTCACTGCTGGCTGTCCCTTCCACTTCATAACCAGGGGCAGCTGATCGGCGCGCTGAACCTCGGCCGCGGTCCTGGCCAGGCCTTCAGCGCCGAAGAAGCCGAGATCGCCCATGATGTCGCCAATCAGCTTGCGATTGCCCTGCAGCAAACCCACTTAAACAATGCGCTGCAGAACGAGCTGGCCGAACGAAAAAAGTTGATTGCCCAGCTCGAGGCGATCAACGCGGAATTGGAGCGATTCACCTACACCGTTTCACACGATCTGCGTAATCCACTGGTGACCATTAAGGGGTTTTTGGGGATGCTGGAAAAGGATATGCGCGAAGGCAAACGCGAGCGGGTAACGGAGGATCTGAACCGCATCTCCAATGCCGCAGACAAGATGCACGTGCTGCTCGCCGATCTGCTCGAGCTCTCCCGGGTTGGTCGCATTATGAACCCACCCGGGAATGTGGATCTCGGCGAGGTAGTCCGGGAGGCGATCGAGACCCTGGATGCCCATCTTCGTGCAAAAAACGTGACGGTACTTTGTCCTCTCGATTTCCCCATTGTTTATGGCGACCGTATCCGCCTGCGCGAAGTGTTCGAGAACCTGATCGATAATGCCGCCAAATACGCCGGCGACCAGCCAGATCCCATAGTCGAGATCGCCACGCGCACCGATGGCAGCGAACTTGTCATCTATGTGAAGGACAACGGCATCGGTATCGAACCGCAATACCAGGGCAAGATCTTTGGTTTGTTCGATAAATTGAACCCGACCAGTGAGGGCACCGGCATCGGGCTGGCGCTCGTCAAGCGCATCATTGAAACACACGGGGGAAATATCTGGGTCGAGTCGGACGGGCGGGGAAGAGGATCCACATTCTGTTTCACCCTCCCAAATGAAAAAACAGATGACGAGCTCTTAGGCGCCTGAATCGGCGCGATGGCGTTTCAAACTGACAATAAAGGTAGTCCCCTGGTTTAGTTCACTTTTCACCGTGATTTTGCCACCCAGCTCGTCCACGATGGACTTGACGATATAAAGACCGATACCACTACCGGGGATCTCGGCAATGGTTACATTTTTCGCGCGGTAGAAACGCTGGAAAAGATAAGGGATGGATTCGGTTGGGATTCCGACCCCATCATCACGGATACACACATCAATGTGTTCTTCACTCTCCGATAAGAGGATCTTAACCGTCCCTCCCTGCCGCGAGAACTTGGCTGCGTTGTTGATCAGATTGATAAAGACCTGCTGCAGCCCGCTTTTGTCGCCGAGAATGGTCACAGGCTTGGCGAAGAGTTCAAGCTGAAGGGAAATGTTTCTCTTGTTGGCAATGGCTTTGACCGCCATGATCGATTCCTCCAGGACCGGGAGGAGGTCCAATGGCACGATCTCCAGTTTCATCATGCCGCTTTCAAGCCGGCCGGCGATCAACAGACGGTCGATCAGGATTTTCTGGCGGTTCAGCTCACTCTTGAGGGTGCGCCAGTACTCATCCACTTCCTCAGGGGTACCGCCCTCCTGGATCAGCTCGGTCATTAGCATGGCAGCCGTCAGCGGGGTGCGCAGCTCATGGGAGGCCCGGTTGATAAAGTCGGACTTCATCTCGTTCAGCTTGGCCTGCTCGGTAATATCCCGGATCACGATCAGGGCTTCGACAGTACTTATAGGGTACAAACGCGCCTCAAACGCATGATTGCTGTGCGGCAGGCGGAATTCTTCCACATTGACGCGTGTCCGAAAAGTCTGCTGGTTTACTTTACCGATGATCTTTTCCACGATGTCTTCGGGCCAGATCTGCGACAGCTTCCTGTCGATGATCAGGTCACGGTCGATATACAGGGGATGTTCCGAATTCGCGCTGTAATCAAGAATATTCTCGTATGTGTCGATCCGGATCAGCAGGTCAGGGAGTGCGCCTAGGATGATGCGGTTGCGAGCATCGTTGAGACGGATCGTCTCTTCATAGCGGTTACGCAGCAGTGCCGAGCCGATCAGATTGGCTGCCGTCTGTGCCGCGTCAAACTCGGCGACGGACCAGGAGTTGATGCTTTCGGAATCCAGGAACCCCAGGAAACCGGATGAGCCGAGGCCGCCATTGATCGGGATGGCGACCAGTGTCGGGTTGCTGAACGATGCACTCTGGTGATCCATGTCTCGAAAGGAAGAACGTCCATTGCTGGTGCTCAGCAGCTGGGGAATGCAGGCGCTGATGAAGGAACCCACATCCCGGGCATCTATAGTTTCCCTCATCCACTGATAGCGGACCTGGACGGACGGGTCGGCAAAAAAAGTGTTGATCTCAAAGATGGCACAGCAATCCACATCCATGGCAATGCCCAGCGACTCGAGCACCTCGGGGATCTTGATCTCGATCGAGGAGGAGCGCAGCAGACGAGCCGTTGCATCCCCGATCACTGACAGGATCTGGGCCTGGCGCTTGAGAATCCATTCGGCATGTTTCCACTCTGAAATATCGCGCGCAATGCTTTGGATATAGGACGGCTGGCCGAGCTCGTTATAGACCACCGAAGTGCTGACCTCCACGGGAAGAGTGGTGCCATCCTTACGCTTCAAAATCCGCTCGAAGAGGTTGGTCCGTTCCCCGACCCGGGACTGGCGTCCCAGCGCGTCATCCTGTGTCATTACGTCGCTGACGGGCTTGCCGATCAGCTCATGTTCTTCGTATCCAAGCAGCCCCAGAGCCTGCTGGTTCGCGGTAAGATAACGAAAGTCCAAACCGATGATAAATACACATTCTCCGGTCTGTTCGAACAGGGCTCGATAATGAAGGTCATCCCCCCAGACCGTACGCGCCGCCCCGGAATTTCCAATGTTTTGTAGCGAAGGTCTCGGCAGTGGAATAGTTTTTTCATCCATAGAGAATATCTTCGGGTCGTTTATCCGGGAGAACAGCCTGGATGCGGCAGCCGGACGTGGAGTCAAGGACCTTTATATCCCCTCCCAGGCTTCTGAAGATTTCACGGGCAATGGTAAGTCCCACGCCGAGCCCGTCATAATCCCGGCTGTCGCCCTGGCTGATCTGGTAATAGCGTTCGAAGACTTTTTCACGCAGCTCCACAGGGATGGCAGGCCCCTCATTTTCCACCGTAAAGACAGCTCCCCCGTCCGCCCCGATATCAATGGTGAGCCGCACCCGGCCACCTGCCGGTGTGAACTTGAATGCATTGTCCAGGAGGTGAACAAGGGCGTGTGTTAATTCCCGGCGCGGCGCCATCATCTCAGCCTGGCCAATGATCTCCATCTCGTATTTCAGTTCCTTTTGCTGGTATCGTGCGAGCCGTTTTTCCACAGGCAGGAGGATATGACTCTTGATGTCGATCCACTGGCGGATCACATTCAGATTGCCGTGGTCGATGTTCGTCATAAGGATGAAATCGGTGACCAGCGATTCAAGCCGGTCCGCGCTGGAGAGCGCCATGCGAATAAACTGGACCTGTTCCTCGGGGGTTTCAAACCGATTGTTGACAACCAGCTCCAGCGGCATGACGATATTGGTCAGCGGGGTCCGCATCTCGTGGTGGAAATTCTGCAGGATCTCCTGCTTTAATTTCTCCATATCCTGGCGGGCGCTTTCCCGCATTTCTTCGCGCCCGCGGGCCTGCTCCCGTTTCACCCTGCGCAGGACAGCTTCCAGGCGGGCGAGCAGCTCCTCGGTTTCGAAGGGCTTGGTAATGTAATCGTCGGCGCCATCCCGGATGCCGTTCACGCGGTCGTCCACACCGGTCCGGGCGGTGAGGAAAATGAACGGGATGGAAGCCAGCTTTGGGTCCTGGCTCATCAGCCGGCGCAGCTCGAAACCGTTCGGCGGAGGCATCATCACATCCGATAAGATCAGATCGGGCAGGCATTCCTTCGCTTTTTGCAGGCCGTCCAATCCGTCGCTGGCAGTCATCACCTCATATCCCTGGCGCTTGATCTTCGCCGCGAGACCCAGCCGCAGAGCGGGCTCGTCGTCGATGATGAGGATGGTGGACATTTTTCTTTCCATTCTATTTACTTTCTCTGGGAACCAGAATGCCGGTCTGGCGCAGGCTTTGGGTCGTCCCCAGGGACTTGCCCACGATCTTGGGATTGTTATTTACGAACATAATGTAGATGTTTGCCAGGGCGATCAAATCCCCTGAATTCAATACGCAGCGGTCGATCCTTCTGCCATTCACGAAGGTCCCGCTTGTGGAGTTCTTATCCACCAGGACATACCGGTCATGTTCAAGGATGATCTCGGCATGGAAGCGGGAGAGGAATTCTTCCTGGAATACAATATCGTTCTCAATCTGGCGGCCCAGTGTGGTTACCGGCTTTGACAGAGGGATCATTTGCTTGTTGATAATCAAAAACACACCCTGCTGGTACGGAGACAGGTTGTTGAGAAGGCTATTTTCATTCATGCTGGCATGGTATCCCCAGCATACCAGGCAAACAATACTGGTTTTCCCCCATTCCGGGCCGATTTGAGCCGGTACAGACAAAAACGTAAGGTATCTGCCCCCTTTTTTCCTGCCAAAGCCCGCAATCCCAGCCACCAGGACTGAAAAGCTGATCACCAGGGCAGCCACCACCGTGCTATTCTGGCGAACAAAAACATCCATTCGAAACGAGGATGCGGTTGTACTCTGCGTAGACGTCATCGTAATCTCCGGAGTTGGAGTGGGGGTTTCGTCGATAGCAGCTTCCGTGGCAGGTGGTGAAACGATTACCGCCGCAGGTTGAGTCGCGTCTTTCTGGATGGGCAACTTCCACCCCTGTACCATGATATTGTCTGTCAGGTTGTTCAAACGTTTGATCTGTTCGATGGTTGTGCCGTATTGAATGGCATGCTCCACAGAGTCTGGCCATACATCACTTCGTGGATGACATCCCCTACTTACGATTTCTCAGTCCTGAGTTGGAGTCTAGATGCGATAATAGGGCAGAGTCCTTGGACTCTGCCCTATAGTAATGGTTCTTGCTCGAAGCCTTAAGGTAGCCGCGAAATGTTAAAGGCGTTGCTGATGAAAACAGCCATTTGTTCACGCGAGACAGCGGTAGCGGGGCAGAAGACGCCTGGCCCACAACCAGCGGTGATTCCTTCGGCTGCCAATTGCTTGATCCATGCTGCTGCCCAATGATCGGTTGGAACATCCGTAAACCCGGTTGTGCCTCCCATGGCAGGGGGAACATAGTTGGAACCGTGCTTGGCGCGCAGGAGGAAGACTGCCATCTGGGCTCTGTCCACAGGCTGATTGGGGCAAAACAAACCTGATCCACAACCAGCGGTGATTCCTTCGGCTGCCAATTGCTTAATCCATGCTGCTGCCCAATGATCGGTTGGCACATCCGTGAACCCGGTTGTGCCTCCCACGGCAGGGGGAACATAGTTGGAACCGTGCTTGGCGCGCAGGAGGAAGACTGCCATCTGGGCTCTGTCCACAGGCATGGCTGGACAAAAATAGAGTTCGGGACTTGTGGAGCAACCACCACTGAGCCCGGCTGCATAAAATCCTTCAATTGACTTCCAGTAGGGGCTTATCCCGGGTACATCCCCAAAGCTTGTGATGTGGAAGTATAGGTCTCCACCAGGGGTTGTTATAGGAGCGGATGCATTCCGCTGCGCAACCTGGATATAGTACGTCGTGCCACTTGACACTGCCAAATTCACTATAGTTTGCTGTGTCCCGTGCGAATCATCGACACAAGTGACTGGATTCAATGAACCATCGAGATTCCTGGTCCAGACAGCGATAAATGTATTGTACGGTGTTCCAAAGGTATCGATGTAGATCTTGCGGTTGGAAGTAGCTGTATATTTGTACCAGACTGATGCAAGTCCCAGTGCGGGGCTACAGGCATTGACTGTACCGGTATCAAGCGTGGCAGTGGTTGTATTGACAAAGCTTTCGTAGGGAATAGAAGCAGTCAGGGCAGTATCTACCTTATCATTTGTGGGAGCCGCCGCCGTAGCAAACGCATACCAGGTTCCACCATTCGCCTCGACTTTGCCGCCGCTATTGACCGCCCGTACTTGCCAATAATAAACGACATTGATATTGATACCGCTCTGGATGGTTGCATAGGTACTGGTAGTGCTGACCCAGGTACCGTCACATACATTGTTGTTAATCGTATCCACACAATATTCATAGCTGGTGGCACGGGAGTTGGCTTGCCATGCAAGTGTTGGGGTAATCGATTGACCACCTGCTCCATTGGCAGGTACGGTTTTGGCAAATGAGCCGGGGACCGTCTCCGATCTTGTGGTAAAAGACCACCAGGATCCACTATTCGCATCAACTTTGGTCGTGTCGCTCAAAACTGCCTGTACCTGCCAGTAGTACCTGGTATTGGGCTCTAAACCACTGACATCGGTGTTCGTTCTGCCAAAGACCGCTGTCCAGCCACCGGAGGCATCACACTGCGAATTATTGCTCTCATCGATGCAGTAACGGTAGCGGTTCAGGTTTGTTCCCGTATAAGATGTCCAGCTGATGTTGAGGTTGGTATTGACGCCCGTTGCCCCGTTTGCAGGCGAGCTCTTGCCGAGCGTACCAAGTGCCTGTGCCTCAGCTCTTTCCTCACCAGCCGGGGCAGGAACAATGTCGCTCACAGTGCTCTCCCAAACCGTCACACAGGTAGCCGGCATCTCATCACCGCATTCCACAAGCTCCACCAATGCGTAGACGCCATCTGAGTGAAAGTAAACGGAAACAACACCATTTGAGGCAGGTGCGGTGCTGATGTATTTCCATCCCAGCTTCTCCAGATTTGGTGTGGCGTAAAAGGCAGAGACATCCTCTGAAGACTCCAGGTTGAACGCCTGGCTGGGCACGTAGGCAGTTCCAGAGAGTGTGACCGCTTCCCCGTTCACTTCAAAGGTCCGTTCGGCAGTTCCCAGGTCGCTCCACTGGAGTTGATGAGCCAGAGGAGCTGCAGGAAGTTCCTCCTGAGCCTGCACCGTTCCTCCCGGCCCCAGCAGCATGCTAACCAGTCCAAGAGCCATCAGTATGTTGATAAGCCCCTGAACCCGACTCAATTGCTTTCTACGAATGTTCATGACGTTTTCCTTTCATTAAGTATTGGAATCATTTTAGGCACCCATTATCTTTTGTAATTTTATCTCGAAGAGCTGTTGTCTATATGACAAGTCCTACAAAATAGATCTTTATGAACATGAGAATACCGACCCGATAAAAGCACACATCACCCCTGATACTCGAACGCTCCTTTGTTCCAATTTGTTCCAGCCAACTGTGGCCAAATTGTCACGTTTTCTATCTCCGCATTCATTCTATACAATTCCCCCGGCGATAAACAGTGATGAAAGTAACAGACGGTTTATAATGAGTTCATGTTCATAGACCAGGTTGAAATCCATGTAAAGTCCGGCAAAGGCGGCGACGGGATGGTACATTTCCGCCGCGAAAAGTTCGTGCCACAGGGCGGCCCCGACGGGGGCGATGGCGGCAAGGGCGGCGATGTGATCTTCGAAGTGAAGAATACGCTGAATACGCTTTCCTCATTCCGACAGAACCAGAAGTTCCGTGCAGAAGACGGAATCAAAGGCGGCCCCTCCCAGATGTCAGGCCGCTATGGCAAGGACCTTATTTTGTACGTCCCACCCGGGACGGTGATCTTTGACGCGGAAACGAACGAGCTGATCGGCGACCTGACGGATGCGGGCCAGCAGTTGACCATCTGTAAAGGTGGGCGCGGCGGGCGCGGGAATCAGCACTTTGCCACCTCTCGCAACCAGGTGCCGCGTACTGCCGAAAAGGGCGCACCGGCGGAGGAAAGACGCGTCCGGCTGGAGCTGAAGCTGATCGCCGACATCGGGCTGATCGGCGTCCCGAACGCGGGCAAATCGACCCTGCTCTCCATGCTGACCAACGCCCGGCCAAAGATCGCGCCCTACCCCTTCACTACCCTGGAGCCAAACCTGGGTGTTGCAAATATCGATGACGACACAACCGTTGTGCTGGCGGACATCCCGGGCCTGATCGAAGGCGCCGCTCAAGGGGCGGGACTCGGTCATGACTTTTTGCGCCACATCCAGCGGACAAGGGTCCTGGTCCATCTGCTGGACGGACTCTCAGAGGATCCGGTTGCCGATTACAGCCAGATCAACTCCGAGCTCTCGCTCTTCGACCCGAACCTGGCGAAAAAGCCGCAGATCGTGGCCCTCAACAAGATCGACCAGCCCGACGTGCAGGAAAAGCTCGGCGATATCCAGAAAAAATTCAAGAAACTTAAAGTAGAGTTGATGACCATCTCTGCCCTGGCGCGCACCAACACACGCGAACTGCTGGTCCGGGCCTACCAGACGCTGCAGGACACTCCGCCGCTCGAAGAACTGGAGCTGCCGCTGCCGGTCTACAAGCCCAAGGAAGACCCGCGTGAGTTCGTAGTGACCCGCGAAGGAGGGCAGGAATGGCGTGTTTCCGGAACCGCCATCGAGCGGGCAGCGTCTATGACGTACTGGCAGCATGATGGGTCTGTTCGCCGCTTCCAGAAGATCATGGCAACACTGGGCGTGGAGGAGGCGCTGCGCCAGGCAGGCGTGCAGGAGGGCGACACGATCTCCATCGGCGAGTTCGAGCTGGAGTGGCAGGATTGACGTGACCCCGAAACGAGTGCGCTTCCTGGTCCTCAGCCTGATCGGCATTGGACTCATCGTGGTCGCTCTGTTTGGTGTCCGGGCCTATTACGCCTGGCGGGAGGTCCGGGGCCAGCCCCCACCTCAGGATGTTCTCATGGAAGCGATACCCGATGCCGCCGACGCAGAGCTGATCCGTGACTGGATGACCATCCCGTTCATTGCCAGGATGTATAACATTCCCTCGTCCGAGTTCTATGAGGCGCTCGATATTCCTCGGCGGGGGAACGAGATCAAAAGCCTGACACAATTGAATTCACAATATTTTCCCGAAACGCCGGGGATTGTGGAAACCAAGGTCAAAACGGTCGTCCTGCAGCACATCACACCTGAGGAGCCACCCACAGAACCCGCGCCGTAAAAACGTTTCATGTCCGATTTTTTACTCACACAAGTGATCAACTACGGAGCGCCGTTTCTGGGAGCTGTGGTCTTCCTGGGGGCATTGGGCGTACCATTTCCCGGCACGTTCATCGTCATCGCTGTGGGTGCCTTCTGCAGGCAGGGATTTCTGCCCTGGCCTACGACCGGAATGGTCGCGCTGACCTGCGTGGTACTGGGCGACTGCCTGAGCTACGGGATGGGGTATTATGCCCGCGAGCCCGTCCAACGCCGCTTCGGCCATTCGGACAGATGGCACAAAGCCCAGGATTTTTTCCAACGCTGGGGCGGGATGTCGGTCTTTCTGTCGCGATTCCTGATTACCGGCCTGGCCGTACCGGTCAACCTTATTTCGGGCGGCGGCGGGCTGACCTTCCGGCGCTTTTTCTTCTACGATCTGACCGGCGAAGCGATCTGGATCTTTGGCTATGGCGGCCTGGGTTATCTATTCGGGACGCAGTGGGAGGCAGTCAGCGATTTCCTGAACAACATGAGCGGGCTCCTGCTGGGACTGGTAATCCTGGCGATCGGCGTCTGGCTGGCATTTACCCTCTGGAAAAGGAACGAAGGATCAAAACAACAAGTCCCTGATGTTTGACGTCAGGGACTTGTGCTTTACATCTTCCAGTTATTGGCTTTGGCGATGCGCTCGCCCAGCGGGGGATGCGAATAGAACAGCCAGACCACCCACATCTCGGGGTCGACTTCTCCCAGGTTCTGGTTGGCCAGGCGTGTGAAGGCCGAGGCAAATGCTTCCTTCTTTCCGGTTGATGCCAAGGCATAATCGTCGGCCATGTTCTCCCGCCAGCGGGATATGGCGTTTTCGAGAGGCATGGTGAGCAGGCCATAGGCCCCGAAGATCAATCCCAGGGCGGGAAAAGCGGCGATATCCGCAGGGCCGGAGAAACCAAAGTAGCCCACCGCCCAATCCAGCGCCAGCGAGGCAAGATACAAACTCAGCGTGGTGGAGAGCGTGCCAAACGCGATCAAAAAGGGGATATCGCGGTGGACGTGGTGTCCCAGCTCGTGAGCCAGGACCGTTTCGATCTCATCGGTGGAAAACTCGTTGATGAGTGTATCGCCCAGGACGATGCGGCGGGTGTTGCCGATGCCGGTCAGCGCGGCGTTGGCGGCCTTGGTCCGCCTGGACATATCGAACTTGAACACCCCGCGCACTTTGGTATTGGCGCGGCGGGCCAGCTCGAGCAGGCGGTCGGCCAGTTCCTTGTGCTCCTCACCCAGTGGGACATATTTGTTAAATAGCGGCATGATCAGGATCGGGGCAAGGTTGGACAACAACACGGTAAATAGGAGCATGCCGCCTGCCGCCCACAGCCACCACAGGTCACCGGTAACTCGCAGGGCCAGGTAGAGCAGCTCGAGCAGAAACAGGCTGAGGGGCAGGCCGATCGCCAGTCCCTTGAGCTGATCGATCACCCAGTCGCGGAAGGTCTGGTTGGATTGATCGAAACGATGCGGCAGGACGAAGCCGCTGTAGTAGCTGAGGGGCAGGTTGATCAGGGCATAGATACCGCCAAAAACAGCGATAAAGAGAGCGACCATCAGCCACTGGTTATCGGTAAACGAGCTCAGCCAGTTACGCAGGGAAGTGGCCCAGCCCAGGAACAGCCAGAGCAGGGCATAGACCGCGCTGAAGACCGTGTCCACCAACCACAAGCGGCGGCGGATGCGCGCATATTGTTTTGCCAGTTTTTGTTTTTCGGGATCGAGAGTGGTCATGGGGTTTTAGATTTTAGATTTTAGATTTTAGATTTTGGATTTACGATTTTGGATTTTACTGAGTTCGCCGCGGAATTACATTACCATCTCGGCGGCGAGGGTGGCGAGGATGGCTTCGCTCTTCATCACTTTACAATAGGATTTCAAAGTGGCCATAGACGCCTTGTGTACCTGATCGGCAGGGACAGTGGTATCGCCAGATTGAAGATCGCGCATGGCGCAGGCATCTTCCGCCACGATGACCTGGAATCCCAGCTCGGAGGCGGCGCGGGCGGTGGCTTCCACGGCCAGATGGGTGGCCATGCCGCAGATGACCAGGCGCTTGATTCCCTGGCCCTTCAACAGTCCCAGCAGCTCTGTGTTCAGGAAGGCATTCGGGGTGTGCTTGTAGACGATGGGCTCGCCTTCGAAGTGCGCAACCGAATCGTGGATGTCGGTGCCGCGGTCGCCGGAAATGAAAAATGGCGCGCCGGGCTCCTTCGATATATGCTGTGTATGGACATGGTAGCCATTATGCTCGCGGAAGCACTGCAGCAGCATGTAGGCATTCTTCGCAGCTTCCAGCGCATCGACCAGGGGATGTTTTCCGCCGGGGAAATAATCTTTTTGGAAATCGATCAGGATCAGGGCTGTTTTCATGGGATGGAGTATACACGTAGATCGGGAGAGAGGTAAACAAGTAGAGAGGTATACAGGTATACATGTTTCCTTGTGTACCTGTTTACCCTCTTACTTTCGTCCAAAATCGGCGGGTATCTCGCCCCACTTGACGGTATCCCATTTCAGAACGGCGCCTTTGTCCACTTTATTTTCCGCCAGCCACTGTTCTGCGCTGTGAATCAGCTCGAACAAAGGCACATTCCTGGCCGTCCGCTTTAACTGTGTCTTGCACCTCCCGGCGTAGACCCAGGAGATCCCATTTTCCGAATCGGAGTAGACGGGCAGCGGCGAGCGGTGTTTCTTCATCCAGGACAGGGCATGGACGATCGCCAGAAATTCGCCGACATTGTTCGTCCCTTCCGGGTACGGCCCGTGGTGAAAGATCTCGTCACCGGATTCGGTGAATACACCCCGATATTCCAGAGCGCCGGGCGATCCGCTGCAGGCGGCATCTACACAGATGGAGGGCAGAAGAGGCTGGACGCCGGCCGTTTTCCATTTGCCGAGGGAGGCGGATTTGCCCCTGTACGAATCGTACGTAGACCGGAAAGCGGTCTCTGCCTCCTGAAGGGAGCCAAACGCCTTGTACTCTGCGCCGACCGCGCCCTTGACCTGTTTCTCCGCTTCCGACCAGGAGGAATAAATACCCGGTTTGCGTCCCTTCCAGACGACATAGTATTTGTGTTTGGACATAAAAAATCAGGGGCGAGGTTCTCTCGCCCCTGCAGGTTAATCTTCCTCGGTCCAGCCAATTTCTTCGACGGCCATAAAAATATCCGTGGCACTGATCAAGCCGATCAGGGCTCCACTTTCATCGGCGATCGGCAGGTGATGAATATGCTTCTCCTGCATCACCTGTGAGCACTGCATCAACGTCCAATCAGGGTTCCCGGTGACAATCGGGCCCGACATGATCTCACGTACTGTCGTTTCGGCAGGATTTCTGCCCGCTGCAGCAATTTTGTCACGAATATCTGTTGACGTAACGATTCCGTATTGGGGATTTTTATCAGACATGGCTACCACCACACTGTGGATCTTGCGGCGGCGCATCAGTGTCAGGGCATATTTCACGCTTGAATCGGGATCGACGACGACAACAGGGCTCGACATCCAGTCACGCACTAGGTTGGGCATGGTTTCCTCCAGATACGAATAATTTGCCTGTAGGATAGGGCAACTGCCCTACCCTACAGGTTATTTTACAACCAATTCGACCGAATCCATGGCCAGCAGGGATCCATCTGCCGCGCTGACATCCTGCACTTCCAGGATGATCACCGCCGTCGAGAGGATGTTCCCCAGGGGAATTGTCGCCTCGAATGTGCCGGGTGCGCCAAGATCCGGCGACGTGACCTGGAGCGCCCCGCGGTACAGCTCCACACCGCCGACATCCTTGATGCTGTAGGTCAGGTTGTTCTCGAACGGCGCGATCGCCACATTTCCCCTCACTTGAACGGTGCTGAACACTTCGGTGCCGTTTACCGGGGCTTCGATGGTGATCGTGCGCGGCGCACCATCGGGGGTGAAGGTGGTGAAATCGGTCATGTCGAGCTGGTTGTTGACCAGCCGGTAGTGGCGCGTCGTTCGCAGGGTGGGACAGCACATCGGCTCGTCGGGTCCATGGATCGTTGCGTCGAGGAACACTTCGTTGTCCTCGATCGATAAGGCATTCAACAGCGGGCGGTCATCCACAATGGCAGAGGTCAGGTAGGCAGGCTGTCCGTTTACGTTGGAATACACGACCAGGAATACGAACACGCCTGTTCCCCCATAATTCTCCGAGACCAGGGCGGCGACTTCGTCCGAGCCATCGCCGTCCAGGTCGCCTGCTGCGGCGAAATCGGTCAGCTGCACGGAAACAAAGTCCGCGCCGCCGGGTGTGCCACGCTCGAATTTTCCCTCAGCCAGCTGAATGACCTGCAGAGAATCGGGCAGGCCGAGCTGATATTCTGCATCGCGTATGGACATGGCCTGCTCATTCGGTGTGGGGGCCGGCGCGGCAGGGGTAGCTGTCGCTTCGTTCACGGGAGCAGCGGTCGGGGTGGGCGTGGCGGGACGGCAACCGATCAATAAGACCGTAAATAAAAGGATCAGGGTATGACGGGCAGCCATGTTGCACCTCCATCGTGTGTCCGGTACAGGGATTTGTGATTGGACGGATCCATCATGATCACCCAGCCGGAGAGCGGGTTCACAAACTCCATGCCGACAAAAGCTTCATCGAAGACGATATCCGGCGAAATCTTGCTCCAGGTGCGGGCCGCGTCGCGCGTGACGTAAAACTGCTCGCCGTTATACAGGACGGCCTCCTGCTCCGAGAGGAAGACCGACGGTCCCGCGCCTTCGATTACGGCTGGCATCGGCGTCCACGTATTTCCGGCATCCTCTGTCACGTAGACAATGGTCAGCGTCGACTCGCCTGACATTCGCAAGGCAAAGAACCCGTGAGTTCCCGAGACGAACTTCATCTGATCGTCTTCGATACCCAATTCGAAATTCCGGGCATTGTCCGGCAATGGCACCGTGGCGGGGACCCATGTGCGTCCACCATCCGCGGTTCGGTGCAGATACACTTCCCCCGGCGCGTAGACCGTGCCTGTCACCCAGGCCGTATCCCCGTCGAGAGGGACAAGATCCGACTTGATCCCTCCGAGCGGAAGCGAGTCCCCAGATTCGGGATCGTTAGGATCGTTCGTGTACAT
>DASUOS010000238.1:0-32508 GCA_036276515.1 Anaerolineales bacterium | reverse complement strand
GCCGCCGAGCCCGGCTCCTCCTTTTCGATAGCTGCCTGCAGCCGCTCCTCCACATCCTTCGGCAGGCTGGACGATGTGCGGCGGATCAGCTCGAGGATCTCACTGGTTAGTTCGCGCATACTGCCTCCAATTCACTTGATGATACACACATTCCAGTCGTTACGGCGCTGGCCGTATCGCCTTTGCCCTCATCACAAACCTGTTCACCCCTCCAAAGCGATACTTGTATTCCTCATCGCCGCGCATGAAATCGAATTCATAGCGCCCGTTCTCGGCGCACCACTGGATGGTGTGGGCCAGCAGCACCCAGCCTGGAGAAAGCTCCCTGTGCTCACTGCTGACCCCGGAATTGTAGCCCCACAATTTGTTCCTGTAATCGAAGTTGAGCGAGGCGGCGGTCTTGGCCCCGTCCACTTCCAGGAAGGCGAGCCAGAGATAGCCGCGTGCGTGTGCGTTCCGCAGAGTGGCTGTCATCTGCTCGCGCATGGCCGGATGGAGGAATTCCGCCTTTTGAGGGTCCTGGACCATCAGGTCGAAGAAGGCATTGATTTCAGAGTCGATATCCTCCGTTCCATTCACAATGCGAAAGCGTACCTGTTTTTCGCTTTCGGCAGCGCGGCGCATCTTGCGGCGGATCTCGTGGCGCTGTTTTTTATCGATCCGGGCGAGGTAATCTTCGAATGATCCATTTAAGGGAATGCGCGGGGTGGGATGGTAGATCTCCTCCTGGTAGGCCCAGCCGCGGCGCTCGGATTCGGCTTTGAGGGCCGCCAGGGTGGGAGAGGAATCGGGCAGGTTATACCAGTCGAGGGCAGACCAGTTCCCGGCGTCGGACGAGGCGAGAAAGTCCAGTAACCCGGAGAGGAAGCGCGGCAGGTCTGGCTCGCGAACGATCAGATCGAGATAGTCGGAGATCTCGATGCTGCCCACCAGCATCAAAGGGTTTTGACCGTCGTACTCCGTAAGAAAGAGCGGTGCGAGGCCCACGAGCTGCCCGTTCTCCCTGGCCGAGACCAGAATGAGCCCAGGCGGACGGCCGTCTGCCCCTACAGGCCACTCCCCGCCGCCCAGCGTTTTCCACCACTCGCTTAAGTATTCATAGCGTGAAAAAGGTGTATCTATGATACTTTGCTGGACAAGATCATTCCACTCCGCTTCGGAAAATTCCGAAAAATCCTGATGCACATGAAATTCCATGAATGAGTTTTATCCTCGGTCCATTGTCTTTGGTCTACGGTCCATCATCCCACACCGAAATTTTACCAGTATAATGATAGCAACCTTTTGTTCATTCTTACGCTGTGGCTACTTTCGACTTAAACATTCTCCCCATTCACAGAGTCAACGGGCAGGAAGCGCCGGAACTGCCGGGCCTGATGGCCCTCACCCCGCCGCGCAGAGCTGCGCGCGGGCGCGAGCACGATACCCTGATCGTGTATCTCATGGTATATGGAAACGCCACCCTCTCGGCTTTCGAGCTGCATGACCTGCTCAAGAATACCGCCGCAACGTTCCACCAGACGGCCGGCTCGCTTACCGCGGCCATGCGGAAGGCTGCCGAGAACATCAATACCGCCCTGCTCGAGCGCAATCTGTCCACCAGCGGCCGCGGTCTCCAGGCGCTTGGCACCCTGGTTCTGGCGGTGATCCGCAACGAGCAATGCACATTACTGCTCAGCGGACCGGCGCATGCAGTCTGGGTGAGTGACGGGAAATCGCGCCATATCCATGACCCGGCGCTCTCGGGCAAGGGATTGGGCTCCGGCCAGAGTATCCAATCCTATTTTTCGCAGGTGGAATTGCACACCCAGGACCTGCTGACTCTGTGCGGAAAATTCCCAAAGGATTGGGAAGCCGATCTTTTGAACGAGCGTCCACCGGCCTCGCTCGAGGCCAGCTACCGCAAACTGACGATGACCCCGGGCGATCTGAACGCTGCACTGATCCAGGCCCACAGCGGGCATGGGACGATCACCATCCTGCGGCCGGAGGTGGGGACAGCCCGTCCGCTTCGCAGCCAGCCGGCACCTGCTCCCGTTGGAGAGACAGCGCCGGCCCCGCAGACGACCGCGCCCCAGCCTATGGAACCCGTTGTGGAGCACCAGGCGGTCAGCGAGGAACAGGTCGATGCCCTGGCAGATTTTGCCGCCCATATGGTCCAGCCATCGGCATATGCCATCCCGCCCCAGCCGGAACCTCCCCTTGCACCGCTCAACCAGGAGATCATTTCATCCCCCTCGCGGAGTTTTCCTCCATCCATCCCGCGCACAAGGTCCGTGGAGCCTGTCCCGGCGCCGCCGATCCCAGCCCCGGTGGAAGAGGAAGAAGAGCCGGAGATGATTGAAGAGCCAGTCGTGGTCGAGAGCCGGGTGGCAAGGCGAGCCCGCTCTAACGCTCATGCGGAAGCGACCCGCCAGATGGCAAAGGTCTTGGTCGCTGGAATCAGGCTCTGGCGGGGTCTGACGGAGCGCATGGGATCCTCCATGCAGAGATTCATCCCGCGCCTGCTCCCCGGCGCGGCGGCCGGCCAGGCATCCGGCAGTGCGCCCACCTATATCATGGTTTTCATTGCGGTGGTCATCCCCATCCTGGTTGTCACCATCGCCTCGGTCGTGTACCTGCGCTTCGGGCAGAGCGTGCAGTATACCGAGCTGTACCAGCAGGCATTCAACTATCGCGCCCAGGCGACCAGCGAAACCGACCCGGTGCTGCAGCGCATCGCCTGGGAAAACGTCCTGTCGACGCTCGAAAAAGCCCACACCTACCGTGAGACCGAGGAGTCGCGCGCCCTGCGCGCCGACGCCCAGGCCAATTACGACAAGCTGATGGGTGTAGTACGCCTCGAATTCATCCCTGCCTTCACCAGTGGACTCGGCAGTACGGCGCAGATCAGCCGCCTGGCTGCCAGCGAGAGCGAGCTCTACATGCTCGACGCCGAGCGCGGCAGTATCCTGCATGCTTCGTTCACCGGGCGCAGCCTGGCCCTCGACAACACCTTCAAGTGCGAGCCTGGCACCTATGCGGGCTACCAGGTCGGCATGCTTGTGGACATCCTGGCCCTGCCCAAGATCAACACCGCGGGCGCCACCGTGCTTGGGATCGACGCCAGCGGAAATCTGCTGTACTGCGCACCGGGCCAGGTGCCCCAGGCCCGTCCTCTCCCGCCCCTGCCCAACACCAACTGGGGACGGATCACCGCCCTCGCTCTGGATAACGGCAACCTGTATGTGCTGGATGCTGCCTCACGGGCAGTCTGGGTTTTCGTTGGTAAAGACAGTAGCTTCATCGATCCACCCTACTTTTACTTCGGCAACCAGATCCCCAACATCGACAATGCCATCGACATGGCCGTGAGCGGGGACGATCTGTACATGCTGCACGCCGATGGGCACCTGACCAGCTGTACGTTCAGCCGCATCTCCGAAACGCCCACCCGCTGCCAGGACCCGGCCTCGCGCATCGATAATTACCCCGCCCACCGCGACCTGGATATCTTTGCCCAGGCGCACTTCACCCAGATGACCCTGACCAACCCGCCCAATCCGGTGGTCCTGCTGCTCGACTCCGAGCGCCGCATGGTCTACCGGCTGTCGCCCCGCTCGCTTGAACTGCAGAACCAGGTGACCGGGTACGCAGGTGACGCCAATCCTTTCCAGGCAGGTCCGGTCACGGCCATGGCGGTCAGTCCGAACTACGTGCTGTATCTCGCCCTTGGCAACCAGGTTTACTTCGCCACCAACCTCCCGTAATTTACACAGCCCATCACGCCATTCCTTCATGACCCTTCGAGCAGAACAGGAACCTTGTGTCGATCTTCGACTCTCTGTTTTCATCCATTCGGCGGCGAACTTCGTTTCGACCGGCAGCGATCCCGGATAGCGAGACCGAACCGCCTGAACCGACTGTTGTCCGTACGCTGCTCATCGTCTATGAGCCCACCATGGACCGGACAACCCGTACAAAGCTGTCCCGGTACATGCGCTGGAACAATGTGCAGGAGCTGTCCGAAGGATACATATCTGATGTGCTGCTGGTGAGCGGCGGGCTCGTCCGTTACCAGATCGTCCAGCGCATCGACGTCGATGCCTTCCCGGCCAAGGTGGATGGCTTCGTCTACGACCCGGACACCTACCTGGATGTGGTGCGCGGCATTCGACGTCCCTATCTGCCCCAGGAGGCGGACTACTATGCGATCATCCGGCAGTTCGGCCTGCTGGAGCGGGTGGCCCGGGATGAGATCGATGAAGTCTGGATCTTCAATTTCCCGCATGCTGGTTTCTACGAATCGATCATGGCTGGACCCGGGGCCTTCTGGTGCAATGCGCCTCCCCTGAAGCATACGGAGGCCTCCGGGCGGCGATTTGTCATCATGGGCTTTTCCTATGAACGCGGTGTCGGCGAGATGCTCGAAAACCTGGGCCACCGCGTCGAATCGATCATGCACAAAACATTCGAGAGGCTGAAAGGCGCCGATAACCTCTGGGAGCGCTTTTGCCGCTATGACAAAATCAATCCTGGGAATGCAGCCCTGGGCAACGTCCATTTTGCACCGAACAGTGATCGGGACTACGACTGGAACAATCCCTCCACAGTCCTCAGCGAGTGCGATGACTGGCTGTACAACTTCCCCAACTTCATGGGAGTAAAACGGGCGGTCACAGCCAGTGACTGGGGCAATGGAGATATCCGTCAGCATCACCGCTGGTGGCTCAATCATCTGCCACGGACCTCCGGCCGGAGAAACGGTATCCATAACAACTGGTGGCAGTACATCATGAACCCCAACAACGTGGATGCGTAGATGCGGAAAAAGAACGCAAATTGCATGCAAAATTGTTAGGGGAGTGTTTCAATTTTGTAATCTTTTTTCATAGAGTTAGCGAATAAAATCGAATTCAGGGAAGTCAGATATTGGATCCATCTTTCCCGAACGAATTCTAATAACGATACTCTTGTCCACACGCAATGAACAGGCTAGCCCACCCGCACTATCGAATCTCGCCGAACGTTATCGTCGCGCTCATTTTTGTCCTGTATGTGGCAGCCTTTTTCTACCTTCATGACTGGGCAGTGATCGGAGTTGCATCCCTGGCTATTTTTCCTGTGATTGGCGCCAGCTGGTATTATGGGATCAAAGGCGGGATGCTCGTGGCGTTCCTCTCCACCCTGGCAAACAGTTATTTACTGGCCGCGGAAGGTTATCGTATGGATATCCTGGTACGAAATCCCGGTAACCTGGCCGGTGCGTTTTCCCTGTTTGTCATCGCCATTATCTTCGGGCGGCTGTCAACCGTTACACGCGACCGCCAGGAGATCCTGACAAAGCTCGAACAATTCGAAAGGGAACGTGAACTTCATACGGCTTTTCTGGAGAAACTAAACGGGATCACGGCAATGGCCCTGGAAGCCGACAGCCTCCCAGCCACCCTCGACATTTTGACCGAACAGATTGCCAGGCTTTTTTCTGCGGATGATGTCTTCCTTAGCTTCTGGGACAACACCCTGGGTGTACCGATTCCCTACACAGCTTATGGATCGATGTCGGATGTTTATCCTCATATGCGGGTGGAGCCGGGCGAAGCCACGCCCGCCAGCTCTGCCATGAAAGCCAAACATCCCCTCGCCATCCCCAATGTCCATGATTCGCCTTACGTGAGTGCAGCATTGGCTGCTACGTTCCCCAGCCGTTCCATGCTCGCCATCCCTTTGATCACTCAGCGTCATAAACTGGGTGCGATCATTCTAGGATACAGCAAAGAGCGTTCATTCACTGAAAAGTACATTTCCCAGGCCGAGGTGGTTGCCGAGCAGTTGGCATTGGTTGTATCCAAGTCCCAGTTGCTGGAGGAGGAACGAAAACAGTTGCGCCGGTTAAAGGCGCTACACGATGTCGCCCTGACCTCCATCGGTGCTGACAATGAGGATGAACTGATCGAGCGCGTGACGGGGATCATCGGCAACAACCTGTTCCTGGATAATTTTGGGATCCTCCTGCTGGATAAAAATGCCAGCGTCATTCGCCCTCATCCATCGTACAGGTTCTATAACTCTACGAAAATGGACCTGAAAGAGCTGGCTCTCGGGGCCGGGATTAGCGGCCAGGTCGCGCTGACCGGACAGCCGCAGCGCATTGGAAATGTAAGATTCACCGAGCTGTACATCGAGATGGATGCCAGCACCCTATCCGAACTTTGTGTGCCCATTAAATTCAAGGAAAATATATTGGGTGTGATCAATGCCGAAAGCACGAAGCAGGATGCATTTACTGCAGACGATGAGCGCCTGCTCGTCACCCTTGCAGGCCAGCTTGCAACCGCTATCGAGCAGCTTCGCCGTGCCCAGGCAGAACGCAAGTGGCTCGACCAGCTGGCCCATTCCAACGATCTCATCTATTCCATCGCACAGATCACGACCCAGGTGGAACGCTCCCTGAGTCCCGAAGAGATCATTCGGGAACTCGGCAAGGAGCTGGCGAAAATTGGCCTGACGTGTATCCTGGCCTCGTACAGTGATGAGATGCAATCCTTTACCATCAATTACACGTCCATGGAGCCGAAGCAGCTTGCCATTGTGGAAGATGGGCTGGGCTATCCGCTGATCCACTATACCTTCCCGCGTACCAGGATTCTGTCGCTTCTGCAAACAGAGGATATGCTTCGCCCGGCTGTTTTGGAGCATCCTGAGGAGGAGATCAACAACCTGTTTACGCGGATCGACCCGGCCGGTGTAGCAGCTTTATTGCGGGCGATCGGTGTCGGCGAAAAGATGGAACCGCTGCGGCTGCCGCTTGCCTTTGAGGAGAACCTGCTGGGTATCCTGTGGGTCTGGGGAGAAGGCATTACCCGGTCAGACCTTCCGATCCTATCGATCTTTGCCAAACAGGTAGGCATCTCTTTGGAACGGGCTCGCCTGTTTCAGGAGGTCCAAGACCTGGCTCTTACCGATCCGTTGACGCGCCTGCAGAACCGGCGGAGTGTCTTCGAGCTGGGACGGATCGAATTCTCCCGCGCCCAGCGCATGGAGCGCCCGTTCTCCTGCATGATGCTGGACATCGATCACTTCAAAAAGATCAACGATACGTATGGCCACCAGACCGGAGACCAGGTGTTGCAGGAATTTGCCAGACGCTGCCGGACTTCCATCCGGGAAATAGATCTGGTGGGCCGTTATGGCGGCGAGGAATTCATCATCCTGCTGCCGGAAACAGACCGCGATACCGCTGTCCAGGTGGCAGAACGCTTACGCTTATCTACAACAGAACTCCCGTTCAAAGTTGCGGATGGAGAATTAAACGTTACGGTCAGCATCGGCGTGGCGATGAAGGATGGAAACACCACCCACCTGGAAGCCCTGGTTGCCCGTGCCGACCAGGCTTTATATATCGCCAAACATAAAGGCCGTGATCGGGTGGCGATCAGCGTTTAGAGTCGATCTGCCACACCTGGTAGTTCCCTAACTTCCCACCCTCGCCATCGGAATAAAACGTCTCACGGATCGTGAAACCGGCCGCATCTGCCAGCACGGACAATTCCTCTTCGCTGAAGTGATGGACATAACGCAACCCCTCTCCCCCGCTGCGCCAGTCGAGCAGATGATCGCCGGGGTCCACGGCCTCACTCGAAAGACCCGCTTTGGACCAATCCTGGATCCTGGCTCTCAGTTTTTCACTGTTCAGGAACTGCCAGTTGGAGAAAATAAACGTTCCACCTCCGGATAACAGACGGCGCACAGCTCGCAGGAGCTCCAAACGCATCTCAGTAGACGGAATGTGATGCATGACGGCAAACGCCGTGATCAGCGACCAGCCACCGGAAAGCGAGAGCTGACCGCTGAGTGTTGAAAGCTGTGTCAAATCCACTTGCATAAATCTGGCGGAAAAACCTGCCCCATCGAACTCCGCCTCCTTCAGCAGCGGTGCACTGAAGTCCACGCCCAGGTAGGGTCCGCGATGACCGCGCCTTGCGAGTTCGCGGGCCAACTCGCCATTTCCACAGCCCAGGTCCAGGATCGATTCGTCACCTGTCAGGCTGTCGAGCACGCGTCGCACACCGGGCTGGAGGCGGTGCCGCGTCGCCGAAAACAGAGCGCCAAAACGCGTATAGAACTCTCGATTAATCTCAACTAAGCGTGCGGCAATGACCGCGTCCATGAGGCGATTATAACGGTATAATTTTCACCCCAATGACTATGCACTCTGAACGACAGGAACGCTGGCGCGCAACGCACCTGCTCACACCCGATAAAAAGGACCTCGCACGCACCGTGCTCGAGGAGATTCGCCGCGGGCGCGATGTAACCAAGACCCTGCGCAGCCACCCGATCGGGGGCGGCGGGTACTTGAACAAATCCATGCTGGTGTCAATCTATAATGAGATGGTCGCCGCCGGGGAGCTGGAGGAGGACGCCCGCCTGCTCGAGCGGATCCGCATGAAGCCGATGCGCACACTCTCGGGCGTGACCACTGTCACGGTCCTGACCAAGCCCTATCCGTGTCCCGGTAAATGCATCTTCTGCCCCACCGACGTGCGCATGCCCAAGTCCTACCTGCCCGACGAGCCCGGGGCGATGCGCGGGCTCGAGCACCAGTTCGACCCGTACGCGCAAGTCCGCTCCCGGATCGACCAGTTGAAATCGGTCGGACATCCCACCGAGAAGATCGAGCTGCTCATCCTCGGCGGGACGTGGTCCTCGTACCGCCGCGATTACCAGGAATGGTTCATCAAGCGCTGTTTCGATGCAATGAACGAGATCAATGATCGGGATCAGCTGTACACTGAAAAGATCGAAGTGGATCTTGCGCAGGCGCATGCCATCAACGAAACAGCCGGCCATCGCAACGTGGGACTCGTGATCGAAACACGCCCTGACGAAATCAATGCGGAGGAGATTCGCTGGCTGCGCCACCTGGGTGTCACGAAGGTCCAGATGGGCGCGCAAAGCCTCGACGATCACATCCTCGAGATCAACAAGCGCGGGCATGACGTCGAATGCACACGCCGCGCCGTCGCTCTGCTGCGGGCGGCCGGGTTCAAAGTTGTCCTGCACTGGATGCCGAACCTGCTCGGCGCCACGCCCGGCTCGGACCGCCAGGATTTCGCCCGCCTGTGGGACGGTCTGTGCCCGGATGAGATCAAGATCTATCCCAACCAGCTTCTGGCCAACGCCGAATTATATGAATACTGGCAGCGCGGCGAATTCCACCCTTACACCACTGAGCAGCTCATCGACCTGATCGCCGACGTCAAACCGACGATCCCGGGCTACTGTCGTGTCAACCGGGTCATCCGCGATATTCCTTCCACAAACGTGGTCGAAGGCAACCGGCGCACCAGTCTGCGGCAGGATATCCATGACGAGATGAAACGCCGCGGCACATACTGCCAGTGTGTGCGCTGCCGCGAGGTGCGCGGCAAACCTGTCCAGGCAGAGGCGCTGCGGCTGGAGGACCTGGTCTATCCCGCGGGTGCGGCCGAGGAGCATTTCATCTCCTTTGTCACGCCGGAGAACAGGCTGGCAGGCTTTGTCCGCCTGTCGCTGCCGGGCCAGGCATCACCTGAGACAGGCATCCGCGACCTGGAAGGCGCAGCCCTGATCCGTGAAGTACACGTCTATGGACAATCCCTGCCAGTCGGTGCGGAGAAAAAAGGGGCGGCACAGCATGCCGGCCTGGGCACACGCCTGCTGGCCGAAGCCGAGTCGGTTGCCAGGGACCATGGCTTCCAGCGCCTGGCGGTCATCTCGGCTGTGGGCACGCGGGAATACTATCGGGAGCGGGGCTTCGAACGCGGGGATTTGTATCTGCTGAAAACCTTGTGAAGATCGTTTGAAGAAGTTGTAAAAGCCCGCTTTTCCACGTAAGAAACAGCAGACTTTCATATTCCAACCTTCAAGAGGTAGTATCGACCTGCCAGAGTTGCCGGTTAAGGACCATTAATGGATTAGAGTTGTGTTAAACCTCCGGTTGTGTGCTTGACTAGCATTTTGCAGAGTGTGACAATATTGTTCATGGACTATAAGGACTACTACAAAATCCTGGGTGTGGAACGCAAAGCCAGCGAAGAGGAGATACGCAAGGCCTATCGCGACCTGGCAAAACAACATCACCCGGATCGAAACCCCGACAATAAGCAGGCTGAGGAACGTTTCAAGGAGATCAATGAGGCCTACCAGGTCCTGAGCGATCCCCAGAAGCGCAGCGTCTATGACCGCGTCGGCAGCGATTACTCGAACTGGCAGCGGCGCGGCGCACCTGGCGATTTCAACTGGAACGACTACGTTGGCGGCTTTCCCGGCGGTGCGCGCGTAAACTATGAGGACCTGGAGGAAATGTTTGGCGGGGCAGGTGGAGGCGGCTTCTCCGATTTCTTCCGCACCATCTTCGGCATGCGGGAAGAACAGGCTGCCCGCGCCCGTTCACAGGGGTACCAGCAGGCACTCGATATCACCATGGAGGAGGCCTATAAAGGCACCACGCGCGTCCTCCAGAACAACGGCAAACAGAAACAGGTCCGCATCCCGCCCGGCGTTCGGACAGGCTCCAAGGTTCGTGTGGCAGGCGGTGGTCCGAACGGGACCGACCTGTACCTGATCATCGATGTGAAGGAGGACAGCCGCTTCGAGCGACGCGGCAATGATCTGCATACGACGGCCACCGTCAATGTGTTCACGGCCATTCTTGGTGGCGAGGCCGAAGTGGAAACCCTGGATGGCAGGATCAAGCTGAACGTCCCTGCCGGGACACAGCCAGAGCAGGTCTTCCGGCTGGCTGGCCGCGGCATGCCGAACGTGAAGAACCCGGATCAAAAAGGGGATCTGTACGTTCGTTTGAAAGTTCAAATCCCCAAATATCTTTCAGCAAAACAACGTGAATTGCTGGATGAAGCCTCACGGCTTAAGTTCTAGGAAGGATAAATGAAACGCGTTTTACTTATACTCTCGATTTTGATCCTGGCTTCCCTGGCATGCCAGACGACTGCTCTCCCGACTCTGGCACAACCGACATCTGCCCCGGCAAACCCGGTATCTCCTCCCATGCTGCCGGAACTGACCAACCCATCGGAGAATGAGGAGCGGCTGGTGGCTCTGTATGCCCAGGTGATTCCCGGGGTGGTTTCCTTAAATACAGGCAGGAGCCAGGGCTCTGGATTTGTCTTTGACAGCAATGGCCACATCATCACCAACCAGCATGTCGTGGATGGGGCCAGTGAAGTGGAGGTGGCTTTCACCTCCGGTTATAAGGCTTATGGAACGGTGATCGGCGCGGATGTGGATGCCGATATCGCGGTGGTCAAGGTGGAAGCGCCCACCGACCAGATCTATCCGCTGGCAATCGGTGATTCCAGCCAGCTGCAGGTGGGCCAGTCTGTCGTGGCGATCGGCAACCCGTTCGGCCTGAACGGAACGATGACCGTCGGCATTGTCTCCGGGCTGGGCCGCACCCAGTTCGCCCATGCATCCCCGGAAGGCGGTTTCTTCAGCACCGCCGACATCATCCAGACCGACGCGGCCATCAACCCCGGCAACTCGGGCGGTCCGCTCTTCAACATGAATGGTGAAGTTGTCGGTGTCAACCAGTCCATCCGCACTGAAAATGTCAACGAGATCACTGGCAATGCGGTCAACTCCGGGGTTGGCTTTTCGATCTCGATCAATCTCGCAAAGCGTGTTGCACAGGGTTTGATTGAAGACGGCAGTTACGAATATCCATACCTGGGCATCTCCTCCCGCGATGATCTTACCCTGGCCGAGATCGAGGCGCTGGGGCTCAACACGTACACCGGCGCGTATGTCGCCACTGTGACCGAAGGCGGCCCGGCCGACCAGGCGGGTATCCGCGGCGGCACAACCCCAACCAGCCTTCCCACAGTGAATGCCGGCGGCGATGTGATCACTGCCATCGATGGCGTGCCGGTTAACAATTTCGACCAGCTTTTGAGCTACCTGGTCACAAACAAGGCGCCCGGAGAAACAGTGACTCTCACCGTCCTGCGTGATGGGCAGACACTTGACGTTCCTGTCACTCTGGGCGAGCGTCCCTAATAAAAAATAAAGACGTGGCATGCCACGTCTTTATTTTTTATCCAAATCGTTCCTCGCGCCATACATCCGCGCGGTTGTGGTAGCCTGCCTGTTCCCAGAACCCGCGCCGGTCACGCGGCATGAATTCGAGGGAGCGCACCCATTTCGCGCCCTTCCATAAATAGGGGGTCTCGAGGTTCTTCTGGCTGGGGAGGTGACCCACCACACCGCGCAAGGGGTATCCATGATCGGGGGAGATCGGCTCGCCGTTGAAGTGAGTGGCGAGCAGGAAATTTTCCTGCAGGACCACCTCCAGCGGCAGGTTCACGGTAAACCCGTATTCGGCGTGCTGCATCACATGCGTGGCTTCAGGCTTGATCTTGAAAAGGCCATTTTCGACCATGGTTTTGACCGAAATACCCTCCCAGACCGTGTCGAATTTGCTCCAGCGGGTGACACAGTGAATATCCATCTGGATGCGGGTACGGGGCAGCTGGTTTAACTCATCCCAGGTCCAGCGCTTCTCTGCCTCTACCAGGCCCCAGATGCGAAAATCCCAGGTTGCAGCATTAAAATGAGGCACCGGCCCGTAGTGCAGGACCGGAAACTTAAAGGTCAGCGCCTGCCCCGGTGGGAGGCGCCCCTCCTGGCGGACGCGTTCCTCTTCCTTACGGCGGTCAGTTCCTTCGAATGTAAACATGCATCACACTCCTTCGCAAATTATAACAATTTCCACACAAAATAGACTCTATAGGCAGGGAATTTGTTACAATCCCCCTGGATAACCAAAATCCTGCCGGTGACCTTGCATATTCGGCAGGAGAGTTATGAAAGGTTGAAAAACAAACCGGTTTATAATCACACGGGAGAGTCCCTCAAATCTCATGCTATTAAGTAACTTTTTTGAATTCTTTAGCGTCCTGTATACAGAGCAGGATAAAAATGGAAGCAGATCCCCATGACGGATGGAATCGCTCTCCTCAAAGCGGCTCAAAAACTCGACGAAGAGGCGCTCACCGCCATCTTTGATCAGTACGCGCCTGCCATCTATAAATATACTCTGCGACTATGCCATGACCCGATCGTGGCAGATAACATTGTCGGCGATGTGTTTGCCCAGCTGCTGGAACAATTTGCGGGCGGAAAAGGTCCAAGAACGAACCTTCGTTCTTATTTGTATCAGACAGCCTACCACCTGGTGGTGGACCGCTCACGAGACAACCAGCACAATGCGCCGCTCGAGATCGCCGTGGGCACCTATGAAAAGGGACGTTTCACGCCCACCCAGACCCAGATCGAAGAGCGGGTGATGATGGAAGCCCTGATCTCGGCGATGAACACCGAGCTGACCGATGACCAGCGGCACGTGATTATTCTCCGCTTTCTGGAGGATTTCAGCCTCAAAGAGACTGCGGAAATTATCGGTAAGGAAGTCAACAACATCAAGGTTATACAGAACCGAGGCATCGCCAAGTTGAGAAAGGCCCTGGGTCTTCAGCTTGAAGAGAACTGGTAACACGAATGGAATACAATCCCAAAGACGTCGATGTCATACACCTGCTTAAAAAACTGAAGGATTCCAATGGGGTGTATCCACAGGAAATGCTGGTCTCGCGCCGCCAGGGGTACCTGAAACAGGTGGCAGAGATCGGCGGTGCCGCGGGTCTGGCGATGGGATTGAAGACTACCTTCAAGAACGGAGGCGGAGCGAGTTCCGCTCCCGCTGCGGGGACACTGGTGGAGGCTTTGCTGGTCGTGGCCATTATCGCCGAAGCAGGAGCCGTGGCTTATTTTTACCGCGATAAAGTGTCGGATTTCTTCCAGTCCATTTCGAATTCGCCCCGGGTAGAAATGGTGACCGAAGCGCCCGCAGCCGCATCGCCCTTACCGGCACTGGACTTCACATCCACTCCCCTAATCGCTGTAACAGGGACAATCACGGAGACCGCAACACCGTCAGGTACACCCACGGTGGTATTTGCCGCTGAAGCCACACAACGGGAGGATGGAGAAGACAGCGCAAGCACCACAAATTCATCGGTGTCGACGCCGAATCCCGGCAATAACAATACCAACACCAACAACGGCAACCAGTATGGTCTGACACCCAAACCCGAGCGGACGAGGGAACCGGGAAATGATGTCAGCGAAAACAATAATAGCGACGAGCAGCAGAGTAATCCTGGCCGAGGAAAGAATAGATAGAGCAAGATCCGAATAAGCCCTGGAGAAATGGGAGGCAGTTATGCCTCCCATTTATGTTTTACTAACACTCTCGTGCTACACTAGGACCTTTGAAATGGAAGTGCCTGATATCGTGAGCCTAACCGCGCAGCCCGCACGATCTGCCCGTTGCAGGGAGCGCAGGTAAGCAGCTTATCGCTCCGGACACTTTCCACGGAAAGAGCCATACGGAATTAAACCGGGAAGCAGTATAATTTTTTGCCTGAGAAGGTACATCATGCTGAAAAACTTTGTAAAGATTTTTGGGGGCGACCCCAACAAAAAAACCATTGAACAATACAGCGGTCTCGCCCGCCAGATCAACGCGCTCGAGGCTGAGTTCGAAGCCTTGAGCGATGAGGCGCTGCGGGCAAAGACCGATGAATTCCGAAAGCGCATCGCTGCCTCTGTGGGGAATACGGAAGGACTGGAGGAAGGCGAGCATTTCAGGCTCCAGCAGGATGCGCTTGAGGAAATCCTGCCTGAGGCGTATGCGGCGGTGCGCGAAGCGTCCAAGCGGATGATCGGCCAGCGCCACTATGATGTCCAGCTGATCGGCGGGATCGCCCTGCACCGCGGCGCTATCGCCGAGATGCGGACCGGCGAGGGAAAGACGCTCGTCGGCACCCTGCCCATGTATCTCAACGCGCTGCTGGATAAGGGAGTCCACCTGATCACGGTCAACGATTACCTGGCACGGCGTGACGCGCGCTGGATGGCGCCGATCTTCCACATGCTGGGGCTTTCGGTCGGGGTGCTGCAGATGGCCGCTGCCACCGAAAATGGCAAGAAGGCCTTCATTGTCGATTTCGAGCGCGAGTCGCCGCACGAGGACCAGAGACACCTGCGCCTGGTGGACCGCCACCTGGCTTACGAATGTGACATTACGTACGGCACCAACTCGGAATTCGGATTTGATTACCTGCGTGACAACATGACCATGCGCCTGAGCGACCGTGTCCAGCGCGGCCATCATTACGCCATTATCGACGAGGTGGATAATGTGCTGATCGACGAAGCGCGCACCCCCCTCATTATTTCAGGTCCCTCGTCAGGCGACCTGGAATGGTACGGCAAAATGTCTCAGGTTGTGAAGCAGCTGCGTCCTGAGGATTATGAGATCAACGAGAAGGATCGCAACGTGTCTCTCACCGAAGTGGGCCTGGCGCATGCGGAGCAGCTGCTGGGCCAGCCGCTGATGGACCCGGACCGGCCGGAGGATGTAACCCCGGAACAGGCTCGCCTGAGAGGCTATCTCGAACAGGCGATGCGCGCCCAGTATGTTTTCAAGCGCAACAAGGATTACCTGGTCCAGGCGGGCAAAGTGGTGATCGTGGACGAGTTCACCGGACGCCTGATGCCCGGACGCCGCTGGAGCGATGGTCTGCACCAGGCCGTGGAAGCAAAAGAGGGCGTGAAGATCGAGCCCGAGAACGTAACCTACGCCACCATCACCCTGCAGAACTATTTCCGCATGTATAAGAAGCTGGCCGGCATGACCGGTACGGCGATCACCGAGGCAGAGGAATTCAGCAGGATCTATAAGCTGGAAGTCGTACCGATCCCGCCCCATCTGGAGTACCAGGCATTTGGCAAGGATGCCCCGCTGGTGGAGATCAAAGCCAAGGATGAGGACGGGTATTCCTATTTCTATTTTGCGAAACGCGACGATTCTTCCCAGGCACCCATCTTCTACCGCCGCAAGGATTATCCCGATGTCATCTATAAGACGGTTGAAGCCAAGCTGCGCTCGATCGTGATGGAGATCGTACGCGAGCATGTGCGCGGGCGGCCCATGCTGGTGGGAACAACATCTGTGGATTCCTCGGAGCTGCTTTCGAATCGGCTCAAAGCCGACTCTGTCCGGCGCCTGCTGCAGATTGCGCTCGTCCGCCGGGTATGGATGGATGCCAACAAGCGCGAGGAGGACGGCAGGCTGATCCCCGAGCTGCAGCAGTTCAACGAGCCGCTGGAAAAGGTCACGCCTGATTCACTGAGGAAGTTTATCCAGCCGTTTGGGATCACGAACATCAACCTGGAAGACCCGTCCAACCTGCCCGTGATCCTCGAGCTCCTGCGGCTGGAGGACCGGGATGTGGAGCGGCTCAAGAAGGTCATCCAGGGCGGCGTTCCGCACCAGGTTCTGAATGCCCGCAAGCATACGGAAGAGTCGCAGATCATCGCCGGGGCGGGCGCGTTCGGCGCGGTGACGATTGCCACCAACATGGCCGGCCGCGGCGTGGATATCAAGCTCGGCGGTGAGCTTGCCGAAGAGGTGATTACCGCCGTCAACCGCGTGCTCGGCAGGGCGGGCTATGAAAATCCTTTTGATATGACCCAGGAGGAACGCCGGGCGGCTCTGAAGAATGTCGACCCATCCAACTACGGCATTTACGATGCCGAGGTAAAGCTGTTCCTCCAGTATTTCGAAGACATGGAACGCGTTAAGGAACTGGGCGGTCTGCATGTCATTGGCTCGGAGCGGCACGAAGCGCGGCGCATCGACAACCAGCTGCGCGGTCGCGCCGCCCGCCAGGGCGACCCGGGCTCGTCACGTTTTTACCTGTCCCTGCAGGATGATTTGATGCGCATCCAGGGCGGGTCGCAGGTCAGCAGCCTGATGGAACGCCTGCGGGTGGACGACTCACTGCCACTCGAGGTGCGGCTGGTCGGCAATGTGATCGAGCAGTCGCAGCACCGGATCGAGGGCGCCAACTCGGATGTACGCAAGCATCTGCTCGAATATGATGACGTGCTCAACAACCAGCGCGCCCAGATCTACGGGCAGCGCGACCGCATCTTCGTCAAGGAAGACCTGAGCGACGATATTTCTGAAATGCTGGAGCTCGAAGTCCGGCAGCGCGTCGAAACGGGACTCGCCGACGAGGAGGGTCCGTGGAAGCTAATCGCCTGGCTCGAACAGATCCAGCCGGCGTTTATGGCGGGCGAGCGGCTCTTCCCCAGCTTTGGCCTGGCCCTGCTGCTCAAAGAGCTTCAAGATAAACCCGACTTCCGCCAGGCCGCGCTCGAGCTGGTCACCCGGGCGATCGAGCTGGAGAATGAGCATCACCTGCGCGCCATCGAAAGCCTGCTCGAGAATACCGAGCAAAGCCTGGAAGCCCAGATCGCTTCCCGGAGCGATTCGCTGGATGCCTACTTCGAAGGCCTGCGCGATATAGATGATGCCTCGCTGCCGCGCCCGCAGAAGATGGTCGAAGAGATCAGCGCGCTGGTGGGCCTGCCCCTCAAGCTTACTGGTGAGCAGATGCGCACGTTGGGAGAAGACCCTGAGGAAGCCAAGGAAAGCATCCAAAAACTGGTCGAGGGTAACCTGACTGCGGTATATGCCTCGCGCGTCATCTCCGCGGTGCAGAACCGGTTCGGCGAACCGATCGGTGAAAAGTTCGAGATCGCCGACTGGGATGACGCGACCGACAAGATCCTGGAGGCAGCCGAGAATGCTCTGACCAGCCGTCGCGAGCGCCTGGTCGGTGTCAATGGACAGATCGGCCGCGATATCGACAACCTGGTGGCGCGCGATCCTTCGATCGCGCAGCACTCAGGACAGGGATTAAAAGACACCTCGAAGCTCCAGCTTCTCCTCACCCTCCCGCAGGCCGCCCGCACGATGTTCGACCAGAAGACCCATCGCCAGGTGCGCCAGGTGTTCCACCGCTTCAGCTACGTCTTTTTGATCGCCCAACTTCTCGATGGGCTGGAATCAGACCAGGTGATCGAGAATGTACTGACCCATCTGGAAGAGGCACAGGAGGCCCTGCAAATGGCCTGGGGCGAACGCGAATATGCACGACTGTCTGCCAATGCCCAGAAGCTGGCCGATTTCGGCGAAGCCGCCAAACGGGCCTTCGGGGAGGAGCGGCTGAACGAGCCGGTGACCGGCCTGGGTGAATCGGATCGAGAGGCGCTGATCGAGTCGATCGGCGGGTATGTCCTGAACGAAGTCCACAGACAGCTGCTGCTGGGCGCGACTTCCGAGCTGTGGGTGGAGTACCTGACCCGCATCGAAGCCCTGCGCGTTTCGATCAGCCTGGAGGCTTACGCACAGCGAGACCCGCTGGTACAATATAAAGGACGGGCGTCTGAAATGTTCTCACAGCTGGTGGAAGACATCCGAGGGTTGGTGATCAGCAGAGTGTTTGCCTATCGCCCCAAACCCATCGAGATCACCCCTGTGGAAACGGTGGATGCCCCCGTATCACCCACACAGACCGTACCAGATGATGGCAGCAGGAAGAAGAAAAGGCGACGCCACTAACCCTTACCCGTATGGCCACCGAACGAGTCACCGCATCCCTTCACACGTACCGCGCTCTGCCCAAAGTTGAGCTCCATCGCCATCTCGAGGGGTCGCTGCGACTGGATACGATGGTCGACGTTGCCCGCCAGCATGGCATCACCATCCCTGCCGACGTACTGCGCTTAAGCAATCTGGTGCAGGTGCAGGATGCCGACAAATTCACCTTTCAGAATTTCCTTGCCAAATTCAATACCCTGCGCCTGTTCTATCGCTCGCCCGATGTGATCCATCGCATCACGCGCGAAGCCGTGGAGGATGCTGCCAAAGATAACGTCCGCTATATGGAGCTGCGTTTTACACCCGTGGCTCTCAGCCGGGCGGAGCGCTTCCCGCTCCACGATGTGATCGACTGGGTATTGACCAGTGCCCGGGAAACCGCGCAGAAACATAATGTGATCGTTCGTCTGATTGCCTCGGTCAACCGTCATGAAAGCACGGAATTGGCCGAGCAGGTGGCCTGGCTGGCGGCCGCCCACATCAAGGATGGGCTGGTAGCCCTCGACCTGGCCGGCAACGAGGCCGAATTCAAAACCGAGCCATTTTATGGTATTTTTAAGGAAGCCAAACAGGCCGGGCTGCATGTCACCATCCATGCGGGCGAATGGGGGCCGGCCGTGAATGTGAAGGAAGCCATCGAGGAGATCGGTGCGGATCGGATCGGCCACGGCGTTCGTGTGCTGGAAGACCAGGACACCCTGACGCTGGTGCGTGAACGCGGGACTGCCTTCGAGGTATGTGTGACCAGCAATTACCAATCGGGTGTGGTCCAATCGCTCGATACCCACCCTCTGATGAGTATGCTCGAAGCCGGCGTCAACGTAACGATCAACACCGATGATCCCAGCATCTCACGGATCACATTGAGTCATGAGTATTACACAGCCTGCGAAGACCTGCACATGCCGCAAAGCACTCTGCGACAGCGTATTGTGGCCGCCGCGGAGGCAGGCTTTCTGGCCCCGGACGAAAAAGTGGAATTAGTAAACCAGTTGAAGAAGGACCTTAAGATGTAGAATCGCCACACCGGCAAGGATAGCAAAGGCGCTCCTTTGTGTTCTCGCCCGCACTTGCATGCCCGCGCAAGTGTCGCAAGACTGTGGATCCACCCGTAGCCTATCCTACAGCCAGCAGGTAGCCGGGACAACACCACCAGAGGAGACAGTATGAACGATTTTTTCAACGCACGTGATGTATTGAACGTTGGGGATAAGGAATATATCATCTACCGCCTCGATGCACTGGAAAAAGCGGGGCTGACAAGCCTGCAGCGGCTTCCATTCTCGATCCGTATCGTGCTGGAGGCAGCCCTCCGCCAATGTAACAATAACGAGATCACCCAGGCCGATGTCAAGAACATCGCCGCCTGGACACCCCAGGGAGCACGCCCCGGGATCCCATTTCTGCCGGCGCGGGTCGTCATGCAGGATTTCACGGGAGTCCCGGCGGTCGTGGACCTGGCTGCGATGCGCTCCGCAGTGGCCCGTCTTGGCGGTGACCCGAAGAAGATCAATCCGCTCGTGCCCGTGGACCTGGTCATCGACCACTCCATCCAGGTGGACTTCTTCGCCACCCCCGACGCGCTGACAAGGAACACCGAGATCGAGTTCCAGCGCAACCGCGAGCGCTATGAATTCCTGAAATGGGGACAAAGAGCATTCAGCAACTTCCGTGTTGTCCCGCCGATGACGGGCATCGTGCACCAGGTCAACCTGGAATATCTGGCCGATGTGGTCATGGCCAAGCAGAATGGCGGGGACACTCTGGCTCTCCCCGACACGCTGGTAGGCACCGACTCGCATACCACCATGATCAACGGTCTCGGTGTTCTGGGCTGGGGTGTCGGCGGCATCGAAGCGGAGGCGGTCATGCTCGGCCAGCCGATGGACATGCTGCTGCCGGATGTCATTGGTTTCAAACTCTATGGCAAACTCCGTGATGGCGTCACCGCTACCGACCTGGTACTGACCGTGACCCAGATGCTCCGCGCCCGCGGCGTTGTGGATAAATTCGTGGAATTCTACGGCGAGGGCCTGAACAGCATGCCGCTGACCGACCGGGCCACGATCGCCAACATGGCGCCCGAATACGGCGCGACGGTCGGGTTCTTCCCCGTGGATAATGAAACTCTCCGCTACATGCGACTCACCGGGCGTCCGGAAGCGCTCGTCCAGCGCACCGAAGCCTACATGCGTGTCCAGGGACTCTTCCGCGAAGTGAACACACCCGACCCCGAATTCACCGATACGCTCGAGCTCGATCTTGATTCGGTGGTCCCCTCCCTGGCAGGACCTAAACGCCCCCAGGACCGTGTGGCGATGTCTGAGCTCAAGGAAACGTTCAAAAAAGCTCTGTCTGCCCCGGTCAAGGAGCGTGGCTTCGAACTCAAGCCGGAAGCGCTTACTACCAAAGCGACCTTTGGCACGAACGGCGGAACGATGACCATGACGCATGGCGCCGTTGTGATCGCGGCCATAACTTCGTGCACCAATACATCCAACCCGTCTGTCATGGTCGGTGCGGGATTGCTGGCGAAGAAGGCCGTCGAAAAGGGGCTGAAGGTCAAACCCTATGTCAAGACCAGCCTGGCGCCCGGATCGCGCGTTGTGACCGAATATCTAAAACATGCCAATCTCATCGATCCCCTGACACAGCTTGGATTCAACGTGGTCGGCTACGGATGTACGACCTGCATTGGCAACTCGGGTCCGCTGCCCGGTGAAGTGGCGAAGGCTGTCACCGGCAATGACCTGGTTGCGGCGGCGGTCCTTTCGGGCAACCGCAACTTCGAAGGACGAGTCCATCCGCTGGTCAAGGCCAATTTCCTCGCCTCCCCTCCACTCGTGGTCGCCTACGCGCTGGCAGGCACTGTGGACATCGATCTCGATAAGGAGCCGCTCGGCGAAGGCGACAGCGGTCCGGTCTATTTGCGGGATATCTGGCCGACACAACAGGAGATCAGCGAGACCATCGCTGCCAGCCTGAATATTGGCATGTTCGAAGACCGCTATGCGAGCGTGTTCGAGGGATCCGAGCAGTGGAAAGAGATCGAGGTATCCGGCGGCGAGATCTATGAATGGGATGAGAAATCGACCTACATCCACCACCCGCCTTATTTCCAGTCTTTGAACCTTGATGTTGTCGGCGTCAGCGATATCAAGTCGGCGCGTGTCCTGGGACTGTTCGGCGACTCGATCACGACCGACCACATCTCCCCTGCCGGCAATATCGCCGCCGACTCCCCTGCCGGCAAATATCTGCAAAGCCTGGGCATCCAGCCGCGGGATTTCAACTCGTATGGCTCACGGCGCGGCAACGACCGGGTGATGGCACGCGGAACATTTGCCAACATCCGCCTGAAGAACCTGCTGGTCTCCCCCAAGGAAGGCAACCTGACCAGGCACTTCCCCGAAGGGACCGAGATGAGCATCTTCGATGCGGCAATGCGCTACCAGGAGGACGGTGTCCCGGTTATTGTGATCGCGGGCAAGGAATATGGGACCGGCTCCAGCCGCGACTGGGCGGCCAAGGGTCCGCTGCTCCAGGGCGTGAAGGCAGTCATCGCCGAATCCTTCGAGCGCATCCATCGCTCGAACCTGGTCGGCATGGGCATCCTGCCCCTGAAGTTCATGGACGGACAGAATGCCGACTCGCTCGGGCTTAAAGGGGATGAGAAGTATGACATCGAGGGCCTGAGCGATACGATGGCTCCCAAGTCGATATTGACAGTCAGGGCCAAACGATTTGACGATACGATCGTCGAGTTCCAGGTGATCGCCCAGCTCAACACCGACGTCGAAGTGAATTACTACCGCAATGGAGGCATCCTTCATACGGTGCTGAGAAATTTGGTTCGGTAAATGGTTCGGGGCAGGTCAGTGACCTGCCCCGGTTTTTTTAACCTTTGGCAGGACCAAGGGAGCGGAACGAAATACGATCCACCGGGTTTCGTTCAGTGAAGTAGCGTTGAGCCAAGGAGAGTACTCTATGACCAGCAACATCTTTATGAGCTATTAACGGCGCGAGTTGGGATTTGTAGATGACCTGGTTAGCAAATTGGGTGGCGAGCCCGTCTCCTGCCAATAGATACTTTCGATAGCAGCACTTTAATTCTGATCGATCCTCCCGAAAAATTCATCCTGCAAGCGTTTTGTTTCGGTGTCCTCCTTGATGGCACGGACTGCTTTCGCAAAGGCGCGGGCGCGGGCGTCCAGCCAGTGGCTGCCTTTCTCCACCGTTGCCGGGATGCCATCCCCGCAATAGTGACTGGGATAATCGGCATACCACCAGATGCCCACATCCACACCCAGAGCGCGGAGAGGTTTGAGGCGGTCAAGCGGATAGCCTTCCCTGTCCGAAGGAAGTGCATCCTTCTGGACCAGATCGGGTCGGATGGCAAGGATCGCGCTGGTTTCCTTTTCTCCCGCGTGGCCGTCCACAGTTGTTTCCCACTGCGCCTTGATCATGGCTTCGTCTTCCGGGCTGAAATCGGGCGTGACCACGTATACGACATAATCCCGTGGACTTTTCAGCTGGATCTGCGTGAAGTAATGCATCAAATAGTCGTTGCCGCCGTGGGCATTGACAAGGACGATCTTCTTGAGCCCGTTGCGGGCGATCTCCCGGCAGACGTTCTCGAGCAGGCGGATCGTCAGCTCGGGGTCGATGCCAATGCAGCCGGGGTAATGGCGTGCCTCCAGGATCTGGGTGAAGATGTAATCGGGGAAAACGATCGCCGGCTCGAGGGCCGCAGTGCGGTTGCAGACCTCCCGGCCAATGAACATGTCGGTGGCCAGCGGCAGATGGTGACCGTGTCTTTCAATGCACGACAACGGCAGCAGGCAGACGCCTTCTGCTTTTTGTACAGCTTCCATAAATTGATCGCCTGTCAATTCTTCCCAACGCATGGCCTATCTCCTTATCGAGTGTTTTTGAAGTCTGGCCTTACTTTACTCCCCCTTGCCATTTTTGTGTGAAGCTATGTATCCCTATTCAATCGAACAGACCCTGTCATAAAGCAATCAGTGACGCCAAGCTTGATGCAGTACTCATCCTGATGGGTCTCTACCCTTACGTCAGGATGCGGCATTCACCGTTTTCCGCATGCGAATCGTCACGAAGAAGACCATGAAGAGTGAGAACAGGTAAAACGCACCGAAAACGGTGAGGAATCCTGTCGTTATGATGTATGCCAGCAGTGTGAAGATCACAAACAGCACAAGCTCGAAAAGCATCCAGTTGCGCAGTTTTCCCTGGTAGTTGGTATCCGTGTTAAACCTGCGCGACCACATTCCCAGGATATAAAGATAGACTGCGAACATGAGCAGTTCGGCCGGCTGCATGAAGGTCATGAACCAATCCGGAGGATGTACATTCCTCCAGAAATTGAGCTCATAGTCGATGGGCCACAAAATATACACCCCATTGAACCATCCCAGCAGGTCGAGCAGAATATGCAGGATGACGCCGATCCCCAGTCCAATGCCCAGGTGGCTCCAGCGCGGCTGCCTGCGGACCATGCTGATCAGATAAAACACCAGGGCAACGGCCAGGGCAAAGAAGATACTGTGTGTAAACGTCCGGTGCAAACCATGGGGATCGGCTCCTGCCAGCGTTGCGACCGCGACCGCTACGTTATCCATATCAGGCAGCATCGTGCCCAGAATGATCCCCAGCGGCAGCCATTCCCGTTTCCCTGCAATGCTGCGAGCGGCCATTCCCGTCAGTCCGTGTAAACCCGCTTGTGGCATGTGTTCCTCCTCGTGGTTTGTACATGTAACACCACAGGATGGATCAGAGTACGGAGCGATTCGGGGAAACGTTTGAACTCAGTGATGGACTGGCCTGCCCTTATCCATTCCTGTATTTCCTTGTTACAAATGCAGCTGCCGCCATGACGATCAAAAAGACCCAGCCGGAGGGACATAAGTCCCTTGCCGTTCCAGCCGGAGTTGGTGAGGGTATGGAAGTGGAGGTACCTGGTAGTGGCATGGAAGGCTCAGTACCAGGCGGCGTAGTTGAGATCGTCGCGGTGGGGCTGGCCGCGACAGGTTCCGTGCCAAGAATAGAAACAAAACGCAACCGGGCCCGCGCCTGAGCGGAGGTGGTGTTATCGCCCAGAAAGAGAAAATTGGGCGTCTCGTAGGGGTCCGGAAAGCCGCTGAAGGCGCTGTACTCGCGCAGGGGGCCGGTCAGGATCGTTTCTCCATTGGCAGCCAATGAGTAGACATCCCCCATAACCGTCACCTGGTACTCTGTCAAACCGGCAGATACCGGAAAAGGAATACTTTCAGCCCGTGAAAACAATCCACCTGTGCGGTCGTCAGCCTGCGCCCAAATCTGATCCTCCCAGAAGCCCAGCTCGATCCCTCTGCCATCCTGGCCGAGAACGATAAAACTGAAACCGGCCCGGTGATCGCTTGTATGAGTCTCATCTTCGACCCGAACGGTGAAATAGACCTGAAAACCCGCTGTGCTGTCCAGGATGGGAAAGCCCGGTGAAGCGGCTGCCGTGGCTACCCATCCGGCATAGGTATCGCTGCCCGCTGCCGTCGTGTCCAGGACGGTTGTGCCATCGCTATAGCTTAAGGAAGCTGTATTTTGAGGGAAATCGAGAAACCCCATCAGCGGCGCACTGGGGATGGCGCCCGAGGCAGCATCGTACAGGAGCAGCGTTTTCGTGGTGAAGACGGGAGCAGCACGGACGTCATTGCGGTTAATGGAAAATAGAGTCAGCCCCAGGATCAGCACCGCGACCATGACATGAAGGAGTCGACGGCATCGAGCTGTCAATTAACCCCTCCCCTGCTCACTCATCGAATAGGAGCCTGCCTGGATCGTGATCACAAGTAAAACCAAGACCAGTACAATCACACCCGGCAACCATCCGCTCATCAGGCTGACGACGAGCCCCAGGCCCACCAGGACTGCCAGAAATGTCAGTGAGCGATTGTTCTTCGCAAGCCACCCCTTCAGACGTCCCCACTTCCTGATCCCATACAGGCCTCCGCCCAATCCGAGGAGACTCAAACCGATTAGAGCAGGCAGGATCACCCTTCCACGGCCGGGCAGGTCGAGAATATAAATGCCACAGGTTGTTTCCCGGCTCGGAAGAGGGTAAGCGGCATACACAACAGCCTTGGCCAAGATAAAGTGCTTCAAGTCGATATTCTCGGGTCCGACTTCCCATTCCAGCTTTTTCGACTCTCCGGGCGCCAGCTGGACATACTCCACAGACTCGTTATATGCAAGTGGTGTGCTGATCATTGTTCTGACCGCCGGGCGAATGGGACCATCCGTTGGGTTGGAAATAGTCAAGGCGATCCTGCTCGTCTCTTCCCGGGTCATCCAGGCGGGACAATTGAAACCGCCAAGCCCGGAGTCGGCAAGACGGCTGAACCCATAAGACGCCGCCTCCATATCCGCCCACGTGACAGTCAGGATCAGGAACAGACCAATGGCCGCTCCGGTCACATACGATAGAAAAGGGAAAAAGAGCTGGCTACTCTTCATTGGGAACATGCCCGTTTTACAAGGCGATTATAGCGTTGTCCCACCTGGTCAACCCGCCTCTCCAGAATGGTTATTTCAACAGTTCCAGAAGACCGGTCGGGTACAGGATGGACTTCCCTGCGCCAAATTCATCGATAGGCTTCCAGACTGCCCTGAAGGCGGCATCGATATTCATTTCCCGTCCGATGATCTCGGGCAGCTCGTACAACTCTGCATTCTTTAACACTCCATCGTAGATCCGGACGATCTCATGCCCAGGGGTTCCGTTGAACACATAGACATTTTCCAGAGTTCCGAGGTACTTCAACTCACAGACTTCAGCGCCAATCTCCTCCCATAGTTCCCTGTGGATGGTTTGTTCGCTGTATTCGCCAAACTCGATGCCTCCTCCAAGCGGGCGATAGAAATGTTCGTTCTTAACCGGGTCATATCCTTCTGCCACCAGGATACGGTCATTTTTCCGGAAGATGCAAATGGCAAGCGGGCGGATTCGATTCATAGTCTCCCTCAAAAAAGTAGAGCGAGATTATTCTCGCTCTACAAAGTGATCAATTCGGGCTGGTTTTGCAGATTTGCCTGCATGGACCAGGGTCCCGTCCAGGTGATGGTGACCGGCAGGATCCTGCCCTTCAGGTTTTCGTCCGATTCGACGAAGACCAGCTTGTTCGTGGGCGTGCGTCCCTTCCAGCGGTTCTTGACCTTCTCTTCGAACAGCACTTCGACCGTCTCGCCGAGGTATTTCTTGTTGATCTCGGCCACGACCTGTTCCTGCAGCTCCTCGAGCATGCGGAAGCGGCGCATCTTCTCTTCGTCGCTCACATTGTCTACCATGCGACGGGTGGCAACGGTCCCTTCACGGGAGGAGTAGCGCGCCAGGTGGGCTACATCCAGCCTGAGGTCGGCCAGGACACGGTAGGTCTCCATGAACTGTTCCTCGGTCTCGCCGGGGAACCCGACGATGATGTCGGTGGCGATGGAACAATCGGGGATCTTCCGGCGGATCGTTTCGACGAGATCGCGATAGTCCTGCTGGGTGTAGCCGCGCTTCATGTTGGCCAGCACCTCGTCATCACCCGCCTGGATCGGCACTTCGATGTGCGGCATGACTTTGCGAAGGCTCGCGACCGCATCCATCAGGTCTTCGCCAAAGTAATTGGGGTGGGAAGTCAGGAAGCGGATGCGCTCGATACCTTCGATTTCATGGACCGCGCGCAGTAAGCCCGCCAGGTTGGGACCGTCGGGAATGTCCTTGCCATAGCGGTCCACGATCTGACCGAGGAGCGTGATCTCCCTGACGCCCTGCGCGGCCAGCGAGCGGATCTCGGCCGCAATATCACCCACGGGACGGCTGCGCTCGATGCCGCGCCGGAACGGGATGATGCAGAAGGTGCAGGCATGCGAGCAGCCATACACAACCGGCACATGCGCGCTGACCAGCTGCCCGCGCTCGTGCTGCGGCAGGATGAGCTCATCATCCATCATCAGGAAGCGGCGGGTGGTCTCTGAATCCTCCAGCGAGCGGATCTCGCCCTGGCTGAGGTAGGAAACCAGGGGTCCCGGGTCGGATGGCGGTGAGAAGACGTCCACGTACGGCAGCTTCTGGCGGAGCTTGTCCGCGCCGCGCACACCGACCAGGCAGCCCATCAGGTTGATGACCAGGTTGGGGTTCTGCCGTTTTAACGGGAGCAGGGACGAGAGCCGTCCAAGCGCCTTGTCTTCCGCAGACTGCCGTACGACACAGGTATTTAAAACGATAACGTCCGCTTCCTCGGCTTTATCGGTAAAGGTATATCCCAGATGCTCGAGGGACGAGCCGACCCGCTGGGAATCGGCCACGTTCATCTGGCATCCTTCGGTCCAGATATGGTATTTCATCCTGCTCCTTGCCTAAGCTTCGAGTCTGCGTATTGCTAACGCAGGAATTCGTAGAAGGCGAATTATACCAAGTCTGGTCGATATTCGGAATTTGAGGCGGGAATCATGCATAATTCATATAGAACGGTATTCGATTCCACTTTTAGATATGGTAAAATGACGTCCGCCTCCTGAGTAATGTCAGGACCCATTGGAGGGATGGCCGAGCGGCCGAAGGCGCATGTCTTGAAAACATGTTTGGGTCACACCAACGTGGGTTCGAATCCCACTCCCTCCGCCAGACGATTTACGATTTCAGATTGATGATTTTCGATTGCCAATCTAAAATCCAAAATCGTCAATCTGAAATCGAATTGGGGAGGTGCCAGAGTGGTCGAATGGGGCCGCCTGCTAAGCGGTTACCGGGGCGAAATCCTCGGTCGCAGGTTCGAATCCTGTCCTCCCCGCTCAAACACGTCCGAGAGGACGTGTTTTGTTTTCGGTCCCATGCCTCGTGGAGGGGACGCTGTCGAATCCTGCGCTTGAGTCCCCGCCACTGTTGAAAACGCGTTCCGTGAGGAGCGCGTTTTGTATTTACCACGACCCCCAAACTACGGGGGCAGGCGGGTAACGAAGGTACACGAAGGGATTTATTTGAGATCCAGCTTCATCCCCAAATGGGACCCTTTGAACCCCAGCCGCTCGTAGAAGCGGTGGGCGTCTTTTCGGGTGAGGTGGGTTGTCAATTGGACGATATAGGCGCCGCGTTCTCTGGCGCGCTCGATCGCCCATAACATCATCTTACGCCCAATCCCCCTATTTCTATACTCTTTGTCTACACGCACGGATTCAACCTGGGCACGCAAGCTACCCTGAAAACTGATCGAAGGCAGGAACATCAGGTGCAGCGTTCCGATCACCCTCTCATTGGCTTCGGCAACCACCAGCTGATGGTTGGAATCCTTATCGATATCTTCAAACGCCGCATAATAGGATGGCCGCAGCGGATCTTCATCCCGCTCGCGCTGGCTTCCCAGGTCATCATCTGCCAGCAGATGGACGATCGCCGGAACATCCTCACGGACGGCAAGGCGAAAAAGGAGCTCGTCCTTCATTGACTGCGGGATTGATTCATCAATTCGGCATGCTGTGGATTCCGGCGGATGTAGGCCGCGGCGTAGGAACACATCGGGATCACGCGCAGTGAATTTTCGCGGGCATAGGTAAGGCTTGCCTCCACGATCCGCCCCGCCACCCCCTGCCCTCGTAATTCAGGGTGGACACCCACATGGGTGATGACGAAATTCTTCCCATCCAGAATGTAATCAAGCTTGCCAGGAAATTCCCCGATCCTGGTTTCGAAACGGCTCGCACTTGGATTGTGTATCACTTCAATCTTGCTTAGATCAATTTGCATGGAGTTCACCTCCCGGTTGTCTCTTGCCATTGTATCGCAATGGTAGTTGATTAAACGAAAAATGGACAGCCGCGTTCCAGGGCTGTCCATTTCGCAACCGGACTCGCTTACCTGGAATTGATGAAAGCGACCAATGCCTCGATCTCCTCCTTTTTCAATTCCAGGTTTGGCATCTGCGTATCGGACTTCGCCGCCGATGGATCCTTCAGGCGGATGAACAGGATTTCCGGGCTGGCCGAAAAATTAGACAGGTTCGTTGCACCCATCTCGATCGTCCAGTACTCGGATTGGCTGGCCGCCCTGGTGTTGACATGGCAGGTAATGCAGCCCTTGGCAATGAATAGTTGTCTGCCATACTCAACCTGGGAGAGGGACGCCTCACCTTCAGCATTCTCCAACAGGGCCTCCGATTTGGCTTGTGCTTCGACCTCCGATGGGGCGCCTGCCCCGGCGATCAACAATATCACTCCCGCCAGCAGGCATAAGGCCGTCAGCGCCAGCGCCGGGCGGCTCTTACGCCGATAGCCAACCACCGCGCCTGCCAGCCCCAGGGCCAGCACAGCCGCGCTGACCAGGATCATCGGTGAGGCAAATGGTGCGGCCGTTTCTTCGATTACAACGGGCGGGTTGGCTGCCGCAGCAGCAGGCGCCGCAACCGTCAGCATCGGCATTTTCTGGTCCATGGTGAACGCCTGGATTGACCAGCTCCACTCCCCCTCCTTGGGAAAGGTGAGCGTCGCTGTGTAGTGGCCCGGCTTTCCTTCCTCTTCGGCGATGATCTTGAACTCCGTATCCTTATGCAGGTTGGCGACGATGATCGGGGACAGGTCAGTCAGCGGTGTTTTGCCGTGCTGCAGGACGGTAAAGCCGATGGTCAGCGGCTCTCCGGCCACAACGCCGGTCGGCAGCTCATCCAGGGTTATGACCGCCCAGCCTCCCGCAAAAACAGGGACAGCCAACACGAGTGACATCAGCAGGGCGATCACAAGGGCATTACGTAAGTGACGGAACATATCAGCCTCCATGAATAAAACGTTGGTTATTTATTGAACAACAGTCTTGCGCAGCTTGAGAGCAAGGGCTGCCAGGGCCAGCAGGCCTGCCAGAATGGTGACAGGCATCCAAATATTGGATGGGAATATGGGGGCAGAAGGCAGCACTTCCCTGACCGGCCCGGCAGCAGGCTGCTGCTTTTCCATTTGCTGAACAGGCTGCACATGGTCACTCACTGCAGTACCGAGCGTACTCTCGAATACCGTTTTGATGGCCGGGTTGGCCGAATACCATTCCCCATCGTATTCAGAATCGCCGTTCACGATACCATCGTAGAATACGAAGCCTGTAGACGGATAGTAATGCAGCTGGTCAAACAGGATCTCGCGCTTGCCATCGATGTAGTAGCGACTGATCTCATATCCCATACCGGGATCCTTGGGGGTCTCGACCTTATCCCGGTAAAAATCGGCAAAGGCGAAGAAATCTTCGGTTAGTTTCAGGTCGCTAGCCCGAATGTCTTCATCGATGCCGGGGCCGCTGATCGAGAGGAAGGAAAACCCTCCCTTGGCAAGCACAGCCATGGATATGATCAGAGCCAGCAGACATGCCAGCCCCACTGCATTACGGATTCTGGAAAGCATGCGAACCTCCTCTGGTGGGTGAATTCATTCTTCATACACCACCTGTAGAGGTTCGGTTCCATCCTCAGGGTGCCTACTCGAGCGATTCGGCGATACGGATCGCTTCCTCGAGCGAGGCGTCGGTCTCGAGGCGATAGGTGACTTCCCCTTCCGTCCAGATCAACACATGGCCGGTGACCATCCGCCGGAACTGCAGATCGCCGTTGAACAGCCGGATCGGATAGGGTCCCTCGGCCCAGACCGCGTACTGTCCATGGACCTGGGTCTCCTGCACAACCTCCGGCCCCATTTTGCTGATCGCCCAGCTTCCCGCCGGGATGAGATGCAGGCTCATCCGGACGCGGGTAGACTGCTCAGGGTCGATCCAGACCAGGAAGGTCATCGGACCGTCCGCATCCTGGATAAACACGCGGTCCGGCTTGCCCAGGTCAGCAGGGTAGCCGGGAAGCAAAATGGGATAACCCGTGGCCGCCTGTGCTTCTGCAAGTGTTGTCTCCCCGGCCAGTTCTTCGAGGAAGGGGATCAGCGCGGGCAACGTCGGCGACGGGGCAGCGGTCAGAGGGAACATGGTTGCCGGAAATTCCTCGGGGACCGGTGCAGGGTTGGCGCGGAAGATGCGCACGATGCCGATCTCAATAAACTCGATCACTGCCGCCCGCACCGGTGGGATAAGCATCAGGCTTACCAGCACGATCAACGCAAAAACCAGCGACTGGGTCCTGGCCCGGTTTGCGAGGCGGGGCTGGGTCGAGGCCCTCAGGCGCGAAGACACGGCTCCGGCGATGTCGGGTGTGGGCGGGTATTCCATTCCGCGGGCGATCGTCTGCACTTGTGTCTCGAAATCCATCTCGTTCATGGTTTGCGTCCTTCGGAGAGGACCGGAAAGTCCTGTTGGATGATGCCGCGCAGCTTCTCGAGGGCGCGGCTTAACCTCGATTTGACGGTCCCTTCTGCGACCTGCAAGATCTCTGCTGTCTCAGCCACAGGCAGGTCCATAAAATAACGCAGGTAAACGATCTGCTGGTCGAGCACGTTCAGCTTCTGGACGGCCTGCCACAGCTCGCTTGCCTGGAATTTCTGCGCGCTTCTCTCTTCGATGCCATCCGAAACGGGCTCATCACGGAAGGCACGCATCAATGCCGCGAAGTAACGTCCCGCGGACCGGCGGCGGTTGCGCGCCAGGTTGGCGGTGATGCTCAACAGCCAGGGGCGCAGAGGCCGCGCCACGTCGAAGCTCCTCAGATGCTTCCAGGCGCGCAGAAAGGAGTCCTGGGCGACATCTTCTGCATCGTCAGGATCGCCCAGGAGGAGGTAGGCGAGCCGGAAGACCGCCTCCTGGTTTGCCACCATCAGCGATTCCCAGGCCGCCGCGTCCCCGTTGGCCGCGTGGCGGACTAAAGTGGATTCATCCAATAAAGCCTCTCCGGAGAGGTCGTTTAGAAGGGTACACCGGCCGCACCGGGCCGGTTCCACAGGGATTATAAAGGGTCGAACATCCCCTACTCATGTAGTCATTGACCTGCATTTTGTTT
>DASUOS010000237.1:0-8770 GCA_036276515.1 Anaerolineales bacterium | reverse complement strand
GCAGGAGTGGGCGGTCCCCTCCAGGTGGGCGCGCCAGGCCTTTCGCCAGATGACTGCCTACCGGAGCATGGGCACCATCCCAACCTGGACCTGTGCCCCCTATCAGACTGAAATGCGCCCCTCGTTCGGACAGCAGATCGCCTGGGGCGAGTCGAACGCCATCGTCTTCGCCAACTCGGTCATTGGGGCACGGACCGAGCGCTATCCCGACCTCTTCGATATCTGCTGCGCCATCACCGGCCGGGCGCCCGCCATCGGTCTGCACCTGGCCGAGAACCGGGCCGGACAGCTGCTCTTCCGCCTGGTCGATATCCCTGAGTCCCTGCAGCGCCGCGCTGATTTTTATCCCGTGCTGGGAAACTTCGTCGGCAAGGCATCGCTCGAAAAGATCCCCGTCATCGATGGAATATCCGTCAAGCCGGATGACGACCAGCTCAAGGCGCTGGGTGCAGCGATGGCATCCTCCGGCGGCGTGGCGTTATTTCACATGGTAGGCGTCACACCGGAAGCACACGGGCTGGAGCAGGCCTTTCATGGAAAATCGCCCCTGGAGATCCTGGATGTCACGATGGGAACGCTGAGGCAATCGAGGACAGAGCTTACCCACACCGACGGCGACCGGCTGCACATGGTGGTTCTGGGCAGCCCGCATTTTTCACTGGCCGAGTACCGGCATCTCGCACCGCTTCTCCAGGGAAAACGAAAGCATCCGGATGTAAAATTCCTGGTGACATCCAGCCGCGCCATGACCCAGCTGGCCGAACGGGCCGGATTGCTCCGCCCCATCCTGGAATTTGGCGCCCAGATCACCGTGGACACCTGCATCCTGACCACGCCGATGCTCCCTGAGGAGATCCAGTATCTGATGACCAATTCTGCAAAGTTCGCTTATTACTCTCCAGGCCTGCTGGGGAAGAAAATCACGTTCGGCAGCCTGGAGGATTGTGTGCAATCGGCCATCTCCGGCAGGATCGTCCGGGACGAGTCGCCATGGATGGGATAACCCTGCAGGGCAAGGTCGTCATTCCCGGTGAGGCGCGGGGAGAGGCACTGGTCAGCCGGGAGCCGCTCTCGTTCTGGGGTGGCTATGACTGGAAGACCGGCGAGATCATCGATCGCCGCCACGAACTTTCCGGCTCCATCGCCATCGGCAGGGTCCTGGCCATTCCCTTTACGCGAGGCTCCTCGACGACCACCGCCGTCCTGCTCGAAGCGATCCGTGCAGGGACCGCGCCTGCGGCAATCGTTACGACCGATGTCGATTTCTTTTTTGCGCTGGCCTCCGTTGTGGCGGAGGAACTCTATGCATCCCCACTGCCTCTAGTTTCCCTTAAAAAGGTGGATTTCGACAAACTCGGATCGGGTGATGAGATTCACATCCGGGCGTTCGGTGAATTGACCGTCCGTAGAAATGGAAGGCTCCCATGACGCCAGGGTTAAGTCCACGAACCCGGCAGCTGGTGGACTCGTTATTCGATCCCACAGATGTCAATGAAGCCTGCCTCTGGCTCGAGGAAGAGTGCGGGAACAACCTGCCCTTCTGCAGTGACTCCGACGAAAAGCAGATGGAGAGGATCCGCTTTGCCGCGCTCAAGCTCAGCAGGGGAAATCCTCACAAGTTATTACGCGCCATCGAGGAAGCCCGCATGGACTGGCGCGACCTGCTCCTGGCAGCCGGCTTCGGAGCCGACGAAAACGCCCACGAGGCCTGGGCAAAGGAAGTACTGCAAAAACCATGAAACTCTCTTCCCACACCTATCTGGGGGAACGGAATATTCCCTACGAGACGAGAAGCTTCCCGCCAGAGACCGAAAAAGGCGCCGCGAATGTCGCCCATGCGCTCGGATTCTCGGAGCGCCAGGCAGTGAAGACGCTGATCTTCCAGGTGGATACGGGCGAGCGGGTCCTGGTCATGCTCGGCGGCGACCAGAATGCCATCTCGGGGAATCTCAAGAAAGCAATTGGCTCGCGCAATATCAGGATGGCAGATGCGGATGTTGTGAAGGTAACAACAGGCTATGTCATCGGCTCCATCCCGGCCTTTGGCTGGCAGCCAACAGGATTTCGTTCCTTCCTGGAGGCAAGCCTGATGGATGAGCCTGTCCTCGGCACAGGCGCCGGGCAATGGGGAGAAGAGATCATGATCACGCCGGAGAATCTCGTCCGGGCCAGCAGGGCCCTTGTTGTGAATTTAACCGATCGCGATCGACCTGTCTTCCCTGGTGGGGACAACGCATGATCCTTATTACGACCTTTGAGCCAGCCTTTGCGAGCTCGCTTCCTCAGACCCTCAAACTGCTCACCGACGCGAACCTGGTGGTTCACCCGGGCGTTTCACGGATTGTCCTGCACGGCTCACGCGGCCTGGCAGGAGGCGATCGTCCGGATTCGGACGTCGACCTGAGTCTGATCGTCGACCTGCCACAGGAAGATAACTTCGAGCACGAGCTAGACCATGCAGTCAGAACCACCCTCGATCACTGGCAGGCAGCCGTCGAACTCGACCTGGCCGTGATCTTCGATATCAAAGACTGTGAATTGAGATGCTTCGAACAGACCACCTGGCAGGAACGGGTCTGCCGGCTGGGCGGTGTAGACTGCTTCGGCCTGTATAAGATCCAGAAGGGGTTCCAGGGAATTGTGACCGGGGCCGGCATCAAGGTGGAATTGATGTACCCGTGTGTAACGATCTGGCAGCGGTAGACTTATCAACAAAGGAGCAGACATGAGCAATGGATTCGAAGAGATCCTTGCGACCGCCAATCATCCAGCCCGCGCGCTGGCAAGGCAGGCGCGCAGCCTGATACAGAGTGTCTATCCGGCAGTTGTCGAGGTTCCCTGGCCCAGACAGCGGGTGATTGGCTATGGGGTCGGGCCCAGGAAGATGTCGGAGCACTTCTGTTATATTTCAGTCAGCCGGGACCACATCAATATCGGTTTTATGTATGGCGCCGAGCTGCCTGACCCTGAAAAATTGCTGGGAGGCACAGGGAAGCTGCTCCGCCATGTGCGCATTACAGACGCGAAGCAATTATCCGATCCGGCACTACGTGAGCTGCTCAACGTGGCAAGCAAACACCGGATGCCAGCGAAGGCATCGAGGCGGTCCATGAAATAACGATTTTTTCAGCTTAAATCAAGCAGTGCCGGGATATTCTTCTTCCCGGCACTGCTTTGCCTATTATAACAAATTAGTCTATATAGGATCGATCACGAGGCGGATGGCAGTCCGCACATGATCGCCAACGCTCACATCCACAAATTGCGGAATGCAGGAGACGGTGATCCCATCCCCTTTCAGATATCCGGAGGCGAGGGCCAGGGCTTTCATGGCCTGGTTGACGGCACCGGCGCCGATGGCCTGTACTTCCGCGTGTTTGTGCTCACGGATCACACCGGCGATGGCACCAGCAACGGCAGAAGTCCGTGAGTTTGCCGATACTTTGATCATGTTCATCTTCTCTCGACTCCTTGCGGGTAACGTTTTATATAACGAAAAATTTTATCGATTTTTCCGGTGTATTACAAGCAATAAAGATTAAATTTGGTTAATAAGTCGCCGGATATATTACCAAATACTTAACACTCCCCGCGGACAGGTAACAATTCATATCGTATTAAACATCAGAGATTAAAATAAACAGCATGACCAAACAAACCGACTGGAGGTCAGGATGATCACTTTTTCGAAACCCTCAGATGACGAGCTTCGCAAGCGCTTGTCCCCACTGCAGTACGAAGTCACGCAGCGCGAAGGCACCGAGCGACCGTACTCGAACGAATACTGGAATAACAAGCATGCAGGGATCTATGTGGATGTGGTGTCTGGTGAGCCGCTGTTCAGCTCCCTGGATAAATATGACTCGGGCACCGGCTGGCCCAGCTTTACCAGGCCTCTGGAGCCGGACAACATTGCCACCCATACCGACTTCAAGCTCTTCATGGCACGCACGGAGGTCCGCTCGAAGCACGCCGATTCCCACCTGGGACACGTATTCGACGATGGACCCGCGCCGACCGGCCTGCGCTACTGCATGAATTCCGCCGCCTTGCGTTTCATCCCCGTCGAAAAGCTGGAGGAGGAAGGGTACGGACAGTACCTGTCCCTGTTCGAGAAATAAGTCCGCTTCTCTCTCAGCCGATTATTGTTCCCGTTTGTAAAACCGTCCGCCACTTTCGGCGGACGGTTTTTATTTCTAAACAGGTCGGAGCTTCGCTTGAGGTTTTTATTTTAACAGCCCTCCAGACAAATCTTACCGTGAATACAGCTCGTTCAATTCCCTCAGCCTGCCGGCCAGCGAATCGCTCAGGTCCGCTTCGCTCATCCGCCATTCCCAATTGCCTCCCAGGCGGCTGGGAAAGTTCATGCGCGCCTCCCCGCCCAGGCCCAGCAGGTCCTGCATCGGCGCCAGGGCATAGGCTGCGACAGACGACCATACACTGCGGACCATCGTCCAGGCAATGTCGCTGCCATCCGTGCCGAGGTAGCGGCGGGCAAGATCGCGTTCTTTTTCTGGCGCGGTGTCATACCAGCCGCGCACGGTGTCGTTATCGTGGGTCCCCGTATAGGCGACGCAGTTTTCCGGATAATGGTGCGGCAGGAACGGGTTGGCAGGGTCGTCGAAGCCGAATTGCAGGATCTTCATCCCGGGCAAATGGAAGCTGTCGCGCAGCTCGACCACATCCGGCGTGATGACGCCCAGGTCCTCGGCGATGATCGGCATGGTCTCCCCTTCCCTGCGAGTCAGTGCCGGGTGCAGGGTTTCGAAGAAATCCCTGCCTGGGCCGGTCATCCACTGTCCCGTTTCCGCGGTGGGACTGCCAAAGGGGATCTCATAGTAGCCGGCAAAGCCGCGGAAGTGATCGAGGCGAACGATGTCCACCAGGTTTAATACGGATCGGAATCGCTCGATCCACCACCGATACCCTGTCTTTTTGTGCGCGCTCCACTTGTAGAGGGGATTTCCCCACAGCTGGCCCGTCGCCGAAAAGTAATCTGGCGGAACCCCTGCTACCACGGTTGGCAGACCGTTCTCGTCCAGAAAGAACAGTTTGGGATTGGCCCATGCATCGGCGCTGTCATAGGCAATAAAGATCGGGATATCGCCGATAATGGTGATCCCCTTGTCATGAGCATAGTCACGGAGTTTGTTCCACTGCCTGAAGAACAGGAACTGGTAGAACGAGTGGCGGATGATGGCATTGGCATGCTCGGCACGCGCCCTGTCCATGGCGGATTTTTTGCGCTTTCGAATAGTCTCATCCCAGTCGCTCCAGGGGCCGCCTCCGTTGGCTTCCTTGATCGACATGAACAGGACGTAATCATCCAGCCACGAGGCATTCGCTGTTCGGAACCTTTCGAATTCAGCGCGGTACTCCTGCGGGGTGGAAGGCAGGCGTGAGAAGGCTTTTTCGAGCAGGTACAGCTTCCACGGGATCAACTGTCCGTAATCCACGCGTGACTCGGACAATTTCGGCATGCTGCCAAAATCATCCTCGGTCAGCAGTCCATCTTCGATCAACGCATCGAAGCTGACCAGGTACGGATTCCCGGCAAACGCGGAAAAACATTGGTAAGGTGAATCGCCGTACCCGGTGGGCCCCAGCGGAAGGACCTGCCAGAGCGAGCAGCCTGTAGAGGTAAGCCAGTCGACGAAGCGAAAGGCCTGCGGCCCCAGGTCGCCGATGCCATATCGCCCGGGCAGGCTGGTGGGATGGAGCAGTACACCACCGGAGCGTTTAAAGTTCATTGGCCAGCCTCCGGGTCTGAATGAATTGGCCGGCTCGGATGGTTTTCTCGTCGTAATCCTCGATGGCGACATCCGTGCCTACTCCGGCGTTGGGCTCAATGACACATCCCTCGGGAACAATGCTGTTTTTACCGACGATCGCGACGCTGATATCCGGTGTCGCCACGCCGCCGCCGATCCGGCAGTTGGGGCCGACGTTCACAAATTTGTCCAGGATCGCACGCTCGATCACACAACCGCTTTCGACGACGCAATCGGTCAACAGGATGGACTCCCGAATGACAGCCCCCGGGCGGACAACCACACCCGGTGAAAGCACACTGCTTTCGATCCTCGAGTCGGCTCCGATATAACATCCATCGCAGATCATGCTGGCGTACACATGGGCACTGGCAGGCAAACGGGCCGGCGGGCGCTCTTCGGTTCGTGTGTGGATGATCCAGCTGCGGTTGTAGAGTTTGAGCGCCGGTGTGGGAGAAAGCATATCCATGTGCGCCTGCCAGTATGACTCGAGCGTTCCCACATCCATCCAGTAGCCTGTATAGGGAAAGGCAAAGATGCGTGCCTTCGCCTTGAGCAGACCCGGAATAATGTCCTTGCCGAAATCGTGCGAGGACGTTGGATTCTGCCTGTCGTCCCATAAGACCTTGTCGAGGAACTGCCGGTTGAAGAGATAGACACCCATATTCACCAGGTTAGACGGCGGCTCCGCCGGCTTCTCCACAAACGACGTCACACGATACTTGTTGTTCACGGCCAGCACCCCAAAGCGGGACGCTTCTTCGATCGGTACCCGGATCGTGCCGACAGTCACGTCGGCGCGGTGATCCAGGTGGAAGGAGATCATCGGCTCATAGTCCATGGTGTAAATGTGATCGCCAGAGAGGATGAGCACCAGGTCGGGTGAGTCTTTCTTGATGAATCCAAAGTTTTGCTGGACGGCATCGGCCGTGCCGGCAAACCAATCCGAATCATTGCGGGCCTTGTAGGGCGTCAGGATGCGGATTCCCCCGGTAAAGTCACGGTTGAGATCCCAGGGCGCTCCCGAGCTGATGTGCTCCATCAGGGACTGCGGCCGATACTGTGCCAGCACCATCACGTCGAAGATGCCGGAATTGACACAATTGGAAAGAGGAAAATCGATAATTCGGTATTTGCCTGCAAACGGGACCGCGGGCTTGGTCCGTTTCTGCGTCAGCACCCCCAGTCGTGAACCTTCACCACCTGCAAGTATGACAGCGCGTATTTTCATTGGCTCCCTCGCGGATTGGAATTAACTTACGATGACTCGCACATTGGCTGTTTCCACCAGTTTCTTATACAGCTCCAGATATTGTCTTGCCGAATGAGGCCACGAAAAATCGAGCGCCATTCCCGCCTTTTGCATCTCCGCCCAGCGTTCCCGGTTGGGATACAGACTTAGCGCCCGGCGGACGGCATCGTTGAATGGTTTTACCTTTGCCTCGACAAATGCGAACCCGGTTTCACCATCCGTCACGGTATCGTGCAGGCCGCCAACCGCGCGGACGAGCGGCAGACAGCCGTAACGCATGGAGATCATTTGCGAGATGCCGCACGGCTCATAGCGCGATGGCATCAGGAAAACGTCCGCACCGCCATAGATCTGGCGGGCCAGCCTGGCATCGTAACGTGTCTCGACCCGGATCCGGTCCGGCATTTCCTCCTGCAGCTTTTTCGCCATGGCTTCCAGCTTTGGGTCTCCTGCCCCCAGCAGAACCAGTTGCCAGCTCTGTCTGCCCAGCATGCCCAATCCTTTGATGGCGATGTCCACGCCTTTCTGAACGTCCATACGGGTGACCATACCCAGCACCGGGGTATTGGGATCGACCGGCAGTCCCACGCGTTCCTGGAGCGCAGCTTTATTACGCGGGCGGAGGGAGAGACTATCGGCGTTGAAATTCACCGCCAGCGTGGAGTCCGTGTGCGGGTCGAAGGAGGCGGTATCCAGCCCGTTCAGAATTCCCTTCAGGGAGTCGGTCCGGTTCCTCAGAAAGTCCTGCAGCCCGCACCCAAACTCCTCATGAAGAATCTCATTGGCATAGGTCGGCGAGACAGCCACGATCGCATCTGACGCCCACAACCCAAGCGGCATAGGCATGACCCGCGCCCAATCGGGCAGGTCGGTCTTGGCCAGGGGCAGGCCGTAGGCTTCCAGGTTCTCACTGACATCCGGCCCCATGAACGGCAGGTTATGGATCGTGACGACCGACGAAACCCGCCGCGTTTTTTCATCCCAGCGCCTGACCAGGTTGCCATAGGCGGCCAGGGCGGTGTGCCAGTCGTTGGCGTGAATAATATCTGGCGTCCAGTTGATCTGCCGCGGCAGCTCAAGAGCGGCCAGGGAAAAGAATGTATACTTTTCGCCGTCCAGCTTGTTATTGGAGGAATATACCGAGCCGCTGGCCCGGATGGGTTCGCCATTCAGGAAATAAACTGGCATGCCGTCCAGGATGCCCTCATACGCCTCGACCTGGACATCGGAGCTGCCGCGCGGGATCGAGTAAATCCCCAGCGGTCGCAGGGTATCAGGCCGAATTACCGTGTGGTATGGCAGGACCAGCCGGACATCGAGCTTGATGTTTTCATTGGATATCGCGCGCAGAGCACGCGGCAGGGTTCCTGCCACGTCGCCCAGTCCGCCGACCTTGACAAACGGCTCCGCCTCGGCGGCGAGGAATAAAATGTTGATGGTTTGAGGCATGTCTCCATTTTACAACGAAATTTGAGGGACCCATCGGTCAATTTGGCGGTTGTCCGTTTCACAGGAAAATGGTATGTACATACTATGACTCAGCATTTCTGGCGGGTCAAAACACGCCTCCCTGAACGCTATATGGCCCTATGCAGGGTGATCGTGCGCGGGAGGATGAATTCATGCCTGGTCGAGTTCGAGGATGGGTATAGAGTAGTCACCAGCCGCAACTATGTGATGAAATGGGAGACAATGCAAAAAAGAATTTTAAGAAAAAAAGACCCTGAGGGTCTTGAATACCCTTAGG
>DASUOS010000236.1:0-7685 GCA_036276515.1 Anaerolineales bacterium | reverse complement strand
GATCCGTACGGCCAGCTGCGCTATGAAGGCGAGCACATCCCCTCCGTTGTGGCGCTGGACAGTGAGTTCCGCGGTCCCAACGGCGGACATTACAGCGGCAATGTCATCTACCTGAGCACCTTCTCGAAGCTGCTGGCGCCCGGCCTGCGCCTGGCCTGGGTCATCGCACCGCCGGAGGTCATCCGTAAGCTGGTGACGACCAAGCAGGCGGCTGACCTGCACACCGCATCCTTCAACCAGTATGTCGCTTACGAAGTGGGCAAGGGTGGATTTATCGACGAGCACGTCAAGCTGATCCGTGCCACTTACAAGGAACGCCGGGATGTGATGTTCGAGATGATGGATGAGCTGTTCCCGCCCGAAGTGACCTGGAGCAAACCCCAGGGCGGCATGTTCCTGTGGGGGGTCCTGCCCGAAGGCATGGACTCGGCCGAGGTACTCAAGCGCGCCATCGACCGGAAGGTTGCCTTTGTCCCGGGCGAAGCCTTCCATCCCAGAGGCGGCGGGAAGAACACGATGCGGATCAACTTCTCCTACTCCGCACCCGGGATCATCCGCGAAGGGGTAACACGATTGGCAACGACACTGAAGGAATTAATTCACGAAACCGTGTAAAAAATACAAAAATAAAAACGTTGGGTCGGGCAGCTGCCCGACCCAACGTTTTTATGCATCCACATAATGGACGAAGTCGGCGCGGGCGATGCCCTGCTTCATCGCCGTCTGCGCAACGGCGCGCGCCACCTCGAGATGGACCTTTTTGTCGAGCGGGTTGGGCATGAGCTCGCCAGCGGGAGTCATGCGCACAAGCACTTCCACGGCGGCCAGCAGCATTTCGTTTGTGATGCGCGGCGCGTTGGCGTCCACAGCGCCCCGGAAAATGCCGGGGAAGCCCAGTACATTGTTGACCGATTTGCCATCCGCGGCAAAGGCGGCTCCGTGCGCCAGCGCCACCTCCGGGTCGATCTCGGCATTCGGGTTGGAGAGGGCAAATATCATCTGTCCCTTGCGGATCATCTCGGGTTTGATCAGGTTGGGTGTCCCGGTCGTCGCCAGGACGATATCGCATTCCGACATGATTTCCTGCAGCGTGGATTTCCGGCCGCCATCGCGGCTGAAGCGCTCGAGCGCCTCCTCATTCCGGTCCGCGCCCAGGACGGTATTGCCGGTCAGGCGCATGATCATCCTGCCGATCGCGTTCCCGGCCGCGCCCAGGCCGATCTGGCCGATGACCGCCCTGCTGATATCCACTCCCGTACGGTTGGAGGCGACCATCAGGGCGGCGGTGCTGACCACGGCGGTCCCATGCTGGTCGTCGTGCATGACCGGGATGTCGAGCATGGCCTGCAGGCGCTCTTCAATCTCGAAACAGCGCGGCGCAGAGATATCCTCGAGCTGGATCGCGGCAAAGGTCGGCGAGATCGCTGCCACGGCCTGGACGATCTCGTCCGGATCGTGGGTGTTCAGCAGGATCGGCATACCCGACAGCCCGACCAGCGTTTCCATCAGCATGGCCTTGCCTTCCATGACGGGCATGCTGGCAAGAGGCCCGATGTCGCCCAGCCCCAGCACGGCCGTTCCATCTGTGACGATGGCCACAAAGTGACTGACGCTGGTATACAGCCGGGCCAGCGCCGGATCGTCGGCGATCTTCAGGCAGACCTCCGCCACCCCGGGCGTATAGACCCGGCGCAGCGTGGCGATCGAATCAATGGGGAAACGCGAGCGGATGGCGATCTTGCCTTTGGCGTGCAGAGCCAGCACTTCGTCGCGCACCTCGATGACCCGCGTACCCGGGTTGGCCCGCATCGCCTCGATGACCTTGTCCATATGCTCGGCATCCTCTGCATAGACGGTGATGTCACGCACCACGGAATGAGCCGTCTCGTTGATCAGGTCGATGCTTCCGACGCTGGCGCTCATGCCCGCGATCGCAGCCATCAGTTTGGCGAGGATGCCGGGCTTGTTGTCGTTGCGGACGCGAACCGTCCGCATGATCCTGCGTTCCCATGCCATAGTGTGTTCCTTTCCGCGGTATGTTGCTTAAGGCGGCTAGAGCAAAATTTAAAACATTATATATCTTTGATGACTGAATTCAACTCATCGAACGATTTGATGACGATACAGTCGGCTTCGGGGAAGATCTCATCCGGGTCGAAAAGGACGGGAGTCAGTCCGGCGCGGCGCGCGCCAACCACATCTGCAAAGTAATTATCGCCCACATAGACGGCTTCGCGCGCGGTCAGGCCGGCGCGCTGGAGGGCGTGCTCAAACAAACCCGGCTCCGGCTTGTACGAATCCACTTCCCCGCCGGCCAGGGAGAATTCGAAGAATTCATGGATCGCGTGTGTTTCCAATGTTTCCTGGAAAGGCCTGTCGCGGTTCGAAAGGACTGCCATCCGGTAGCCATTTTGCTTTAGCTGAGCCAGGGCGTTCCGCACTTCGTCCGGGACGATGCTCTCCGGTTTGTATTCCGAGCCCATGTGAGCCGATACCCTTGCAGCAACCTCGCGGGCGATGGCCGGGGAAATGCCTAATGCGATCAGGCGGCGGCGGCTGTACTCGATCCAGAAATTTTCGGTGTCGGCGGAATGGGCCACCAGGTCATCACGCAGGTCAGCTGAGCTGGCCCAGTAGAGGTGCTCCCAGCGCATGGCTCGGATACGGTCCTCATCATTGATACGCATGCCCAGGGTCCGGATGTAATCGGTGAACACATCCCCGCCCGCCGGGACGCTGTGACGGAGCGTTCCATCCAGGTCGAAGAAAACGGCTTTGATGGTGTGGTTTGAATTCATGTCCATGATGTTATTGCGAATATAATACCATTGTCAAGTACGGACGGGGACCTCCGTCCGTTTGGGAGAATCACATGGGCAGATTATCGAACAAGGTAGCGATCATCACAGGCGCCACGTCGGGGATCGGCAAGGCGACTGCGCGGCTGTTCGCCGAGGAAGGCGCGCAGGTGGTCATCACGGGACGCCGAGCCGCGCTGGGCGAGCGCGCGGTGGAAGAGATCCGCGAGCGTGGAGGACGCGGATTGTTCGTCCAGGCCGATCACTGCGAAGCCGGAGCCTGTTCCCGGGTCGTCGAGCGGACCCTGGCCGAATTCGGCCGCATCGACATCCTGTTCAACAACGCCGGCATCGTCACCAGTGGGACCGCCGAGACGACAACGGACGCGGTCTGGGACCAGACTCTGGCCATCAATGTCAGCGCCGTCTGGCAGATGTCGAAGCTGGTGATTCCGGTCATGAAGCGCCAGGGAGGGGGCGTGATCGTGAACAACGGCTCCGACTGGTCGGTGGTGGCGGGCAGGGACGCCTTTCCCTATATCGTCAGCAAGGGCGCGATCGGCATGATGACCAAGGCCATGGCCATCGACTTCGCCCGTGACAACATCCGGGTCAACGCGGTCTGCCCCGGCGACACGCTCGTGGACCGCTGGCTGGAAAAAGGCTATTTCGAAAGCTCCGACCCGGTCAGCCTGGAGCAGGCAATGAAAGAGTCGAGTGAGTACATCCCCATGGGACGCTTTGGCAGGCCGGAGGAGATCGCCAGGGCGGTGCTGTTCCTGTCTTCGGACGATTCGTCTTTCATGACCGGTCACTTGTTACTGGTGGATGGCGGGAATACGGCACAGTAATAGTGGTCAGTCAGCGGTATCCGGTAAAGAATATGACTCTTACTTTGAAAGAGATCGAATCCAGAGTGAAGAAGCTGGCGGAGGTCATCGAGGCGCCTGTGGAGACACTTCCAACCTTTGGCCATTCCGAGCAGAGCGGGCGGCCGCACATCGAGGTGGATTCGAACGGATATCACTATGTCATTGCCGAGCGCGGACAGGAGCTGGAGCGCCATACCACTCCTGACATCGACGAGCTTCTCTATTACACACTCCGGTGGATCACCTTCGGGCTCGCCGTGAAATATGAGCTGGATCATCGCATCCCGGGGCAGGATGTCCGGCGAGTATTGTTTGCATATCAGGAAGATCTATTGTCGCAGCTTTCCCCGGCCTGGGGCGAGCGAAGAAAACACGAGCATGAACAGATCCTTCAGAAGCATCCCTTCGACGACCATTAATGGTTTGTGCCGGGGATTCGTTCTATCTGGATAGTGAAATAATTTTAGTAAACCAAGGAAACACATCATGCAAGCCAGACGTTTCCATCTCGCAGAGTTCAACATCTCGCGCCTTAAAGCTCCGCTCGATTCGCCGGTCATGAAGGAGTTTGTGGATTTCCTCGAGCCGGTGAACAGGTTTGCAGAGGAAAGCACCGGCTACGTCTGGCGGCTGGTCGCGCCGGATGGACAGGCATCCTCGTATCTGCCTCCTGCCTTTGAAGATGAGATGATCGTCACCAACCTGACAGTCTGGGAGGATATCGAGTCCCTGAAAAACTTCGTCTACCAGACGGTCCACACCTATTTCCTGCGCAGCCGGAAGAAATGGTTCGAGCAGGTCTCCGACAGGCAGGTTGTGCTGTGGTGGATTCCCAAAGGCCATCTTCCCACGCTGGAGGAAGCCAAGGAAAAACTGCGCTGCCTGCAGGAAATTGGGCCCGGCCCGGATGCCTTTACATTTCAAGACCTGTTCGATAGCGAGGGGAACCCAATCTTGCCAGGACTGCGGGGATCTTGAATAGGAAGAACAACATGCTATCCAGCATTCGCAATCTCGATTACGTGATCCTGCTGTGTGAAGATATGGAGGCTATGAAACACTTCTATCACAGCATCCTTGGCTTTCCCATCCACCGCGAGCTGGAGAACTGGGTGGAGATGAACCTGGGAGCCAGCCTGCTCACACTTCGTCCGCGCGGACGTGCGTATGATGGGGAAAAACCGGCCAATTCCGCGGGTGTTCAGCTCGCCTTCCAGGTTGCCGCGGACCAGGTCGAGCCGTGTCACCGCGAACTGCGGGAGAAACAAGTCGAGATCCTGGAGCCGCCGCGAGACTGGAGCTACGGACATCGCACGTTGTTCTTCCGGGATCCGGAGGGGAATATCCTCGAGATCTATGCAGATATCTAGGTTTGAAAGCCCGATCGTTTCTGCTTTGGCGGTGCTATACTTTATCCAATGACCGCCCAGATCCCCGCCTCGTTCCTGCTGGAGGATAAAAATCGGTCCACTGCTGGCGTCAATGGCGGAGAGGGACACATCCAGCCATGACGCCCAGGCATGGATCACATCCACGTTCAAGTGGAACTACAGGTTCTACCATGACCTTTCTGCAGAAAATCATTTCGCTCGCGCTGTTGCTGGTTCTGCTCCCGGCCTGTGGACCGATCGTTTCGCCGCAGCCCACGGCCGTGCCGGCGACTCTGCCGCCCACCTGGACGCCATCCCCCCAGCCGACCGGCCTGCCAACCGCCACCGAATTGCCCACGTTTACGCCGGTACCGGCTTTTACACCGCTATCCACGCCCACGCGCGACTCTGTCGACGCGTTAAGTGAGCGCTTCCAGGATTCGCTTTTCTCCCCCAACGGACGCTGGACCGCCTACCGCGACCCGGACAAGCTGCGCGTGGTCAATAACGACGATCCCCTGCGTTACTGGACCCTGCCATGCACGTTGTTCGAGGAGTGCAGTACGGTCTATCCGATCAAATGGTCGCGCGGCGGCCGGATATTGTACTTCGCCCCGGCGCCTGTCAGCGGCGGCGCGCCGAGCGGCCTGTACCTGGTCACCTCGCTAGCCATGATCGATATCCGCTCGGGCGAGTGGAAGATCCTGCTGCCCGACTCCGACCGCCACTATGACTTCAGCTTTTCTCCCGATGAAGATTATCTCGCCTTCACCCAGTCAAGCGGCAGCGAGGCGGAGGAGCCAACAGTCAGTGTGGGAGTCGTGAGCATGGAGGACCCGAGAGAGCGGGTGCAGTACACCATGGATGGCACCTACGCGGGCCATTTCGTCTGGTCACCGTACAAACCCCGATTTGTGTTTACAATCTATGGTTCGCAAAATGGGTCCATCGTCGGTTATTACGATATCGAAACGGATTTCCTCAAACACGCACTGGCCGTTGAGCAGGCCGATGTGATCCCGTTGGACTGGGGGCTGGACAATCTTGTCTCGCTCGAGATCAAAGACCGGGTCACCCAGTCCAGTACTTTCAGGCAGCTCAACCCGTTCAGCGGCGAGCTGATCGGAGGCTCGCTGAACGGCGCGCCATAGGAAGCCCCGGTTGTCGTTTTGGGTGCCACCTTTTCAAATCACGGAACAGCTCTGCCATGTACTCCCATCACCTGCAATCCATACAGAACGTCACAGACTACTTCCAGCGCGAACCTGGAGTGCTGGCCCTGCTGCTGGGCGGCTCCATTGCCCACGGGTTCGAAACCCCCACCTCCGATGTGGACATCCTGATCCTGGTCTCGGATGCGGACTATAAAAAACGGCTCGAGCAAAACCGGGTCCATTTCTTCAACAGGGACCTGTGCACCTATGAAGGCGGCTACGTGGATGGGAAATATCTGGGGCTGGGTTTTCTGGACCAGGTACAAAAAAATGGAAGTGAACCGGCCCGTTTTGCCTTCGCCGGCAGCCGCGTCCTGCTCAGCCGGATAGAGGGTCTTGCCGAAGACCTCTGCAGGATCGCTGAATACTCATCGGCGGAAAAAGCAGAACGTATCAAGCGTTTTTACGCGCAGTTCGAAGCGTGGCACTGGTACTGCCAGGAATCACTGCGGCTAGAGAATGGTTATCTTCTCGGCGCCTCGGTCAGCAAATTCATCCTGTTCAGCGGACGCCTGATCCTGGCCCATAATGAATTACTGTATCCCTACCATAAGTGGTTCCTGCGGGTCCTCGAAGAAGCGAAAGAGAAACCTGATGGCCTTCTGGATTCCATCCATGAACTAAACAGCTCACCGACCCTTGAGAACATTGAGGCTTTGTATGAAAAAGTAAAGGCATTTCGACCCTGGATCGAGGGAGAATTCAGCTGGCCGACACAATTTATGTTCGACAGCGAGCTGAACTGGCTGGAGGGAAAAACGCCGGTGGACGACCTGTGATTCATTCTAAAGATGTTTTGCTGACCGGAGCTGGTTGCTTCACCCCAACTTTCTCAGGGTCTTAATTTCAATTGTCTATATCAAACAGGGGAGGCTGACGAGCAGCGACATAACAATCCATAAATTTCCCAGTTAATCACCTCAAAGGAGATGTCACCATGTTACCTCTTGGCGATGATAATTCTGCCCGAAGAACTGTCCCCGTTGTGACCTATGTGTTTATCGCGATCAACGTTGTCGTCTTCCTGCTGGAGCTGAGCGCCGGCGATGCGTTCATCGAGCGCTGGTCCGTGGTTCCGGCCCGTCTGCTTGCGAATCCGGTCGGCGATTTTATCACGGTCTTTACGGCGATGTTCATGCACGGCAGCTGGCTGCACCTGTTGAGCAACATGCTCTACCTGTGGATCTTCGGCGATAATGTAGAAGACCGCTTGGGACAGGTCAAGTTCATTATCTTTTACCTGTTGTGTGGGATTGTTGCAACCTTTGCCCAGGTGCTGGTCAACCCCGATTCGAACATCCCGAACCTGGGCGCTTCCGGCGCGATTGCCGGCGTGCTGGGCGCCTACCTGCTCATGTTCCCGCGCGGCAGTGTGCGGGTGCTGATGGGACGGGCGATCATCCCCATGCCGGCCTTGATCGTCATTGGTTT
>DASUOS010000235.1:0-3079 GCA_036276515.1 Anaerolineales bacterium | reverse complement strand
GTTCCGCCTTTTCGACAAGGTGCTGCGCCGCTTCTACATGGACTTCACCTTCGCCGACACCACCGATCCCGAATCGGTCGCCGACGCGATGACCCCCTCCACGCGGCTGGTCTGGCTCGAAACGCCCACCAACCCTTACCTGCGCATCACCGATATCCGCGCTGTGGCCGAGATCGTCCATGCCCATCCCAACCGGCCCCTGCTCGTGGTGGATAACACCTTTGCCACACCCTACCTCCAGCAGCCTCTTGAGCTGGGTGCGGATATTGTCGTCCACTCGATGACCAAATATCTGGGCGGCCACTCGGATGTGGTCGGCGGCGCGGTGATCGTGAAAGACCCCGAGCTTGCCGAGCGGCTCTATTTCCTGCAGAATGCTATGGGGGCGGTGATCGGTCCCATGGATTGTTTCCTGGTCCTGCGCGGCATCAAGACCCTGCCCCTGCGCATGGACCGCCACGCCGAGAACGCCGCGGCCATCATCGAATTTCTCGACGAGCATCCCAAGGTGGAGAGGCTCATCTACCCGTTCCACGAATCGCACCCCCAGCACAAAATCGCCAGACTGCAAATGCGGAACGGTGGCGGGATGATCTCCTTCATTATGAAAGAAGGACGCGGTGCCGCGATAAAAATGGTCGAAAGCACCCGGATCTTTACCCTCGCCGAATCGCTGGGAGGCGTCGAGTCGCTGATCGAAGTCCCGGCGGCGATGACGCACCTGTCGGTGGCCGGCTCGCAGCTCGAGGTCGAGGCGGGTCTGGTTCGATTGTCGGTGGGGATCGAGAATAAAGAAGATCTGATCGACGACCTGAAACAGGCGCTGGAGTTTGCCTGATAACGAACCCGGCGAAAGCTTTTAACCTTCGCCAGATTGTTTACGATAAGGCGTGGATCGCCACCAGGGTTACGTCATCGTCCTGCTTGGCGCCGCTCTGGTAGAGCATTAGCGAGTCGAAGAGCTGGTCGCAGCCAGACTGGGCGGTGACCCGTCCAAGTCCTGCCATGGTCAGTTTGATCTTTTCCAGCCCGAACGGCTGCCCCTTTGGGTTCCGGCAGTCTGTCATCCCGTCGGTGAACATGACGAGCAGGGAATCCTTCGGCAGGTGGACGCTGTATTCATCGAGGGTAATGTTCTCCCACAACCCCAGGGCCATGCCGGGCTTGTGCGGCAGGCGATGCACCTCTCCATTGGGAGTCAGCATCAGGGGTGGCTCATGTCCGGCCCGGGCATAGACGAATTCGCTGGTGTTGATGTCCAGGACCCCGTACAACGCGGTCACAAACTGGGTCGATTTTTCAAGACGCGTGATGTGCCGGTTGACCCGCCGCAGCACATCGCCGGGTGATATGACGCTGTCCGCTTCGGCGATGATCAGGGCGTGCGCCCGGGCCATAAAGATAGCCGATGGGACACCCTTGTCTGCCACATCGCCGATCAGCACACCGATCTTGTTGGTATCCAGGATGAAGACATCGTAAAAATCGCCTCCGACCTGGCGGGCAGGCAGGATGCGTCCGCCAAAATCGTACCCATCCACGAGCGGAAGGGCGTCGGGCAGGATCGACATCTGGATCTCGGCAGCCACCTTGAGCTCGCGCTCGAGACGCTCCTTTTCGATCAGCTGCTCCTGGGCCGCCTTGAGCTCGTCAAACGCCTGTTGGAGCTGGCGGTTCTTTTCGGTCAGATCGCGGAAGGTGGAGACATTGGTATTGTCCAGGCGGTGGCTGAGCACACTGACCATCGTGCTGGCCAGCTGCGGATGCTGGTGCAGCAGGTCCAGCAGCTGGGTCCGGCTCATGCTCAACAGGACCACATCTCCGTGCGCCCGGACGCTGGCCGTACGAGGCGCTCCGGTGACCAGGCTCATTTCGCCGATATATTCACCCTGCGGCACGCGGTTGAGGATCAGTTCGTTATCGGTATCCGGCGCCATCAGGATCTCAAGATCCCCGCTCACGACAATATACATGTTCTCGCCCGGGTCGCCCTCACGGAACAGGATCTCTCCCGATTTCAAATTGACAATTTCCAGCTGGGCCATGATGCGGTCCAGCTCGTCTTCGGGCAGGTCGGTAAAAAATGGGATGCGGGCCAGCAGGTTTGTTGACATACGTGTTTTCTATTTTACACGAAACCCGAATTTTCTACGCAACCCACATATCGAAGGCGAACAGCATCGCCAGGGCCCCCATCAGAAGCAGGCTGAGGATCGTCCAGGCGCGGTCGAACACCGGGTTGCGTCCCCAGCCAGCGAGGGCGATGAATACCGCCGGTGCTCCCAGGATATAACGATGAATGCCCTGGGCAGGCCCGCTGCCCCACGAGATCAGAACCACAGCCGCGCTGAACCAGCCTATTTCCGGGAATCGCTTGATGCAAACGATACAGGCTGCGATCGCGATGGCAAGACCCAGGAATTCAGTAAAATAGTAGGCAGTGTGCTGGGGCTCCGTTCCACTTACCATTGACCGGAATGCCTGCGACCATGTAAAGAACGATTGCCCCAGGGAAAGAAATCCGCGACCGAAATAGTTTGCCTCGATGTAATCGAACGCCAGGCCCAGGTAGGAAAACTTCCAGATCAGGAATGCGATCAAGGGCGAAAAGGCAAGCAGGGCATGATAAAGAGGCCGGAGAGGAATTCCTTCATGGAAGATCTGGCGCCATTCCAGGTCCAGATCCAGCCAGTCTCCGTCTCGGAACCAGGCAGTTAACATCGGAATGATCAACAGCACACCGACTGCCCGGGTCAGTGTGGCGGCAACCCCGAGCAGCGCGGCGGCAAGCCATTGTTTTCGTTTCAACAGGGCCAGGCACCCGAATGCCAGGCCAACAAATAGTCCCTCTGTATAGATCTGCAGGAGAAAAAAGCCTGTCGGAAAGATGATCAAATAAAAAACAGCACGCTGCGCGCCCTCTTCCCCGATTAAGTCACGGGCGAGATCATAAAGCGCCAGCATTCCCAGCAACGCACCCAAGGCGGATACAATCACCCCGGCCAGCGCAGCGGTGGCAATCGGATTCATGCCCAAGAGTTGCAGGGGGAGCGCAAAAATCCTGATCATCAACGGATAG
>DASUOS010000234.1:0-12188 GCA_036276515.1 Anaerolineales bacterium | reverse complement strand
TCCATCACCAGCGAGAAGTCGATCAGGTTGTGCTGGAGACAGTACGAGCGGAAGCGGCTGGCACACTCCTGCGCGTCGGCATAGACGCGGCGCTGGGCGGGATCGCCGTAATAAGCGGCATCGAGCCTCTCGGCGATCTGGGTGTGCGGAAAGCCGACCACGGCCGCCTTGTTGAGGTTATCCAGGATCTGCGAATACAGGCGGTTGCGGTCCATGGTCACCGACTCGAAAAAGCCCTCGTCCAGCAATGGGCGGACGATGTGCGCCATATAATACTGGGCGGTCTCGAGCGAGAGAAAGATGGGAGGCTGGTCCGGGTTGGCGAATCCGGCAGCTTCCGAGGCGAGCGGCCAGAACAGGTCCACCATGCGGCGGGCGAGACCGCCCATCGTGGCCGAGGTCACCTCCCCGCCAGGCTCGCGCTCGGGGCTGTAAAGCAGGTCGAGGAACGGCTCCTGCATGGTCTTCTGGGGGGTGAGCATCAGGATGGACCCAGCCGGCACACCCTGGCGGAGGAGGAAGCGCATCCGCTCGACGCCTGCGGTGGTTTTCCCGGTCCCATACGGACCGGAGACAAAGAGTTTTAAGTCGAGAGCAGATTCGATGATTCGAAGCTGGATCGAGTTAAAGTCTGGCATGCATGGAGGGTACAGGAAGGAATGTCATTTGTCAATACAAGGATTGGTGTTTGAAAAGTGGTAACAATTTCCCTTTTTGCTCGTCCTGATTTTAACTAAAATGGACAATTAGGGGATAAAATATCTCTTATCATAACTCCTCTTAGCAGAGGCAGCCCGCTTGCGGGAGCGGGGGAGGCAACTAGACTAAATACGATACATGGTTCTCTCTCAGTTTGGGTGCGTTAAAAACTATCTACTTAAGAGGAGAATTTGGTATGCGTACAAAAATAGTCCGATTTGTAACCCTGTTCATGCTGATCGCCGTGATGGCAGCCTTTCCACTTTCGGCCAGCGCCGATCATGCCTGGGGAAATTATCACTGGGCTCGCACCTCCAATCCATTCACGCTTAAAGTTGGCGACAATGTCGATGCAAAGTGGGATTCTTATCTCAATGAAGCAATCAGCGACTGGTCTGCCTCAAGCGTTCTGAACCTCACAAAAGTGGCCGGAGGCACCCGCCCGAAAACTTGCCGCCCCACCGCAGGTCGAATCGAAGCCTGTAATGCCCGATACGGCAACACCGGCTGGCTGGGTATTGCCCAGATTTGGGCAAGCGGTAGTCATATCACCCAGGCGATCACAAAAGTAAATGACTATTATTTCGATACTCCGACCTACAATACACCCGCCTGGCGGAGGCTGGTCATGTGCCAGGAAATCGCCCATGACTTCGGGTTAGCTCATCAGGACGAAGCATTTGATAACCCCAACCTTGGATCCTGCATGGATTACACCAGCGATCCCGATGGTCCTCCAAGCAATGAGCATCCCAATGCCCATGATTTCGATCAAATCGAGACCATATATGCTCACCTGGATAGCACAACCACAATCGGAGCCATGCCTCCAGGCTTTGCCAACGCCGACGTTCATGCCGTAGAAAATTGGGGCGAAAAGGTTCATGAGTCGGCCAATGGACGATCCGCGGTCTACGTTCGTGATTTTGGGAACGGATTCCATATCATTACGCATGTTTTCTGGGCCGAATAAGGAAATTCACTACCGGCGGCAGGCGACCGGGCAGGACCCGGTCGCCTCTTTTTGTCCCTGTGCCCGTCGTTTCACAGGCCGGGACGTGTGACCACGGCAAACGGGTGTGTCCAGATGTTGACACAACTCACGGCCCCATGTATAATCCGTCCGCTTCTGCCTCAGCAGTTGGATTCGCTGAGGCAAAACTATGTACCCCCAGCTTCCCCGTGCGCAGGCGATGGTTTGAGTGACGACCCGCAGGCAGGCGGCGAAGTGAATGACTGGAGAAAAAAATGAGATTCGCAATCGTTGAAAGCGGTGGCAAGCAGTACCGTGCCATCGAAGGGCGCACCATCGAGGTGGACCGCCTTCCCGTGGAAGCGGGTAAAAAATTCGACATCGACCGCATCCTGCTGATGGCAGACGGTGACGATGTCATGGTCGGGACGCCCACTGTGAGCGACATCCTCGTCAAAGTCACGGTGGTGGACCACATCAAAGGCCCCAAGATCGACCGATTCAAATATCGCCCGAAGAAACGCATCCGTGTACGCGGCGGGCATCGCCAGCAATACACACGCCTGCTCGTGGATTTCATCGGCAAACCCGATGAAGAGCGCAAGAATGAAACCCAGGTCGAGAAGAAGGTCGAGGCGGATGATCTCGCCAAGATCGAAGGCATTGGCCCCAAAGTTTCGAAAGCGTTGATTGCCGGCGGCATCCCTACGTTTGAAGCCCTGGCAAATGCCAAGGTGGAGGATATCCAGAACATTCTGTCCGAGGCCGGCTTGAAAATGATGGATGCCAGCACCTGGCCGCAGCAGGCAAGGCTCGCTGCAGATGGTGACTGGGACGGCCTTCAGAAACTTCAGGATAAGCTTTCAGGCGGACGCAAAGCCAGCGCCGAAAAGAAACCTGCCGCGAAGAAAACAAGTAAGAAATAAAGTGAGGTAGAAATGGCACATAAAAAAGGCGGCGGCTCCAGCCGCAACGGTAGAGACTCGAATTCCCAGCGCCTGGGCGTCAAACGCTATGCAGGCCAATTCGTGCTGTCTGGCAACATCCTGGTCCGGCAGCGCGGCACCAAGATCAAGCCCGGCTTGAACGTCAGCGCCGGCAAGGACGACACCCTGTTCGCCACCTCGGACGGCATTGTGATGTACGATGTCACACACGGACAGAAACGCGTCAATATTGTTCCCCAGCCTGTTCTGGCAGAGGAGTAACATGAAGACCGATATTCATCCCACCTTTTACACAGATGCGAAAGTGACCTGCGCTTCCTGTGGCACGACATGGACAACCGGCTCCACAAAAAAAGAAATACGCGTCGACATCTGCTCGAACTGCCACCCGTTCTTCACCGGTGAAGCATCCCGCCTCCTCGACATCGAAGGCCAGGTGGACCGCTTCTACAAGAAGCTCTCCGTCCGCCAGACCTATGTCGAGCAGCAGAAGGCCAAGGAGGAGCTCAAGGGCTCGCCCGAGCGCCCGATCGCCGATCTGGGACTCACCTCCCGCGCTGTCGAAGCCCTGCGGAAGGCCGGCATCGAGAATGTTGGCCAGTTCCTCGAGAAGCTCAATGATGGCAACGAAGCCATCCTGGCGGTGCCCGGCTTTGGCCAGGCATCCCTGACCGCAGCCAAAAAGAAGCTGCGCTCGCTGGGATATGAAATCCCGGCAGCGGCTGCATAAGGGTTGCGGATTAGATAATCTCAGGTAAACTTACGGGCATGGTGCACAAGCGCCATGCCCGTTTTCTATTCCACACAAGTGTCATTGCGAGGAGCGACCGGATGGAGCGACGAAGCAATCTCCTCGCTGGAGAGGGTTCCGCAATGACCAGAGGCCAAATGCGTCACACACACGGTTCCATCGAAGTCGTCTGCGGTTCCATGTTCAGCGGCAAAACAGACGAATTGATCCGCCGCCTGGTACGAGCCACCATTGCCAAACAGAAAGTACAGGTCTTCAAACCGGCGATCGACATCCGCTATGCCGTGGAAAAAGTGACCTCCCACGCCGGTTCCAATTTCGATGCCATCCCCGTCGAAAAGGCAGCGGATATCCGCAGCAGGGTCGACAAGGATACGACCGTTGTGGGAATCGATGAAGCCCAGTTCTTCGATCCCGAGGTTGTCCAGATTGCCGATGAGCTGGCCGCCCGGGGGGTCCGCGTGCTGGTGGCGGGACTGGATACCGACTTCCGCGGCGAGCCGTTCGGTCCCATGCCCTTCCTGATGTCCCGGGCAGAGCACGTGGACAAGCTGCATGCCATCTGCATGGTCTGTGGTGACGAAGCCTCGCGCACACAGCGCCTGGTCAACGGCAAGCCCGCCCGCTATGATGACCCGGTCGTGATCGTGGGCGCCTCCGAAATGTACGAAGCCCGCTGCCGCATCCATCATGAGGTCCCACGGTAGCGGAACCCGACCTTCAGATCGAATTTCATCCTCTAACCTGACCCGGCAATTCCTATGATCCAAGATTACAAAGATATCCTCGCTGAAATCCTGATCGACGAGCAAACCCTGCGAAAGCGGACGGCCGAACTTGGGGCCGAGATCAGCAAAGACTATCCCGATGGGAACCTTCTGCTGATCTGCATCCTGCGCGGCGGTGTTCCTTTCCTCGTGGACCTGAGCCGCAATATCTCCTCCCCGCATATGATGGATTTCATGGCGGTCTCCTCCTACGGTGTGGGTAAACGCGAATCGAGCGGCTCCGTTCGCGTCACCCTCGACCTGCAGACCGACATCCATAACAAGGATGTGCTCCTCGTTGAAGATATCATCGACAGTGGACACACGATTGCCTCGGTGCTCGAGCTTTTAAACCTGCGCCAGCCCCACAGCCTGAAAGTGTGCGCCTTGCTGGATAAGGCAGAGCGGCGGGAGGCGACAGTTCCCATTCACTACCGCGGCTTCGACATTCCCAACAAATTCGTTTTTGGGTATGGCCTCGACCTGGACGAGTATTATCGCAACCTGCCTTTCGTTGGCGTGGTCGACCTGAATAAATACAAGCCGCCTGCCTGAAAAACCGCATGACTGGAAATTCCCGGGATTCCGCATCTCCCTATGCCGGGCGCTGGGTCGCCCGCCTGAACGGCCGGATCATTGCCCAGGGAGGCACCCCCGAGCAGGCTTTGCGGGCTGCCAAGACCAGCAGGCACAAGGAACGGATCGAGTTAGTCTTCATGCCCATTCCATTTTCGTATTCGCCTTTAATCGACAGGGTCCGTGATGCCCTTCCCGACCAGGAGCTGTATCTGGTAGGCGGTGCTGTGCGGGATATGCTCCTCAAGCGCTCGTCCCCAGACCTTGACTTTGCGGTGCCGTCCAATGGGATTGCCCTCGCCCGGCGCGTGGCCAACGCACTGCATGCGGGCTTCATGGCCCTGGATGAAGAACGAGATACGGGCCGGGTCATCGTCACCGATCAGAATGGCACACGTACGTTCCTGGATTTTGCAACGTACCGCGGCAGCAATCTGGAGCAGGACCTGCGCGCCCGCGACTTTACATTCAATGCGATCGCGTTCGATCTGAGGTCTCAGACTCTCCTCGACCCGCTCAACGGCGCATCCGACCTGCGCAACCGCCTGATCCGCGCCTGCGGGCCAACGTCCATCCAGGACGACCCGGTACGGATCCTGCGCGCCGTCCGCCAGGCCGCGGCCTTTGGATGCAGGATCCACCCGGACACACGCACCACCATGAAGCTGGCCGTGCCTCTCCTGCCCCGGGTTTCGGCAGAGCGCCTTCGTGATGAAGTGTTCAAGATCCTGGAAGGCCTCAAACCTGCTGCCTCCCTGCGTGCGCTGGAGATGCTGGGCGTTTTCCCTTTCCTGCTTCCTGAGCTCTCTGCCCTGAAAGGCGTAAAACAGTCGCCCCCGCATCTTCATGATGTCTGGGAGCATACGCTCAGCGTGCTGGGCCACCTGGAGGACATCCTTTCAGCGCTGGCGCCCGGCTACGATGCCGACAACACAAATGACCTGTTCACCGGCCTGCTCACCCTGCGGATCGGGCGCTACCGGGACCAATTCGCCGCCCACTTCGCCAACACACTGAACATAGACCGGACGGTGCGTGCCGCGCTGTTCTTCGCGGCCCTGTACCACGATGTCGAAAAACCGGCCACCCGCTCGGTGGATGAAGGGGGACGCATCCGGTTTTTCGACCACGACGTCAGGGGAGCACAGACGACAGCCAGGCGTGCAGAAGCATTCAATCTCAGCAACGATGAGATCGAGCGGATCAGAGTCATCGTTCATCAGCACATGCGCTTCCATTTTTTTGCCAACCGCATGGAGAGTGACCGGCAAGAACCGTCACGCAAAGCGATCTATCGCTTCTTCCGCGATGCAGGTGAGGCAGGTGTGGACCTGGTCCTGCTGGGTCTCGCCGACCTGCGCGGGACGCGTGGCCCTGCCTTGACCCAGGAGACCTGGACTGCATCCCTGGATGTCGCCCGCGTCCTGCTCGAAAATTATTGGGAAAAGCGCCAGGAAACTGTCGCCCCACCCCGCCTGCTGGACGGCAACGAGCTGATGCGCGAACTGGATCTCAAGCCAGGCCGTATCATCGGTCAGCTGCTGGAGTCTATCCGGGAGGGTCAGGCCACTGGCAAAATCGGGTCACGTGAGCAGGCCCTCCAGCATGCACGCGAACAGCTCAAAGAGATCCAGCCATGAACCTCGTGTACTTCGACCTTGAAAGTCAGAAACTTTTCAACGAAGTGGGCGGACGGGACGCGTCCAGGCTGCTTCTTGCCTGTGGGGTGACCTGGTCGACGGAGCGCAATGATTTCGCGGTCTACTGGGAAAAGGATGCCGCAGCGCTTGTTGCCGAGCTGAAGGCCGCCGACCGCGTGATCGGTTTCAACATCATGCATTTCGATTATGAAGTGCTCAGGCCTTATGCACCCGGTGTCAACTTCCGCTCGTTTCGCTCCGTTGATATGCTGCAGGATATCCAGCGCGCCCTGAGCTTCCGATTGAGTCTCGATTCGATCGCCAAAGCGACCCTTGGAACGACAAAGACTGCCGATGGACTGCAGTCTGTCCAATGGTTTCGAGAGGGAGAATTGGAAAAGGTGGCTGAATATTGCAAATCGGATGTGGATATCACCCGCCGTGTCCATGAATTTGGCCGGGAACATGGCTTTGTGTATTATTATTCGAGACTGGGCAGTAAATTAAAAGTGCCCGTCAATTGGAAATAAACCAGGAGGTAATATGGAAACGATCGATGTCAATGGTATTCGTCTGGCCTATGACCGCCGTGGGAAAGGGACACCGATGGTGCTCCTGCACGGATTTCCCCTCGACCATCACCTGTGGGATGAGGTTGTTCCTCTCCTGGAGGATCAATTCGACCTGATCATCCCGGACCTGCGCGGATTTGGCGGCTCGAGCACGGTCGACTCTTTCTATTCGATGGAGGATTACGCTTCCGATGTCGCTGCCCTGCTCGATCATCTGGGCATTCCAAAAGCCGCCATCGTCGGACACTCGATGGGCGGGTACGTGGCACTGGCATTCGCCCGCCTGTTCCCCGACCGTGTCAGCGGACTGGGGCTGGTCTCTTCCCAGGTGCTGGACGATGCGCCCGAGCGTAAGGAAGGCCGCTACAAATCCGCAGCGGAGGTGGCAGATAAGGGCATCGCCAGCGTCGTCGAAGCGATGGCGCCCAAATTTACCGCTGACACACGCTTGCAGGAATACGCCCGGACCTCCATGGAAAAGCAGCAGCCTGGCGCCTATATCGGCGCTCTGAAGGCAATGGCAGAACGGGTCGACTCCACTCCGCTCTTATCAACGATCAATTACCCGGTCGTTCTCATTCATGGGGATGCGGACTCCCTTATTCCCGTGGACCGCGCCCGCGAAGTGAAAGCTTCATTCCCCCAATCCCATTTTGTCGAAATACGAGGTGCAGGCCATATGCCAATGATGGAGGCAAAGGAGCAGACCGCTGAGGCGTTGCGAAATCTCGCCTAGACAAAAAATCCCATCACGATTGTGATGGGATTTTGATTTCGGACAACCCGGTCGGATTCAGGAAGCCGTCAGCGGGCGGGAAATCGAATCGTTGAGCGCGGATGAGCGTTGTGTTCCGTTTCTTTTGGTCAGGCGATTGATATGGGCCACAAGCACACGGCTAGGTGTGGGCTTGGTCAGATAATCGTCCGCACCTGCATCCAGCACGCTGGCGATCATGGATGGATCGTTGAGGGCCGACAGAATGATGATCGGAACCTGGCTGAACTGCCGTACGGATCGGCAGACCTCCCAGCCATCCATCTCAGGCATCATTAAATCCAGAATAACCAGGTCCGGCTGGATTTCACGGATCATGGCCAGCCCTTCTGTGCTGTTATTGGTGGCGAACACTTCGAATCCCTGGGATTTCAGGAGAAGTGTAAGCAGGTCCGTTACAGCTGCGTCGTCGTCGATTACAAGTAATTTTATGGTCATTTTCATTTCCATTGAAGACATATTATCACAGATAGTTCCTTAAGCAGGCTTGCAATAGGCTAACAATTGGGAAAGCCTATTAATCCCTGACAAATGCACAAAAAATTGGTCACTTTTGTCTTTAAATGTTCGTGGTAAACTTCACAGGATACGTTACCATCTTGAACCCTGGAGGCTTATATGAAAAAATGGGTTTATAACTTCGAAGAGGTCGCTGCGGCTGAAAAATATGCCGGTTCGTGGGAGGGCGTTCGCTCCCTGCTGGGCGGCAAAGGCGCCGGCCTGTTCGATATGACACGTGCGGGAGTACCCGTCCCGCCTGGCTTTACGGTCACGACCGAAGCCTGCAACGAATTCCGCAAGACCGGCAAGTTCCCCGCCGGCCAGTGGGAGCAGCAGCTTGCTGCGATGAAGAAGGTGGAAAAAGCCACCGGCAAGAAGTTTGGGGATCCGAAGAATCCGCTCCTGGTGTCCTGCCGTTCGGGCGCAAAGTTCTCCATGCCCGGCATGATGAACACGATCCTGAACATTGGCTTGAACGATGCCGTTGTAGAAGGTTTAACGAATCTGACCGGAAATGCGCGCTTTGCGTGGGATTCTTATCGAAGACTCATCGAAATGTTCGGCGAGACCGTTTTCAACCTCGACGACGAAGTCTTCGAGCACCCAATGGACGAGTACAAGCAAAAGAAGGGTTACAAACTCGACACCGAGATGACCGCCGAAGACTGGAAAGAGCTGGTTTCCACCTTCAAGGCTGTCTTCAAGAAGAACCTCGGTTTCGAATTCCCGCAGGATGTCTACGAACAGCTCAAGCAGGCCACCAAAGCCGTGTTCGAATCCTGGAACGGCAAACGGGCCATCGCCTACCGCCGCAAGGAAGGCATCTCAGACGACCTCGGTACGGCTGTCAACATCCAGACCATGGTCTTCGGCAACATGGGCGAGGACTCAGCCACAGGCGTGGCCTTCACCCGCAACCCGTCCACCGGCGAAAAATTGATGATGGGTGAATACCTCATCAACGCCCAGGGTGAGGATGTGGTCGCCGGCATCCGCAACGCGGACCCGATCGTCCATCTCAACGACCAGATGCCCAAGGCCTACAAGCAGTTCATGGATATCACGTCCAAGCTTGAAAAGCACTACAAGGACATGCAGGATGTGGAGTTCACCGTGGAGCGCGGCCGTCTCTGGATGCTCCAGACCCGCACCGGCAAGCGCACGGCCAAGTCTGCGGTCAAGATCGCCGTGGATATGGCGAATGAAGGCCTGATCACCAAGGAACAGGCCGTTCTGCGTGTCACGCCGGACAATGTCGATTCACTCCTCCATCCGCAGTTCGACGATGCTGCCATGGCCAACGCCGAGAAGGACGGCACCTTTTTTGCCAAGGGTGTAAATGCCTCCCCCGGCGCGGCTGTCGGACAGGTCTATTTCGATGCGGATAAAGCAGAACAAATGGCCAGGGACGAAAAACAGGACACCATTATGGTGCGCCCGTTCACCAAGCCCGATGACGTGCATGGCATGATCGCCTCCAAGGGTGTGCTGACCAGCGAAGGTGGTGCGACGTCGCATGCAGCCGTCGTGGCCCGCCAGTTCGGTATCCCGTGCGTGGTCGGTGCCTCGATGATCAAGATCAACCTTGAGAAGCGCACCATGACCGTCGATGGAAAGACCGTCAACGAAGGCGATTGGATCTCCGTGGACGGCACGACCGGGAAAGTATTCCTCGGGAAGATGCCCACCATCTCCCCCTCCCTCGAACAGCAGACCGAGCTTCTGACCCTGCTCACCTGGGCGGACCAGATCTGCGCCAGGAAGGATGTCCGCGAAGCGCCGGTCAAGGGCTACCCGACACGCGGCCTGCAGGTTTGGGCCAACGCCGATTATCCCAAGGATGCCCAGCGCGCCCGCGCCTATGGCGCCGTCGGCATCGGCCTGTGCCGGACCGAGCATATGTTCTTCGAGCCCGAGCGCCTGCCGATCGTCCAGCGCATGATCCTCTCGGGTACCAGCGAAGGACGCACGGAAGCCCTGAACGAGCTGCTCCCCTACCAGCGCAAGGATTTCGATGGTCTGTTCGAAGCGATGGACGGCTACCCCGTCATCATCCGTTTGATCGACCCGCCGCTGCATGAGTTCATGCCCGATGAGGAAAAGCTCCTCGAAGAAGTGATCACCATGCGCGTCAAGGGCGAGACTGATGGCCTGGCCGCAAAGGAAAGCCTGCTGAGCTCCATCCGGGGCCTGCACGAATCCAACCCGATGATGGGTCTGCGCGGCGTCCGTTTGAGCATCGCCATGCCCGAGATCGTGGAAATGCAGGTCCGCGCCATCTTCGAAGCGGCCGCCGACTGTACCCTGCGCGGCATTGTCGTCAAGCCCGAAGTCATGATCCCGCTGACCGGGACCGTCAAGGAACTGGAATGGATCCAGCCGAGGCTCGAGCGCATTGCGGCTGCCGTTATGAGTGAAAAGAAGGTCAAGTTCGAATACAAGTTCGGTACGATGATCGAAATCCCGCGTGCGGCTGTGACTGCCGGGGAAGTGGCCGGGCTCGCCGAGTTCTTCTCGTTCGGGACCAACGACCTGACCCAGATGACCTACGGCTATTCGCGTGACGATGCCGAGCGCAACTTCCTGATCACCTATCAGGAACAGGGCATTCTCGAAGTCAACCCCTTCCAGTCGCTGGATCGCAGCGGCGTAGGCAAGCTCATGGATTGGGCCATCTCCGAGGGTCGCAAGACCCGCCCGAACCTGGAAGTGGGCATCTGCGGTGAGCACGGCGGCGATCCGAGCTCGATCGAGTGGTGCCACATCATTGGCAACAACTACGTCTCCTGCTCACCGTTCCGCGTGCCGATCGCACGCCTGGCCGCGGCGCATGCGGCGTTGAGACACCGCCCCGCCAAGAAGGCAGTTGCGAGTAAGAAAGTCGTTCTCAAAAAGAAACCGACCAAGAAGCCTGTCAAAGCAACCGCCAGGAAATAATACGCAACACAAAAAACGGCGCACTTTTAGAGTGCGCCGTTTTTTTATGTAGATGTCTGCGACTATCGAACGTTGAGCACTTGTCCAACATAGATCAGGTTGGGGTTGCTGATGTTCGGGTTCAGGTAGAGCAGGTTGTCAACGCTCGTTCCGAACTTGTTGGCGATGATCCGGAGCGTATCGCCTCTCTGGACGATGTAGGTCGACACACCGGAGGGGATGCTGATCGCCTGTCCTACGTAGATCACATTCGGGTTGCTGATCTGGGGATTGACCCGCAGGATCTCATTCACCGTGGTGCTGAACTTGGATGCTATCTTGCGCAGGGTATCACCCTTCTGCACGTAGTACGTCTGTCCACCGGGAGGAGGCGGAGGCGGCTGGGTCGGGGGCGGAGCAGACACGTAGACTTTGATGCGCTGGCCTTCGTAGATCAGGTTGGCGTTGGAAATCTCCGGGTTCGCTGCGAGCAGGGCATCCACGGTCGTGCCAAAGCGGGAAGCCAGGGACCTCAGCGTCTCACCGCGGGCAACGATGTAGACGAAGTAGCCTCCATCCGTGCCCAGGACAGCGCCTGGCAGCTGCAGGACCTGACCGGGATAGATCAGGCTGCCCCAGCCGATCTCAGGGTTGGCCTTGCGCAGGGCAGAGACGGTCGTGCCACAATGGTCGGCGATCTTGCGCAGGGTGTCGCCGCTGACGACGGTGTAGCTGGTGCCGCAGCTGGCGGCGAACGCCGGGCTGACGGCTGCGAACGATGCAAGCAGCACCGCTGCGAGAACAAATAAATGTAAGAATCTTCGTGCGTTCATGTGAACCTCCATTTTGTATAAAACCAATCCCTAGATGGTATTGGAGGCAAAAAAGTTCCCGGAAAGAAACAACCCCCTACTAAATTCCTACCACCAGGTTATGGTCTTTTGACATGTCCTCTGTGTGACAGGCGGCAGACGAAAGTGGATTATACTTACAAAAATTTTCAGTCCACAAACGGGGGGATTGTGCTCACTGATCAAACATTCGGAGAATGAAATGGAAACAATCATCGAA
>DASUOS010000233.1:0-7120 GCA_036276515.1 Anaerolineales bacterium | reverse complement strand
TGAGCTAGTCAATTTGGAACAGTTTCCTGACTATGTGCGGGTTACACTGAGGCATGAAGGAGACTCAAACGAAACCTTAGATGTCCCCTGGGTGGTGGGCTGTGATGGCGCCCGCAGCCTCACCCGGCAATTACTCGGCCTTGAGTTGAAAGGCAAAGCCGATGACGAGGTATTTATCCTGGGGGATGTGAAAATCGACTGGGATCTGCCGGAAAATGAAGGCAGCAACATCCTCTCACCGGATGGGATTGTTTTGATCGTGCCCATGCCTGAGCCGCGGCGCTATCGAATCATCGCGCACATGCCAGCGCTTTCGATCACCGATCAGCCGGAGATCACCTTGGAGCTTCTGCAAGACCTCGTTGACCAGCGCACTCCCTTCAAGATGCGCTTGTCTGACCTGACCTGGTCTTCGTTTTTTTCGAGCAAACATTTTGTGGTATCCGATCATCGCCAGGGACAGGTCTTCCTGGCCGGGGATGCCGCGCACATCCATAGTCCCGTGGGCGGGCAGGGATTAAATTCCGGTATTCAGGATGCTTATAACCTGATGTGGAAACTGGCGCTCTTGCAGCGTGGACAGGCCTTGCCCAGATTACTGGATAGCTACGCGTGGGAACGTCATAAAATCGCAGAGAGCCTCATTACAAAGGTGGGTATGGCCACAAAAGTTGTCACGCTAAAAATGCCGCTCGTGCAGAAACTCCGTAATCAACTAGCTGGCATTGTGCTCAACACAAATCTGGTGCGAAACCGGATGGGCCGTGGTGTAGCGATGCTGGATATTGCATACAAAGATAGCCCGGTGGTTGCTCAGGATCTGGTATCAAACAGTGCAACCGGGCAGATTTGGGGAAGGTTCAAAAATTTGTTCGGCGACAGCGGGCATGACTTTGGGCAGGGACCGTCCGCGGGGATGCGAGCGCCGAATGTCACACTGCCATCTGATCGCGCAGGACTGCCATCCAGCCTGTTCGATCTCTATCGTGGCGCCCACTACACCCTGATGATCTTCGCCGGCGCTACAGGCTCGCCAGACATTGAGGACCTCATCCGCACCGGCGCCGCCATACAGGCCCAGTATCGGGCGCCGATTCGATTTTATGTCGTGGCTACAGAACCACCAGGTCATTTATTCGATCAGGCACGTATTCTTGTGGATGCCGATAGACGTATCCATCGAGCCTATGCCTCATGGGCGCCGTCTTTGTATCTGATCCGGCCGGATAAACACATTGCGTACCGGAGCCAGAGCATCGACCCAGACCTTTTGGCAGCCTATCTCGATCGCACCCTGGTTCGCAATGACAGAAATGGAAAGGAATAAGGCATCATGCAGATCACAAAAGACACTCGTATCTCAGACCTCTTACTAAAATATGGCGACATCGCCGATGTCATGGAAATTTTCGGCGTCAAACGCGTGGGGCGCTATTCCCTGCGGATGTTCCTCGCCAAAGCGCTGACCGTGGAGTGGGCGGCGAAGCTCCACCGCGTGCCTCTGGATGAATTTCTCGCCATCCTTCACCAAGCCATCTCGAAAAGACAGGCGAGCAATCAATGACCGGTCCCTCCAAACGGCTCGAACAAGCGCGCCAGGCTTTTAGGCACGGCGATACTCAGGCTTCGGCTCACGCCCACACGCACAAAGCCATCGCACAGGCGGACGAGGAGCATGGCGGCGCGGGCAGCCAGTATCTTGGCGAGATGGTCTACGGAGGGCTGGACGGCATCATCACCACATTTGCGGTGGTCAGCGGGGTGGCGGGTGCGGAACTGGGGACCTCCATCATTCTCATCCTTGGGCTGGCAAACTTGCTGGCGGACGGCTTTTCCATGGCGACGGGCGCGTACCTGTCCAACAAGAGCGAGCATGAATACTATCGCAAGGAATGGGAGCGCGAGGCCTGGGAGGTGGAGCACTTTCCCGATGGTGAGCGCGCCGAACTGCAGGAGGTTTATCGCCAGCGAGGCTACGCGGAGGAGGAAGCGCGCCAATTGGTGGATATCCAAAGCCGCGAGCCGAAACGCTGGGTGAAAGCCATGATGCTGGATGAGCTGGGCATGATGGAAGATGAGAGCAATCCCCTCATCAACGGCTTGGTAACGTTCGGCTCATTCGTGGCCGCCGGCGCAGTACCGCTGCTTATCTACCTGCTTGGCCTGGCATTTCCCATCCCATCGCAGGTTGCCTTTCCTGTGGCCATCGCCCTCTCGGGGCTGGCGCTCTTCGGGCTTGGCGCAGCGAAGGTGATGGTGACCAAACTCAACCCGATCCGCAGCGGGTTGGAAATGTTGATCGTCGGCGGGCTGGCAGCGGGCGTTGCTTACGTTGTCGGCGCGCTCTTAAAAGGGATAGGAGGGTAACGGTGATTAAGTCACGTCGGCACCAGGAGATAGTCAGATAGCGCATCTTGTCTGAAGTGGTTTAAATATCGTCGGCTCCTGCTATGGTCCACTGACAGTCGGATACCCGGCCGTTCTCCATTGCGTGAGCCCTCCTGCCATACTGGTGACCTGTGTGAAACCTGCATCAAGCAGAATGTCGCGTCCCTGCGCGCTCCGGTTGCCAGAGCGACAAACAATCACTATTTCCTGGTCCTTTGGCAACTCATCTACACGGGATGCCAGTTCGGCAAGGGGGATGAGCGTCGAGTCGGGAACATGAAATTCGTTCCACTCTTCTGGCTGACGCACATCTAGGACAAACGCGCCAGCGTCCCGTTTGGCAACTGCCTCTTCCACCGAGATCTCGCGTGGATAGCTAGTGGATTCGTTATTTCCGAGAGAGGTCACCCACACCGCGGAAAATCCAACAAGGATCAGAGCAACTACGCCCCATATCCAAAGGTTATTATTCTTTTTGTGTTGTTGTGCCTTACGACGTGCCTGTTTTGCCATGATGAAGTTCCTTTCGAGGAAACACAATACTTATGGGCGTTCCAGCTCGAGACCACTGTATTGCCACGCACCTGTTCCGCCGGAAACATTGTATACCGTTTTGAACCCTTTCTGACCCAGCAGGGCTGCGGCAGACTGGCTGCGGTTACCGCTGGCGCAGATCACTGCCACTGGACGTCCGGGATCTAGCTCGTTCACGCGCGTCGACAGCTGCCCCAATGGAATGAGTAGTGCACCAGGGACGTGCCCCTGTCGATATTCCCAGGGTTCACGCACATCCACAACGACCGGGCAATCGCCGTTGGTGCAGTTTTGCAGAATTTGATGAAGCTCGACCGGCTCTACATCTTTGATATCGCCTGCTGTTAGAGGCAATCCCATTTTCTCCCAAACATCCAACCCTTCCGAAAGATAACCGACTACATTATCGTAGCCAACGCGCGCCAGGCTATAGAGAACCTGGTCAAAAGCAGACGGGTCGGAGAGTAGAAGAATGACAGGCACATCAGGGGGAAAAACAAACCCGATACGATTGCTCAGCTGTGTGTCCGCCTCGAGATGCACCGAGCCGGGGATGTGAGCCTGCATGTAAGCATCCTTCGAACGAGTATCCAATAGCCTTGCCCCACGTTGGAAATGGGGAACGGCTACCCGAATGGACAACGGACGGCTTTCCACTTTGCCAAGCGCCTGGGGTCCCTTGCGGTTCATGGCCTTAATGCGCTTATGGTTGCCGGGCTGTTCGGGAAGACCGCTGGTCGCGAATTCCACGAATTCATCGCGTTCGCGTGGAGCCAGCGCAGAATTGTATTTGCGCTCAAAACCCAGGGTAGTGAAACGCATCGCACCGATGGATTTTCCGCAGAGCGAGCCGGCACCATGGCCAGGATAGATCAACAGGCTATCATTCAGCGGCAGGATCTTATCGAACAGACTTGTATGCATATCGCTGGCAAGTCCGCGCGCGGCTTCCACACCGACCAGATCCGGACGACCGATATCGCCGACAAACAGGGTATCACCGGTCAGCGCGAGCCAGGGTTCCTCCGCGCGGGTTGTATCCGAGACCAGCAAGGTGATGCTCTCGGGTGTGTGGCCCGGTGTATGCGCTATGCGCAGGCGGATGTTGCCCAGTTCAATAACATCATCATGTTTCAGAGTGTTGTGCGGATACTCGACACCACTCGCTTCATGAACATAAATATCAGCACCTGTGCGGGCAGCCAGATCGGTGTTGCCTGACACATGATCGGCGTGCAAGTGTGTTTCGATGATATGTGTGATGTTCAATCCCCGACTGACCGCCACATCCAGATATTTCTGGACCTCGCGATCTGGATCAATCACCGCGGCAATGCCCTTGGCTTCACACCCTACAATGTAGGACGCGCACCCTAACCCCTCCACAAAAAATTGCTGTGTAAACATAACCTTTTATTTCTCCATACATCTAAACAAGTTTTGGAAAATTATCGGCCAACAGAAAAATCGCAAGTGTGATCACAAACACTGCGAAGACCTTCTGCAGTCTTGACGAAGACAGAAGCCTGGATAATCTCATGCCAATGAACGTTCCCACCAACCCGGTGGATGTAAACACGAGTGTGACCGTCCAATCCGTGGAACCATTTGTAAGATGACCTAAGAAACCCGCTATACTGTTCATGGCGATAATGATCAACGATGTACCGACCGCGATCCGCGCAGGCAATCCCACAAGCATGACAAGCGCAGGTAGGACTAGAAACCCTCCGCCAACCCCCAAAATTCCCGTGAGCAGTCCTGCACCCGCTCCGCTTGCAATGACGAGCCACAGCGGTTTGGCCTGATAGGCTGCATCCTCTTCTCTCACTCGGCGGAATAATAGCATCAATCCAATCCCAACCATTAAGAGTGCAAATATGACTAACAGTAATTCGGGTGAGATCTGCTTGGAGAGATTTGCAGACAGATAGGAAACCAACATGCCTGAGCTGCCGAACACAAGCGCCACCTTCCAATCCAGCTTCCCGTGAGAGCTATGGAACATGGCACCCACCATACTGTTTGCGCCTACAATGGCCAGCGATGTAGTCACGGCCGCTTGCGGTGTCTGGCCTACCAGGTAAACCAGGGCGGGCACGGCCAGGAGCGATCCGCCGCCACCTAATAAGCCAAGGGATAGCCCAATTCCAAACCCCAAGGCCAGTTCCAGCGGAATCATTATGCCGTGTCGCCTTTCTTGACAGGGAAGCCCGCGTGCCGCCAGGAATTCATTCCGCCCTTCATGTTAACTGCATTCAAGCCTGCATTGGCAAGTATCCGCGTCGCTGAACCACTTCGGTTTCCTGATGCACAAACACAGACAATTTCCCGGTTCTGGGGCAGATCCTTCATACGTTTGCTTAACTGATTCAGCGGGATCAGCCTGGCACCAGCAATGTGCCCGGTTCGGTACTCATCCGGCTGGCGAACATCGATAACGAGAGGTCGCTTGCCATTCTTGAGTCGGTCATTTAATTCAGCCGCACCAATGGTCGAAACGGGCATTCCAAAAAGCAACTCAAATAAATTCATTTCTCAATACTCCCAATTTTGATATCACTGTTTAGATGCCAAACATCCAAAAAAGTTGCAAATATCACCCACTTGTAGTGATCTTTGTAACAGGGATAATGTAGCGCCATTGCAACTTTCTCGCCTCATTTACATCAAAAGATAGGAGTAACCATCTATTTTGGTTTTGGGTGCCTGGCATGAAAATAAATGAAACTCACATGGATAGCGTTGTTCGGATTTTCGCCTCGGTACTGTTGCTCGATGTAGGCTTTAGTGGTGAATTGGCTGGCGCCCTGGCCATTATGGCTGTCGTATTCGGGGTGATCCTGTTACTCACCGGTGTCGTCGGATTTTGCCCACTCTATGCCCTATTTAGTTTCAACAGCCAAAAAAGTAAATCCTCTACAGAAGGAGCGCGCACGCAGTTGTTTTACTGTGCCTGATTTGTTTATGGAGCCACAAATATTTTTTGAGAAACTTCAGCAAAACCCCCACCCCATTGTGGTAGACCTTTGGGCACCCTGGTGTGGGCCTTGCAAACGTGTCAAACCTGAGCTAGAAAAATTGGCTGAGGAATATGCCGCGCGCGTTGATTTGTGGGAAATCAATGCTGATGAGAACCAGGAGTTACTGCACAGGCTTAAAGTCTACGGTATCCCAACTATGATTGGTTACATCAATGGTAAAGAGGTCGTGCGCTATGTGGGTGTAAAGCCCACGAATCAACTAAAGTCGCTTTTCGAGTCATTATCGACAGGAAGCATGCCAAATGCAAGTGGATTGTCAGATTGGGACCGTTTTATCCGGTTAAGTGTCGGCGGCATTGTGATTGGAATGGGCTGGCTAATTCACTACAACTGGCTCCTCTTCGCGTTGGGAGGCATACTGATGTTCACTGCGATCCATGATCGCTGCCCCATTTGGAAGGCAATCACCACACAATTCAAGAAAGTAGCATGGAAATAAATCTGAGGATACCTATGGGAACAACCACTGTAAAATGGATCGCTGGAAAACAATTTATCGGGATCGACTCAACACAACATTCCGTTGTCCTCTCTACGCCCGATGAAGGCGTCGGGATTAAGCCTTCTGAGTTGCTGCTCATTGCAGTGGCATCCTGTACCGCTGTCGATGTTGTAGAAATCCTCTCGAAGAAGCGAATGCCGCTGAATTACCTGGAAATCAGCACTAGCGGCGAGCAGGATCAGGACCCACCCTGGACGTTTCGAAAAATCCACTTGCGCTTTGTCATTGGTGGAAAGAACCTAACGGAGAAGGCGGTTGCCCAGGCAATCCAACTTTCGGAAGAGAAGTACTGCTTGGTGGCCGCCACTGTCCGTGCGACTGCTCAAATCACAACTGAATTTGAGATCCTCGAGGAAGAACTTCAACTCGTTGCTTAGATTCGGAATAAAGTTTGATCCGTACGCATTACAAGAAAAATGATAACCCAAGATCAAATCAAACGAATCTCCCTTGCTCTGCCTATTCTCCAGCAAGCGAATACACACCTGATCCGCGAGTTTCAGCAGGCTGCCTTTTTAGCGAAGATATCGAAAGGCCGGGATGTCTTTCTGGAGGGCAGTCAGGTGGACGCGATCGCTCTATTGATTTCCGGAGTGGTGCGCGTCTACAAGATCGGTGAAACGGGAAGAGAAATCACGCTCTACCGCTTTGG
>DASUOS010000232.1:0-10375 GCA_036276515.1 Anaerolineales bacterium | reverse complement strand
AACCTGGAAGGAAAAAAGATCAGCGGCTCGCGCAACTGGGCTGTCTGGGGCCGGGACGCCCTGACCCGCTACGACCCGGACGCCATCCGCTACTACCTGACCGTTAACATGCCGGAGAACAAGGACAGCGATTGGGACTGGGCCGAGTTTGTGGCCCGCAACAACAATGAGCTCGTCGCCACCTGGGGCAACCTTGCCAACCGGGTGCTCTCGTTCTGCTATAAGAACTGGGAAGGCCATGTCCCCGATGTTGGTATGGACGGGCAGATCGCGAAGCACCCTGGCGGGGCGCCCGTCCCGACCCTGCGGCCTGCCGATCTGGAACTGCTGGCCGTCATCGACAAGGGGTTCGAGACCGTCGGCGCGGAGCTCGAGGCCGTGCGCCTGCGCTCCGCTATCGGGGAAGCGATGAAGCTGGCCACTGCGGTCAACGTCTACCTGGATGTCAATGCCCCCTGGTCCGCGATCAAGACCGACAGGGAGAGTGCGGCCAAAACCATCTACACCGCCCTGCGCGCCATCGACTCGCTGAAGGTCATCTTCTCTCCGTTCCTGCCTTTTACCTCGGAGCGCCTGCATACATTCTTTGGGTATGAGTCTCCTCTCTTTGGCGAGCAATACACCCAAGACGTAGATGACTCACTTGGGTCCCACAGGGTATTGCGGTATCGGGTGGGACAGGATGGCGCCCTGACCCAGCAGTGGAAGCCCGGCGATCTCCAGCCCGGCGCCAGGCTCAACCAGCCTGGACCGTTGTTCAAAAAACTGGAACCCCAGGTGATCGAAGAAGAACGGGCGAGATTGGGAAAATGAACAAGAAATCGGGTGTCGCATGACATCCGATTTCTTTGTACGATCAAGCCATCACTGGAACTCTACAGCCCGGGTTTCGTCATAGAAGGAGCACACAAGGAGCAGCCATGAAATTTTCCGTCTGTCGCAAATTGTTCACAACCATCCTCCTTTTCAGCTTCCTTCTCTCTGCCTGTGGAGGGACATCCATGAACCTGGCAAAATCCGACCTGCCGCGCAGCGCCTCCTCGGAGGTCCCGGCGAGCGACACGCAGGCATTGGTACGCGGCAATAATGCCTTTGCGCTGGATATCTATCGCACCCTAAGTGCTCAGGACGGCAACCTGATCCTCTCGCCGTTCAGCATCTCGCTGGCGCTGGCGATGACTTATGCCGGGGCAGGCGGTGAGACGGAATCCCAGATGGCAGAAACCCTGCATTTCGATCTTCCCCAGCCGCAGCTGCACCCCGCCTTCAACGCCCTCGACCAGGACCTGGCCCGGCGCGGCGAAGTGAGCTCGGACGAGCATGAGCCGCTGCAGCTCAACATTGCCAATGCCGTCTGGGCCGAGCAGACCTATCCGTTCCTGCAGGAGTATCTTGACCTGATCGCATCCAACTATGGAGCGGGGATTCGCCTGGCAGATTTTGTCAGCCAGTTCGAAGCCGTGCGGCAGGAGATCAACGACTGGGTACTGGACCAGACCGAGGAAAAGATCAGGGACCTGCTGCCCGAAGGCGTGCTCAACCCGGACACCCGCATGGTGCTGGTCAATGCCATCTACTTCAAAGCCGACTGGCTGATTCAGTTCGATGCCAACAGCACCTTCGATTCACCGTTCTACCTGCTGGACGGTTCGGCCACGTCCGTCCCGATGATGCACAAGGGAATGTTCGTTCACTACTATCAGGGTGATGGTTTTCAGGCCGTAGAGCTGCCCTATAGCGGAGATACAGCTGCCATGGATATCCTCGTTCCGGAGGCAGGCCGCTTTGCGGAATTCGAAGCCCGATTATCTTCAGCCGTGCTCGATGAAGCGATCGCCGGGATGAAACCGGCCGCCATCAACGTGGCCCTGCCCAGGTTCACGTTCGAGAGCCAGTTCAATCTAGCGGATGTGCTCAAATCGATGGGAATGGCGGATGCCTTCGATGGGAACAGGGCCGATTTCTCCGGCATGACCGCCGAGAAGGACCTGTTCATCAGCGACGTGATCCACAAAGCATTTGTCGCCGTGGATGAAGCGGGCACAGAAGCGGCTGCCGCCACCGCCGTAATTATCGAAGCCGCCGGCGCGCCGATCTACGATATCACCCTGACCATCGACCGCCCCTTCCTCTTCGTCATTCGTGACAAACCCAGCGGGCAGATCCTGTTCATCGGCCGCGTGCTCAACCCGGTGCAGTGATCCACCTTCTTCAAACCGGTCCTCTACAGGTCCATCCACAACAACACGGAGGTAATTACGCTCAGGAGGATCGACGCCAGGAGGATGGAAGAGCCGTATATCCCGAGCGACTGGAGGATCACTTCCAGGACGACAAGGAATAAATAAGCGGCGATCAACAGGGATGAATAGGCTTTCTTGCCTGCCGGCCCCCGAATGGCAGCCACGAGAGTCCCTGCAGTTGCCAGGGCGAGCAACCCCAGGATCGGCCAGGCGATCTCGATCTCCTCTCCCGTGTACTCCAGGTAATGAGCGAGCGGCCGAAAAACCAGGAAAACGGTAAAGGCGATCCTGAATAATCGTGCTGCCGGAAAACGCCGCTGGAGGAGAATGAGCAAGCCGGCCCCAAACGCAAGCACACCTTTGGCAAGGTCAAGGAAATCGCTTGTATCGCCGAGATAGGCGAGGGCCACGACCATCAGGTAGGCCAGCAGGAAGAGGCTGCCTGCGACGTCCAAGATGTTTGTTTCGGCCTGCTCCCTGCCCGCCAGGCCCGTCGGTTGTCTGGAGGCAGGTGCTGGCGCTTCGATGCGGGATAGCACAGGCGCAGGCCCGGCCCCATTCGCATGACTCTTTGCCGGCAGCCCGGCCTGGTTGAACCGTACCCGCAGGGACTCCGTGAGCCGCTGGAACGCCCACGCACGCCTCTCGGGCGGGAAATAATCCACGTAGTGCCAGGCGCGCAGGCGGCGGGGCAGCTCACACTCATCCAGGCGCATGGGGATGATGAAGATCGTCTCCTCTGGCTTTTCGAGAGCAATGTCCAAAACTTTGCGCAGCTCTTTCTGCACATAACCCTCCTTACTCACCGAGCGGCTCGACAGGCAGACGATGACCGCCTGGCTGGCTTCCACGGCCTTCTCGATCTCCAGGTCCCAGTCCTGGCCGGGGAGCAGCTTCTCCTCGTCCAGCCAGGGATCGATCCAGCTCGTCGCCAGAAGCTGCCGGTAGAGGTCGCGCACAATCGATTTATCCTGGGAGGCGTGACAGAGGAAAACAGTGAGTTTGCGGTCAGCCATGAGTTTTTCCTTAGGGGCAATTCTATCTGTTTACCCGCTTTTGTCCACTGGCAATCTGCTGTCTGCCTCGTGCTGGGTCACCTGAAAGAACTGTAAGGAATCTTGTAATTTCATAATGTCCCTGCAAGAGGACAAACGTCATATCTTGGGTATAATTTAAGCATGAACGGTTGGGTTGGCCAGACACTGGGCAAGGTCCACATCGATGCGCTTCTGGCAAAGGGGGGAATGGCGGAAGTCTATATCGGCACGCATACCACTCTCCAACGCGAAGTTGCAGTGAAGGTTCTCCGCAACAATTATGACGAGCACCCGCACGCTCTCGAGCGTTTCCAGCGCGAGGCGATGGTGGTCGGCAAGCTGCGCCATCCCAATATCGTCCAGGTCTTTGACTTCGACATGGTGGAAAGCCACCCCTACCTGGTGATGGAATACATCAAGGGACCGTCGCTGCTCAAGTACCTGAATTCCCTGCACGAAAAAGACAGGCTGCTCGACTTCCCGCACGTCATCCGCCTGATGAACGCCATGACCAGCGCCCTGCAGTACGCGCACGACAGCGGCGTGATCCACCGGGATATCAAGCCAGGCAACATTCTGCTGACCTCCCGCTCGAGCGATGTGGTGCTGGGCAGGCCCCTGCCGGACGACTTCGAGCCGGTCCTGACCGACTTCGGGCTCGTCCGTTTTATCGACTCGACCGTCCATACGACCGGCTCGGGCCAGATCGCCGGGACGCCTGCCTATATGAGCCCTGAACAGGCGCGCGGCGAGATCACCGACGGCCGCACGGACATCTATTCTCTCGGGATCGTGCTCTATGAGATCCTGGCCGGGCATCTGCCTTTCGAAGGCGAGACGACCATGGGCGTGCTGATGAAGCACATCAACGAGCCGCCTTCGCCCGTCCCGGGCCTGCCGAAGGCCATGCAGAACGTCCTGGACCGCGCCCTGGCCAAAGACGTGGACGACCGCTTCCAGACACCCGAGGAGTTCGGCGAGGCATTTATCCAGGCGGTCGAGAACAAGGCGGACTTCTCCACTCTGGATGTGCTCAGCCCCAAGCCGACCCGCAAACGGGCAAAGCGGCTGTTCAATAACCGCAAATCCAGCTGGCTCCGCCCAGCCCTTGTGGCATTTGTCGTTTTCGCCGTTGCAGGTGCACTGCTTTTTAACCGGGTCCTGCCCATGGCGACTGAGACCGGGACACCCAGCAGCACGATTACCTGGACGGTCCCGCCTCCCACCGGCACAACCACCAGCACCCAGACCCCTCAACCGACCGTTCTGCTGGGCCGCACGGGCGTCCTGCAATTTCAGAACGCATCTTCGACTGCCGACCAGGCAGCGCTGATCGCCGTTGCCCTGCTTGCGCCGCCGGCAGACAGCCGCTACGAGGTCTGGCTGTTCAACGAGGAGGAGCGGATCAGTCTTGGCCTGCTGACGCTGGACGGCACCGGGCGCGGCGAGTTGACCTATACAGCCGACGATGCGGAGAACCTGATCGCCCTCTACAAGGGCGTTGAGCTGACTATCGAGCCCGACCCGGATACGAACCCGCAGGCATCGGGTATTGTCGCTTATTCATTTTCGCTGGAGGAACAGGGATTAATTCATCTTCGCTATCTGCTGGCTTCCTTCCCCAATGCTCCCGGCCAGCACGCCCTCGTCCAGGGACTGTACGATAACGTTCAGACGATCGACGAGCTGGCAAAGGAGATGCAGAACGCCTCTGAAAGCGGGAGCGGAGCCCGGGTCCGCTTGAATGCCGAGGCGATCCTGAACATCATCACCGGGGATCAAAGTCCAAATTACAAGGATTGGAATGGGGACGGCCAGGTGGACGATCCGAGCGATGGCTACGGGCTGCTGCTAAACGGCAGGAACCTGGGGTATCTGCAGGCCGTATATATGGAAGCGGAAGCCGTCGTGAATTCAACCGGCGCCTCCCGGCAGATGATCACCTACGGCGAAGGCCTGAAGATCAGTGTGCAAAACCTGGCGCTGTGGACCGGGCAGCTGCAGGAACTGCTGACAGCCATCCTGTCCGCCGCGCCGGAGAGCGACATCAGCCAGAAGGTGATCGAGGCGGCCGGTTTAACCGAGAGAATGCTGAATGGGATCGACCTGGACGAAGATGGGATCATCGAGCCGGTCAATGGGGAAGCCGGGGCTCAGGTGGGCTTCGAACAGGCCTACCGCATGGCAGATATGCCGCTCGTGGCCGTGGGGATCTTGAACATCGGTACAGGGACTCCGACATTTGTATTTTCCACCAGTACACCCGAGCGCGGCAACGATGGCGGCAGTGGTGGTGGCGGTGGTAGCGGTGGTACGGTCGCGACCGAGCATGTACCGCCCGGCCAGGTGCGGACCCCTCCCGGGCAGGAAGACAAGACCCGCAGACCTCCAGGAAATGACAATAACACAAACAACAGTAGCAACAACGACAATCCCAACCGGAACAACGATTAAACGGAGAGCCCTTCTGGCTAGCCGTTGACGATCTCACCTCCGTTGGGATGCAGCACCTGCCCGGTGATATAGGAGGAATCATCACTGGCCAGGAACACGAAGGAGGGGGCTACTTCTTCCGGTTCCCCGGCTCGTCCCATCGGCACATCTGACCCAAACTTCGATACTTTATCCGGCGGAAATGTGGCCGCGATCAGCGGCGTCCAGATCGGCCCGGGCGCGACCGCATTGACCCGGATGCCCTTCTCCACCAGCGCCTGCGCCAGGGAGCGGGTCAGGCTGACGATCGCGCCTTTGGTCGAAGCGTAATCGAGCAGCTTGGGGCTGCCGCGATAGGCCGTCACAGAGGTCGTGTTGATGATCGCACTCCCTTCCTTCAAGTGAGACATGGCTGCCTTGATCAGGTAAAACATCGAAAAGATATTGACCTGGAAGGTCTTCAACAATTGCTCCGCCGAGATATCCTCGATGCTCTCCTGCGGATACTGGACGGCGGCGTTGTTCACCAGCACATCCAGCTGGTTGAACTGGTCGAGGGTTTGCTGCACGGCCGTGCGGCAGAACTCCTCGTCGGCGATATCGCCAGCGATCAACAGGCAGCTGCGTTCGTGCTCCTCCACCAGAGATTTGGTCTCTTCGGCATCCTTGTGCTCATTGAGATACAGGACCGCCACGTCCGCGCCTTCCTTGGCAAAGGCGATCGCCACGGCGCGCCCGATCCCGCTGTCGCCTCCGGTGATCAGGGCCACCTTGCCCTCCAGCTTGCCGCTGCCGCGCTGGGCGTCGTCTTGTGCCCTGGGGCGGGGCTCGAGCTTGTATTCCATGCCCGGCTGCTGCTCCTGGTGCTGGGGCGGACGCTGTATCTCCTGTTCCTGTGTTTTTTGAGGCATATGAAATTCTCCCATAAGAAAATGTCCCCGCAGATTCAGAAACGGTTCGAACCTGAACTCTGCGGGGACACGATTTTTGTAAACTGTTAGCGAGCCATTTCCACCGGTTCGCGGTCTCGACTGCCCGGGCGGATATCCATCCTGCGCAGGCGGAGACCCAGGGCCACCAGCAGGATGCCAAAGATCATGGCATAGGCGCCGATCATCAGGGTGATGACCAGGCCGCCCGTTGCCGGCTGGAATAGCACCAGGAACCCGAACACGATCGAAACGAACCCTCCAAACGCCAGCATCCACTCGTTCGTAATCTCGCGCCGCAGCCGGATCGCGGCTGCGATCTCCAGAATACCGGTCAGGATCGCCCAGACCGCGATCACCAGGACCAGGGCAAAACCAGCCAGGCCGGGACGCATCAGGGCGATCACACCCGCGGCCACGCTGACCAGGCCTTCCAATAGAAATACCCACCAGCGAGGTGAGTATTTCGAGCTGACCAGACCGCTCATCATGGCGATGGCGCCGTCGACCATGGCATACACGCCAAACATCAATACCAGCACCAGCCAGGTGAGGCCGGGCCAGAAGAACGCTGTCAGGCCGAAAAGGATGGCCAGGACGCCGCGCAGGACGACCAGCCACCAGTTTCGAGTTAATAGCATCATGGTCCGATACCGCTACTTGTCAGGAGCAGTTGTTTACTGCTCCATGGCCGCCTGGACGTTGACCTGGTTTTCGGCGATCTTGGTCAGTTTTTCGTCCGTCATCCGTTCCTCTTCCAGGGTCTGGTCGAGAAGCTGGGCGATGGAGTTGAAGCCCAGCTGGCGGGCATGGGCGGCGGCGGTCCCATAGGCGGCGATCTCGTAATGCTCCACCTTCTGGGCGGCGCCGATCAGGCCGGCTTCGAGGGCGTGGGGATCCTCACCGTTGGTCATGATCTCCTTGCCTTCTTCGATCAATCCTTCCATGCCGACGCACTTCTTGCCACGCGGGCTGACGCCCAGCTCACTGCAGGCCCGCTCCAGGCGCTTGATCTGGTTCTCGGTCTGCTTGAGATGCTCCTGGAAGGCCGTGCGCAGCTCGCTCGACTGGGTGGACTTTGCCATCTTCGGCAGAGCCTTGGTGATCTGATTCTCGGCGCTGTAGAGGTCCTTCAGTTCATCGGTCAAGAGGTCTTCAAGTGTTTTGATTTTCATGGTTTTCTCCTTACTCATTTGGAATTAAGTTAATCGTCCATACGGACATGGCTTACCCTGTGCTACCGATAAGGAACGATTGGTAGAGAGGGGTGTTACGAAAAGGTAGGTAAGATGTATCCCTACATGAAAACGACCGCGCCCGGATTGGCGCGGTCGTTCTTACGAGAGAGGGATCTGCTGGATGGGACTACTTGACCCTGGCCTGGTTGGCCACCTCCGCGGCTTTGCGGGCGGCCTCCTCGGGGTCGCCGAGGTAGTAGCTTTTAAGCGGCTTAAGATCCTCATCCAGCTCATAGACCAGCGGCAGGCCGGTCGGAATATTGAGCTCGGAGATCTCGGCTTCGGAGACGTTATCCAGATATTTGACCATGGCCCGGATGCTGTTGCCATGGGCGGCGATGATCACGCGCCGGCCGGATTTGATCTCGGGCGCCAGGGTGGAGTGCCAGTAGGGCAGCACGCGGTCCAGGGTGATCTTGAGCGATTCGGTGGCGGGCAGCTCCTCGGGGCTCAGGGAGGCATAGCGCGGGTCGAAGCGCGGGTGGCGCTTGTCGTCCAGCTCGAGAACTGGAGGCGGGATGTCGTAACTGCGCCGCCAGGCCTTGACCTGTGCCTCCCCGAACTTCTCGGCAGTCTCGGCCTTATTCAACCCCTGCAGGGCGCCATAGTGGCGCTCGTTCAGCTGCCAGGCCTTGACCTCGGGGATCCATTCCAGGCCCATTTCCTGCAGCACGATCCATAGCGTCTGGATGGCGCGGCGCAGCACGGAGGTGTAAGCGATGTCGAAGACATAGCCGCCTTCCCTGAGCAGCTTTCCAGCTTCGAGCGCCTCGCTGCGGCCCAGGTCGGTCAGGCCGACGTCGGTCCAGCCGGTGAAGCGGTTCTCCAGATTCCACGTGCTCTGTCCATGACGGACCAATACCAGTTTGTACATCGATGTGACTCCTTGTGGTTTGATATCATTTCCTGGTAAGACCTTTAGGGTTTTTAAAAACCCTAAAGGTCTATAACTTAAGATCTATTTCTATACAGCCGTGCATTCGGAACTCCCAGCATTCGCTCCAGGTCGAGCGGCGCGCAGGTGAAATCGATCAGGCGCCGGCAGTGAGGCTCGGGGTTCGACATAAGGTCATTATAACTAATTCGCAGCATTTCCATATTCGGCTGGCGCGCCAGCCAGGGCTTGACGGCCGCAAGGTGTTTGCGGAATTGTTCCTCGATCGCGGCATCGTCCGCGGCCGAAGCTTCATTGCGGTGCTCGAGCATCTTACGCTGCGAGGCCAGGATCTCCCGGATTTCGCGCTCCATAAAGATGACCTTATAGGTGTAGGCAGCAGGCAGGAACTCCAGCAGGGACGAGATGACCTTGACCGCCTTCCCGCCTGCCTCCGACAGCCACTCATTCCTGCCGTCGGCCAGCTGCCTGACGCTCTCGAGCTCGAAATAGCCGTTGGGGTTATCGTCATCTGCGCTACGCAGCTCATCGGTGACAATCGGAAGTCCGCCCTCGGCCAGCATCTTCATCATCATCGACGTGCCGGAACGCGGCAGGCCCGAGACCACGATGACCGGCTGCTTCGATTTCCCTGATTCCTTTTTTCCGCCCAGCCACTTGCCGATCATAGATAGCCCAGTCCTTTCAGGCGCTCCTCCACATCCTTTTGGCCTTCGCCGGCGGCCTGGGAAGGCGGCTTGATGTGGGACTGGTCAAGATGTTTGCCGATGGCCAGGAAGGGAATGTCGCGATAGGAGAGCGAGCCGAAATCGCCCAGGTCTCGGTTGGCAAAGATCACGCCCGGGACGACGTCGGCGTCCATGCAGTGGTCAGCGCCCCAGTGGTCCGTGTTCGCCTCGACCGCCACATCCGGGATCCTGCCGAGACCGGTCTCGGCCGAGGCGCGGTGGCCGGGCGCGTAGCCCACCACCAGGTCCGGGCCGAAGCGGGCGTAGGGACCGTGAAAAGTCTCGTGCTTGAGACGCACGTTCCGGACCACGGGCGCTTCATCCGTATCCTTCCAATCCAGCAGCCGTGCCTGCAGCTCGGCCAGCACAGGCTCGATCTCATCCGGCCGCAGGCTGCCCTGTCCTTCGCGTCCGCTCACGTTAAGATAAATGCTATTCAAGCCAACAGCATAGGCCTTTGTCTTGCTCCAGTCCACGCCGCTCAGGTCGCCCCCGCCGTTCTTCAGGCATAGATATTTGTGATCCGCCAGCCAGCGGTTGAGATGGATCTTTTTGCGAAAATCGCTGAAGCCGTGGTCGGAGAGGATCAGGTAGCGGTGCTTGCCGCTCCAGCCCTCCACCTGGGCGCTGACGGTGCCCACGAATTCGTCCAGCCGCTTGTACCAGCCGTGGACGATATCCATCCGGTCGTGGAAGAACATGTGCTGGATGCGGTCGAGATCGTCGAAGATGCCGGCCAGCACGCCCTCACGGAAATTGGCCATCAGGTAGCCCAGGATGCGGATGCGCTGGTCGAAGATCATCGCACATAAACGGATAAACTGGTCGTCGCTGATGCAGTCTTCCTCCAGGGCGGTCGTATCCTGCGGCCA
>DASUOS010000231.1:0-4839 GCA_036276515.1 Anaerolineales bacterium | reverse complement strand
GTACGGTTGAACAGCTACTTGTCTTCACGCTGTTTTATTGGGCGTGATTATACACTTCCGCAGAAGGGTGTCAAGCAAAAGGATTCCCGTATAATCGTGGACTGGAGGAGCCATGCAGAACATCCACGAATACCAAAAACTGGAAGAAAAAGACATCCGTCTGGCCGGCAAACGGACACAGGACGGCATCGAGAGTCAGCTGCTCGTCGTCCAGACTCCGTTCGGCTACCGGCGGATTGCAGAGTTGTTCCGGCCCGAAGTCGAAGGGGTCTATGCCGCGATCCTGTACATTCACTGGTATGAGCCACCCAACCCCAGCTCGAACCGCAGCCAGTTCGTCGAGGAGGCGAAAGAAATAGCGCGCGCGGGCGCAGTCTGCCTGTTGATAGAAACGCTGTGGTCCGATTACGATTTTTTCCTCAAGCGTACGCAGGCGGAGGATCTCAAGAATTCTATCGAGGAAACGGTCAACATCCGCCGCGCCATGGATTTGCTTCTCTCCCAGCCCGGTGTGGATCCCGGCCGCTTTGCCCTTGTCGGTCATGATTTTGGCGGGATGTATGGGGTGCTGGCCGGCAGTTTCGATCAGCGCCCTACCCATTATGTGGTGATGGCGGCCACGACTCGCTTCCCGGATTGGTATCTGTACGCGCCCAAACTGGAGGGGGAAGCACGGGAGCAGTTCATTCGCCAGTTTTCCCCGTTCGACCCGATCGCCCACGTCCCGAACCTTTCACCCGCTCCGATGCTGTTCCAGTTCGGTACGGATGATTTTCATGTACCCGTGGAGCGTGCCGAAGAGTTCATCCAGGCCGCGCAGGAGCCAAAGGAAGTCAAATGGTATGACTGCGGCCATGGACTTAACGATGCATCAACCGCCGATCGAAAGGAGTGGCTCAGGGAACATCTGGGTCTCGAAAAATAGTCCTTCTACGGATTTGCTCTGAAATCTTAAAAAATGCCAAATGTGGTATATTTTGACCAGGAGAGATATATGAATGAGCGAATCCTTATTATTGAAGATGATCAGCAAATACTAAAGCTACTTCAACGCGGACTCGCCTATGAGGGCTACACCGTGGATACCGCCACGGACGGGCGCATGGGTTTGATCCTGGCCCGCGACCATACACCCGATCTCGTGATTCTTGACTGGATGCTGCCCGGCATGGATGGGCTGGAAGTCTGCCATCGATTGCGGACCGGCGGCTCGATCCCCATATTGATGCTGACCGCCAAGGATACCGTCCAGGACCGCATCCAGGGTCTGGATGCCGGCGCGGACGATTATATGATCAAGCCGTTCAACCTGGACGAGCTGCTGGCGCGCGTCCGTGCCTTGCTGCGCCGCACCCAGCCGGAGCGCGTGCCTGTTCTTAAGTTTGCCGACCTCACACTGGATACCGGTTCCCGGCAGGCCTCCCGAGGGAATCGCTCCATTTCCCTGACAGCCAAGGAATACGAACTGCTTGAGTTATTCCTTCGCCACCCGAAGCAAGTCCTGACCCGCGAAGTGATCTTCGACCGGGTCTGGGGCTATGATTTCGGTGGGGAGAGCAATGTATTGGAAGTGTATATCCGCTATCTTCGCCAGAAACTGGAAGGCGAAGGTGAGAGCCGCCTGATCCATACCGTGCGCGGCGTCGGATATGTGATGCGGGAAAATCCCTAACGCGAATCAACTGCCCAACATCGACAATCGTCAATCAAAAATCGTAAATCGATAACCGTAAATCGAAATGTCCCTCCGTCTGCGCCTGACACTGCTGTACTCGACGCTTATGGGGGCCATTTTGCTTGTCATCAGCGCGGCGGTCACACTGGTCATTACCGCCCTGCTGCTCAACCAGATCGATGAGACACTCGATGCCGCCCAGCAGGTGGTGATCAACAAAATCGAAGTCAAGCAGCTGGGACGGATCGAATCGGAGCTCATACCCACCGATGTGGGCTCGAATGTATACATGCAAATCTGGGGACTTGACGGCGACCTGCAGTCCAGCTTCGGTGTCTTGAACCCATTCGTAATGACCCCGTTCCATGAAGCCGGGCTGCGAGTGGACTCTCCTGCCTTCTACGATCTGACCGGACCGAATTGGCATATCCGCGTGCTGAACATTCCCCTGGTGCAGAACGGCTACAAGGTTGCTACGCTGCAGGTCGCCTCCAAACTGGACGGTGTGGATGCAGCCCGGAAGAGTCTGACGGATATCCTCTCGATCATCTGGATTGTTGCCGTCCTTTTCTCCGGTATGGCGGTCTGGGTGACGATGGGCCAGACACTCAAACCGCTGGGAGCCATCACCGAGACCGTGGAACAGATCAACCGCGCCGACGACTTGTCGCGCCGTATTCCTTACAGCGGCCCGGAGGATGATGAGATCGGTTCCATGGTCGGCTCGTTCAACCAGACCCTCGAGCGGCTGGAGGTGCTGTTCACCTCCCAGCAGCGTTTGCTGGCGGATGTCAGCCACGAGCTGCGTACGCCGCTGACCGTCATCAAAGGCAACGTGGATCTGATGCGCCGTATGAAAAGCCTGGATGCCGAGTCGTTAGCCAGTATCGACCAGGAGGCAGGGCGCCTGACCCGCCTGGTGGGCAGTCTCCTGCTCCTTGCGCAGGCCGAATCAGGCAAGCTGGCTCTGATCATGACCAAAATCGAGCTGGATCTGCTCCTGACCGAGGTTTTCCAGGAAATGTCCATTCTGGCAGGCGGCAAGGTGCACGTCCATCTGAATGAGATCGACCAGGTTTACGTGAATGGCGACCGCGACCGCCTCAAGCAGGTATTCATCAATCTGGTGGCCAACGCCATCCAATATACGCCGCAAGGCGGGGATGTGTATCTTAGCCTGGAGAAGACCAAAGGCCAGGCGCGCGTCATCGTCCGTGATACCGGGCCGGGCATCCCTGCCGAGGATCTGCCGCACATCTTCGAGCGATTCTATCGGGCAGAGAAATCGCGCACGCGCGGAAAGACCACAGGCTTTGGCCTGGGCCTTTCCATCGCGAACTGGATTGTCGAAAGACACGGGGGAAGGATCGAAGTGGTGTCCCAGGAAGGAAAAGGGACCACCTTTGCCATCTGGCTGCCGTTATTCGGAAATCCCTAACCGGTTGCTTGCCTGACGGCACAGCCCTGCTCCATACCGGCGATACCACTCATCCAGGGTGGGGCTGCTCGTGGCGCCGCTGCGCGCATCCTCATAGATGGGCGATCCAAAACGGACGTAGCGCTGGGTTTCTGAGGCCCACCTTGATTCGCTCCGGGAGATCACACCGATTCCGCCGTTGTAACCGGCCAGGGCGAGACGTGGGTTGCCTCCGCCGGCTTCCAGCGAACGGGACAGATAGCTGGTGCCCCGCAGCGCATTGGTATCCGGGTCGAATGGATTCTCGCCGAAATGGAAGTGAAAAGGCATCACCTGGAACAAACCGGACGCGCCGGCGCTGGATACGGCGCGCGGGTCGCCGCACGATTCGATCTGCATGACGACCGCCAGCAGGTTGGGGTCCAGGCCTGCCGCGTTGGCCCAGCGGACGATATCCTTGCTCCAATACTGGATCTCGCGGGTGAAGATAGGGGAAATTCCATTTGCTGTTCCTGATGAGTCAGAAGAGGGAAGCTCGAACAGTGACGTGTTCGAACCCTGGGCTGGGGCAACGAGAGCGGAATTATCCACAACAGGCAAAACCTGGGGGGCGGGTGAGTTGATCGGCAGTGCGGATGTCTGGATTGGTATGTTCAGCGCAAAGGCAGCCAGCAGGCAGCCAATGAACAGGGCAGCAAGCGGTGGCATCCAATAGACAGAAAAACAGCCGCTGCCATTTTCAGAGGCCGCGGCTGTTTGCCGTGGTTCATGATCCATGGAGCGAGCGCGGGGCATGGGTTCCTCTCAATTCTAGTTTAAGGACCCGAGCTCGAAACGAGTTCGGATATTAAGTTGTGCGGTCTATTCTTTTCATTACGCGTCGTAGGAGCGATCACTCCCAGACCGGTCGCTGCTTGGGCCATTGAAGGAAAGATTGTGATAGGTGGGTTCCTGGCGGACAAAAGATGTCTGCTGGTTGGCCGGCTTTGGGGCGGGCCGGAACGTGTTCGGTGTGTTTGTGTTCTGGACGGGCCGGTTCAGGCTGGCTGCCGAGCGGATAGCAGGCTGCTGTGTGGCAGCGGGGCGATAGGAAGGCTGCTCGGTGGGCCGCGGATTGTTATACGGGCGGCGCGAGTCGGAAGCCGTCGTGAACAGACGGTCGCCGGCCAGGGAGAAGGTACCGATGATCAGGACACGGACGAGTAGGATCATGGCGGCAACAAAAACCGGCACGATCTTGGTCATGGTCGCGCTGCTGATCACGGCTCCACCTGAAGCACTGGTGTGGTTGACAATGGCAACCGAAACGCCCCACCAGGTCAGGATGGCATTGAACGCAGCTGCCAGGAACCAGGCTCCAAAGAGATAATACACTTCCTTGGGTTCATCGGCTCCCTGCTCGGGAGTGAAGATGCGGGCAATGCCTGCAAAATCGATCCCGCAGAAAGCGATGGCAAGGATGGTCGCCCAGCGCATCCCGGCAAAGGTCAGGCCACCCAGGACATCCAGCAGCGCAAACTGCGTGGTGCTGAAATTGAAAATCTCGAATGCCAGCAAGGCACCGATGATCATCAACCCCCAGGCGGCCCCCCGGTTGAAGCGGCGGCCACGGAACAAACTTGCCAGACCATCCCCAACGTTTCTACGGTATGTAGTCATCTCGACCTCCTTTGTCGAATAAAGGACAACTGAGCCGAATTATAGAACACTTGTTCTAAAACGTCAAGGAAAACGGTGAGGAAAGGTG
>DASUOS010000230.1:0-3519 GCA_036276515.1 Anaerolineales bacterium | reverse complement strand
GCCTTTGAGAAAGAGCAGCCTGAGACATTCCATGTCGGTTGCATTGAGGCCTGCCCATTCACTCATCGCATTTCGGAATAGCGCCAAATGAACACCATATTCCCTCACCGCAATCAGGGCTCGTTTCTTCAAGTCTGTCTTTCTGGATTTCGTCATAGAGATCCTCTTGACATTATCTTTATAATCAAGTATCTTTATTATATAACTAAATTCATATAGACGCAAGGTACCAAAATACCCCGAGTCAGAGAAGGAGATTTCCATGAGCACCAAGTCAGATACGAAAAAGTCCACCAAGAAGTCTGGTGCAGGTTTCACAGCAGAAGAAAAAGCCGCGATGAAGGAGCGCGCCAAGGAGCTGAAGGCGGAGGAGCGCGCGAACAGGAGCAGAGCGGAAGGGGAAAGCGACCTGCTGGCGAGGATCGCCGAGATGCCGGAACCGGACCGCTCCATGGCCAGCCGGCTGCATGAGATTGTCAAAGCCAGCGCGCCGGGCCTCTCGCCGAAAACCTGGTATGGGATGCCCGCCTATGCCAACCCGGACGGCAAGATCGTCTGCTTCTTCCAGAGCGCGCACAAATTCAACGCCAGGTACGCGACGTTCGGCTTCAACGACACGGCGAACCTGGACGATGGCGCCATGTGGCCGACCTCCTTCGCGCTGAAGGAGTTGACCCCCGCCACTGAGGCAAAGATTGGTCAGCTCGTAAAGAAAGCAGTGCGCTGACGACCGAACTACCAAAGGAGACCGGCTATGGCTCACCTGATCTACTCGGCAATGACATCCCTCGACGGCTACATCGAGGACAGGGACGGCAGGTTCGATTGGGCAGAACCCGACGAGGAAGTGCACCGGTTCGTCAACGACCTCGAACGCACGGCCGGCACCCATCTCTACGGGCGCCGGATGTACGAGACCATGATGGTCTGGGAGACCGACCCGGGCTTCGTTGCCGAGTCCCCCATTCTACGCGACTACGCAGAGATATGGCAGGCAGCCGACAAAATCGTGTACTCCAGGACCCTGGAGGACGTCTCCACCCGCAGGACGCGCATCGAGCGAAACTTCGACCCGCAAGCCATTAAACAATTGAAAGAGACTGCCGAACAAGACATCTCCATCGGGGGCCCCGGGCTCGCCGCGCACGCCTTTCGAGCGGGGCTGATCGACGAGTGTTACCTGTTCCTTGCACCGATCATGGTCGGAGGCGGCAAACCGTCCCTGCCCGACGACGTCCGCCTGGAGCTGGAGCTCTTGGAGGAACGCGCCTTTGGCAGTGGGGTGGTTTTCCTCCGCTACCGGGCAAGGCCGGGAAGCGCGAACCGTTAGGTCCTGAGTCAGCCAGGATGAACTCCATCATTCTTATCGGTCCCATGGGTGCAGGGAAAACGACCGTGGGGCGTTTGCTTGCCGACAAACTGGATATGCCCTTTTACTCGGTCGATGATGTTCGTCCGTCCTATTATCAGAAGGTAGGCTACGATCAAACGGCCGCCGCGCAGATCGCCGAATTGGGCGAGGGACTGAAGGGAGTATTGCGCTACAGCAAACCCTTCGAAGCCCGCATGGTGGAAATGGTCCTGGCGGATCATCACGGCGTCATCGACTTCGGAGCCAGCAACTCGGTCTATGACGACTCTGATCTCCTGGCACGGGTGGAGAAGGCGCTGGCGCCCTATCCACATGTAATCCTGCTCCTGCCCTCGCCGAATGCGGACGAGTCGGCAGAGATCTTGAAATACCGATTAATACAGATGCTGACCGAAGCGGGGAAAGAGTTTACGGACGAGCTGTTCGAGCTCAATGAAACCTTCATCAGGCATCCTTCGAACCGGCGGCTGGCCAAACAGATCATCTACACCAAAGACAAAACACCTGAGGAAATATGCAGTGAGATTCTGCAAAGAATGGGCTGCTAACTATTAAATCAAAAACAGGTAAACAAGCTCCTGACTTGTTTACCTGTTTCCATGTCTACCTGTTTACGACTACTACAACTTTTCCAGCTCCCCCACCAGATTATCCAGCACATCGAAGCCGCCCTGCCAGAACTTTGCCGAGCGGATGTCGATGCCCGCCTCTTCCAGGATCTTCGCCGGGGCTTCCGAGCCGCCCGCCGAGAGGATCTTCAGGTACTTGGGCTTGAAGGACTCGCCTTCGTTCCTGAACTGCTGGTAGAGCGAGAAGACCAGCAGCTGCCCGAAGGCATAGGCATACACATAGAACGGCGAATGGTAAAAGTGCGGGATGGAGACCCATTCCCACTGGAACTCGTCGCTCAGCTCGACCGCGTCGCCGAACTGCTCCTTGAGATTCTCCATGTACGCCGCGGCCACATCGTTGACCGAGGCGTTCTTCTGGATCATGTCGTGGGCCTGCTTCTCGAACAGGGCGAAATAGGACTGGCGCATGATCGTGGCGTAGGCGTCGTCCACCTGCTTGAAGAGGATGTCGCGGCGCACGGCTTCATCCTTCTCCTCGGCCAGGAGCTTGTCGGTCAGCATCATCTCGCCGAAGGTGGAAGCGGTCTCGGCCAGCGGCAGGGACGAGTGGAAGGTAAAGGTGCTGTGGTGGGCGGCCAGCATGGAGTGGATGGCGTGGCCGAGCTCATGAGCCATGGTCGCCACGTCACGGGCGCGTCCCTGGTAGTTCAGCAGCACGTAGGGGGTCAACTCCGGCAGCACCGACCAGCAGAAGGCGCCATCGCGTTTGCCCTTGCGCACCTCGCTGTCCACGTGCTCCTGGTCGAAGACACGCTGAGCCATCTCAGCCAGCTGCGGGTCGAAGGAGTTAAACGAGTCGAAGACCATTTTCGTCGCATCGTCGTACTCGAACTTCTTGTCCGAGTTGGCGATCGGGGCGTAGATGTCATAGCGGCGCAGCTTGTCGACACCCAGCTGTCTGGCCTTAAGCTTGAAATAACGCTGGAAGATCTTCGTGTTTTTACGGGCAACATCCAGCAACGCATCCACGGCTTCGTCGGGGATATCGTTCTGCAGGTTGCGGACGGCCATCGGGCTGGAGAACTTGCGCAGGCCGATATTCTCGTTGAACCAGTCACGCGCCCGGCTCTGGTACATCTGCCCGAGGATCGGTGCATCGTCGCCGTAGACGCGGTACAGCTCCTGGTAGGCTTTGGCGCGCAGGTCGGGGTCCGTGCCCTGGACGTAGGCCATCAGCTGGCCGCGGGTCAGCTCTTTCGTCTCGCCGTCCACATCCAGTTTGAAGACATAGCGATTGGTGATGGCATCGTAGAGCGTGATCAGCGCGCCGGCGCCAGTCACATCCTTGATATTGACAACCTTCTCCTCCGCCTCGCTCAGGGTATGCGGCTTGAAGTGGCGCATCTCCTCGAGATAATAGCGGTTATCGCCGGCAGAGCTCATCAGGCGCTCGGCATTCTGATCGTCGAGCTCCTTCCACCACAGGCTGAAGAACAGGGTGCGGTTTTGCATCTGCGCCGCAAATTGCTGGACGCGCGCCATGAAGGTCTGAGCAATCTGGTCCTGCGTGTCCGA
>DASUOS010000229.1:0-3236 GCA_036276515.1 Anaerolineales bacterium | reverse complement strand
GAGCGCGCTCGCCGCAGCTGGAGCATCTGACTCGGCTGAGGTCCGCCACCATCCGCCGTGCTGCTGGAAAAAGGCGCTGAAGGTATTGATCTCGGGAGCTGCAAAAGAGCCATCTGCCTGGCCGACCAGGCTGGACAGTTTACTCTGGATGAAGGCCACCTCATCCGCATACGGAAGTGTCTGGCCGGCAAGCCCTGCCGCTGCGATCAATACATCGGCTGTCGCCTGGGTACCTACCTGGAAGGGAGAGACCACCGGCTGGGCGCCCGAAAGCACGGACTGCATCGATCCTGTGGCACGCTGGTACCCCCACGATTCCAGCCCATGCCGGTCGGGGAAAACATAATCGGCGGCGACCGCGGTTTCATCGGGGTACGTGGCGAACGAGATGACCGTCCCCACGTTGGCCAGCGCGGCTTCGAAGCCCATCGAGCGCGGCAGCTCGAAGACCGGGTTTGTGCCGTGCACGAACAGGGTACTGATCTCTCCGCTGTTCATGCGGGCGATCAGGTCAGCCATCTCCTGCGAGCTGGCAGGACGGTGATATTCATCCTGGTTGGGGGAGAGCGGGGAGTGGAAAACGCCGCCAGGTTTCCCGAAGTTATCGGTCATGGCGTTGAAGGCCAGGATCGCTTCGGCGGTGGAAAGTCCGTTGCTGTGGGCCAGCGCCTGGTTGCCCGGGATGATGATCGGCGCGGCTGCTTCGGCAAAGGCCTGGGCTACATGCTCGAGTGTTCCAAGGCTCACACCCGAGGCTTCGGCAACAGCTTGCAGATCCACAGACGCGAAGGCACGCGGCACCGCACCACCCCTTGCTTCGGCGACGAGACGGCCGATCGCCAGTGCGACCTGGCCTTCGGTCCCGGGAATGATCGGGATCCACTCGTCTGCTTTGGAGCCGGTCATGGACAAGCGCGGCTCGAACTGGATGAAGCGACCGCGTATCTTGGGATTGCCTCGCCGCATCCTCGCAAATGCCAGGTTGTAGGCGACCGGTGAAATCCAGGTCTCGAGGAAGTTTGCCCCGAACGAAAGCACCAGATCGGAATTGCCGATATCGAAGTAGGGCATTCCTGCCTGGCCGAACAGATTCTCGGCGGCCTGGCTCAGCGTTGCCCGCGTCTCGAAGAGATTCGAAGCGTCGAACCGCATGGGGGCCGGTGCGCCGATCGCTCCCGCCAGGTCGCTGACCAGGTCGAAGAGATGATCCGGGGCCGTCCCCATCAGGAAGGCAATCCCGCCGGGGTTGCCAAAGGCATCGGCGATCACCTGAAAGGCATCGTCCCAGGTCATATTCGATTCCTCGGCCTGGAAGTTCTCGCTGTACAGCGCATCCCCGCGGCCATGGCGGATAGGACCCAGGACACGGTCCGGGTTGTACAGGCCCTGCAAGCTGGTCTGCGCCCGCGGACAGGTCTTGCCGCGGTTGACGGGATGGCTCGGATTGCCCTCGACCTTGATGGCGCGACCCTGCATGGTGCGGACAATGAGTCCGCAGCCTGCCGCGCACTCGCGGCAGGTCGTGGCGTAATAGGTGCTCAGGCCATTGTAGGTGTATTCGGGCGTCCGCGAATAGGGCTCGCGCTCGATGTAACGCGAGGCGGGGCCACAGCCTGTCAGTACCGCAGTGGTCGCCGCACCCACACTGGCCAGTTTTAGAAAATCACGCCGGGAAAATTTGTCACTCATAGTCTATTCCTTGTTACCCGGTTTAATAATGACACGTACCACAATCGGTGAGCTTGGTCAATTTTTCCTCATCATCGGCAGCCCGTTCACGGTGGCATTCCAGGCACCAGCCCATGTTCATAACCTGGGGATTTTCGGCGATTTCCACAGCCGACATATCGCCGTGACACTGTTCACAGTTCAGGCCCGCGGCAATATGCGGCCGGTGGGTAAAGTGAACGAAATCAGGCACCTGGGACACAGGCACCCAGGCAATATCCCTGTTGTTTAGAACGTAATCCTTGAGAACTGCCAGCCTGGGGCTGGTATCCGTTTTGGCGATCTGCTGGTGGCAGCCCCAGCACTTGGTCAGGGTGGGAAGCCCGGGTGAAGGGCCGCGCAGGGCGCCCGGATGGCAGTACAAACACTGTACCCCCAGATTGACATGGATATCATGTCGGAATTGGATCGGCTGTTCAGGAGCGACCTGGGTCGTGTAGATCCCATAGGCGGCGACACTGAACAGGGTCAGGGCTGTGATCAGCACTGCGACCCTCCCCATTGGCTGATAAAGCCATTCTAAAATATTTCGGATCATGCATGCTCCTGTGGCAAGAGATGTTCGTTCCGTACTTTGAGGCAGCAGAGAGTTTGGGCTGGCAATTCAGGCTTTTGCTCAGCGATATACATCAATCTCACAAAGAAAAGAAACGATAAACGTCCACAAACACAAACCCGTCCCTATCACTTCGCAATGATGGGACGAGTACACGATTTGGATGTGCGCTATCCGAGAGATCCACTCTTCTCCTCTGATTGTTACTGAACCCCGCCAGTAACGTCGGCATTATACTGCAAAAGCACAGCGAAGTACATATAGTGGATAAGATTCAGCCGAAATTACGCATGTTATACTTGCAAAATGCCGCCTCCAACGATCTCAGATCATCCCGAAATGCGGTAAAAACGTATGAAACGCCTCATCCCTCCCCTCATCACGATCGGACTGAGTGTGCTGCTGGCCCTGCTCAGTGCGGCACTGACCTACTCCTCCCCTTCTCAGGCACAAAAGTCCCTCCCAGACAGCGCCTATTTTCTGCAGGCCACGCCCACCCAGCCCCAGGAGGACCGCTCGGAAATCGGTTCCACGGATGAGATCGCCATCATGGGTGGTGTGATCGCCCTGATCGTCATCGTCCCGATCTTTCTCAGGCGAAACTCGTGGCGTTGATATACTTTCACACAAATAAAAATGCGGACGCATCTTGCGTCCGCATTTGATTTACCGGCTTTGCCTGGCTTACTGCGCCTCGTCCCGGCCCATCGCGGCCATCACGGCGACAGAAGCGATCTGGACGATGGCATTGACATCGTCACCGGTCTGCAGGACGTGGACCGGGGCACCCATGCCGAGCAGGATGGGACCGATCGCCTTGGCCTTGCCCAGGCGGGCCAGCAGCTTGTAGGCGATGTTGGCCGACTCCAGAGAGGGGAAGACCAGCACATTCGCATCCTTGACCGTGCTGAATGGATAGCGACTTTCGATGATCTCTGCCACAACCGCCGTA
>DASUOS010000228.1:0-5146 GCA_036276515.1 Anaerolineales bacterium | reverse complement strand
CATACTCTCTCATATGGAGGAGGAGGGTTACTGGGTAAAGGCAGGGCCGGGATACAACCCGAAGTACAGGTCCACGGTCTGGGCGCTGCTGGTGCTTGCGCAGCTGGGCGCCTCGGTAAGTGAGGACCGGCGCATCGAGCGGGCATGCAGATATCTGCTCGATCACGCCCTGGCCGAAGGCGGGCAGATCACCATGACATCCACCGGCGCTCCCTCGGGCACGGCAGACTGCATTCAGGGGAACATGCTCTGGTCGCTGATGGAGCTTGGCTATGAGGATCCCCGCCTGGATAAAGCCTACGAATGGATGGCGCGCACGGTTACAGGTGAGGGCGTCGCGCCGATGGAGGAGAGGAATGCAGCCGTCCGTTATTACTCCTACAAGATCGGACCCAACTTTGCCTGCGGCGTCAATAACAGGCTTCCCTGTGCATGGGGCGGGGTCAAGGTGATGCTGGCCCTCGGCAAACTTCCCCCGGAAAAACGAACACCGCCGATCAAGCGGGCCATCCAACAAGGCCTGGATTTCTTCCTGGCCATCGACCCGGCCACGGCAGCCTATCCATCCGGCTGGGCGGATAAACCGAGCGGCAACTGGTGGAAGTTCGGATTTCCCGTTTTTTATGTCACAGACCTTTTGCAGCTCGCCCAGGCGATCGTCAACCTGGGCCATGGCAGTGACCACCGATTGGACGGCGTGCTCGACATCGTTCGCGAAAAACAAACTGAGCAAGGCCGGTGGCTGATGGAATACGACTACACGGGCAAGACCTGGCTGGATTTCGGTAAGAAGAAACAACCCAGCGAATGGGTGACATTACGGGCCTTAAAGGTGCTCAAGAACATTCATTAAACGATTTCTAATCTACAGGCACCGACTGTACTTTCAAGGAGCGGCACAGGCGCCGTTCCTTGTCGTTAAAGAGGGCATATGAACCTGTACCTGTATCGATTGGAGGTGCTGCGATGCCTAAAATAACGTTCAGGGGACGGACCTACAACAGTGAGTTCGAAATGCCGGAAGATATACGGCAGGAGTACCAGGTGACTGAGAGACGGAATAAGACACGCAATGACTCGTTGCGGGATGTGGTGGATATGACCCCGGAGGTGAAAGCGGTCTATGAACGGGCGCTGAACCGGGTGGAGGAACATAACGCATCAACCCCACCCTTGAGCGACCTGCCGAAAACAGAGGACCTCTACCGCCAATCCGCGCCTGAGGATATGAAGCATCTGCCATCAGATGAAAGCGTGTACCGGCCTTCTGCACCGGTGATCGATCCGGTCAAGTCGACCATTGAGCCCGAACCGGGGATTGTGCCTGGCAGGCTGGTGTCCAGCGTGGTGTGGGCGCTGATCTTACTGGCAATCGCCTACCTGGTAATGCAATTTCTTTAACACATCAAGCACAGGAACAACAAACGGCGGCTCAAGAAATTGAGCCGCCGTTTGCTTTATCAAAGATCAGGCAGAACGTTTAGTTCCCGCAGGGGGCTACATTGCGCCAGTTCGGCACGGTGTCGTTGACTACCTGCGTTCCTGTGGCACCATAACTGAGCGTCAGCTGGCGGTTGGCGGTTTCGCCGCACGAGCCATCCTTTTCGACGAAGTCCCAGCTGCCGAGTGCATACTTATATTCAACCTGGGTACCTTCCCTTCCGGTGAAGGTGATCGCCCAGGTGGTTGCATCCACGCGGGTCAGGACAACCCCACCCGGGTCCCATTGTGGGTGTCCGCCGTCGAGCCGGTCGAGGAAGCCAGCGATGTAGACCGAGCGCCCGGTATCGTCTGTTGTGGCAGGTACGGTCACGTTGAAGGTCAGCGTCACGGTGCGTAGCTCGGCGGTTGCAGTCACCTGGTCGGAATTGGCTGAGCGATTGGAGGCGTTGTCCACCGCTCGCACTACATAGTAATAGGTTTCGTTCTCGAACACGGACGTGTCTGTATAGCCTGTGCTTGTGACCAGCGCGATCACATCATAGGGTCCACCATCGGTATTGCTGCGCAGGACCTCATAGCCATACAGAGTCGGATCGCCGGACACCGCGTCCCAGGCTAGCTCGATGCCCGCCGGTGAAGCGGAGACCACGTGAAGGCCCGCCGGTGCGGCAGGCGAGGTGGTATCGTCTGCCGGGTTCACGGTCAGCTTGCCGGGGTTGGGTGGCAGGCTTCCCGCTGTGATGGGTCCGCCAAGATCGGCATACAGCCAGTCCTGGCCGTTGGTAGTGGTATAGCGATAGACATAATCGAACGTGCCGGTCGACTGCGGCAGCATGCTTGCCATGAACTCATCGTTGTTGCCCGCGTCGACGTTAAAGCTTGCTTCGGTCCAGACCCAGGCCGGATCGGTGGCCGGGTTCGTTCCCTCAGGCCCGAAGCCCAGCTGGGCACGCAGGCTCAGGGTGGGACCTGGCTCGCTCGTCGCGCCTTCGATCCAAACCCGACCGTAGGCGATATCGGTGCGATCCGCCGCGCTGATGGTATGGGTCATGGTCGGCGGCCACTGCAGATTGGCCCAGCCGATCGTGTAATGCGGTACGGCGCTGACTTCATTCGAAGAGGCGCTTTCATTGCCAGCTGTATCGAGTGCTTTCACCACATAGAAGTACGTCTGGGCATTGCGCAGGCCGGTATCGGTGAAACTCGTCCCGCTAACCGGGCTGGAATTAAGTTTGACAAAGCCGCCGCCGCTTAACGGGCTGTGATAAATGTTGTAACCCGCCGCGCCTGAAACCTCATCCCAGGCCAGGCTCACTTCGCCATCGCCCTCAGCCGTCACATGCAGGTTGTCGGGCGCAGCAGGCGGCTGAAGATCGATCGTATCCGTAAGCAGCAGCCAGGCGCTCTTGGCCTCGATGGTGCCTTCGATCACGCCGTTCTCAACAGTGACCGGGGCAGGTCCACTGTCGCCCACGGCATAGGCATTGTGCAGCACTGTCCCATTGGGCAGATATCCAGCAACAGGTATGGGGCCAGACTGGGCCTGGTCGCTGCGATTGACCACGATCACGGCGGCCTGGTTGTTTGTTTTGCGGCCATAGGCAACTACATCCGTGGCATCGTCTGCCAGCAGGATGCGGATGTCGCCATCGGTGAGGACCGCGTTGTCGGCGCGCAGGTCAGCGAGGGTTTGGTAGTGAGCGAACAGATTCTGGTCCGGCGAGCCGCCCCGGTCGGCCCAGGGATAGGTGCGGCGGTCGTCCGGGTCGTCATCGCCCGTCAGGCCAACTTCATCTCCGTAGAACACGGTCGGAGCACCGGGCATCGTGAACTGGATCAACGATGCGATCTGGAGATTCTGCTTGCCCGCAGCGAGGTTGGCGGCATTGAATTCCTTGTCGGCCCGGGTCTCTGATTCAGCAGGCGTAAGTGTCCACAGCAGACGTTCCGTGTCATGGCTGTCCAGCAGGTTCATCAACGAATAGTACGCTGCATCCGGATAGTCTTCACGGATCGAGGCAATGCGCGCTGCGAACTCTGAGGGCTCGATCACCCGTCCGCTGTCGGCGAAGCCCTTCGAATCGAAACTGCCCGGGGCAAGCAGGCCGATCACGGCATCCCGCAGGCGGTAGTTCATCGTGGTGTCGAGCCGGTCACCGCGCAGCATCCGTAGCAGAGTTGTATCTTTTTGCCAGGTCTCACTGATCAGCAGCGCCTCGGGATCGGTCTCCTTGGTCACATCGCGGAAGCTCTCCCAGTAGCCATCCGGGAAGCTCGGGTCGCCTGAGACATCCATGCGCCAGCCGGAAGCGCCCTGCCTGAGCCAGTAGCGCGAAACGCTGTTGTCACCGGTCAGGAAGTATTCCTGTACTTCCGGCAGGGATTTATTGATGACCGGAATGCTGTCAAACCCGAACCAGCCGTCATAGGTGGCCGCATTGGGTGTCCCATCGCTGCCCACACAGGAGCCAGTGCCCGCAGGGACATCCCGGAAGTAGAACCATGAGCGGTACTGCGAAGCCAGCGATTCACAGGCGCCCACAGTCGTGTAATGGTGATAGCGATCGAAGATCGGGCTGTCGGAGGAGAGGTGGTTGAACACGCCGTCCAGCACAATGCGCATGCCGCGCTGGTCGGCATGCCTGACAAGGTTCTGCCAATCCCTTTGCGTACCGAAGTATGGATCGATGCGGTAGTAATCCTGGGTGTCATACGAATGGTTGGAGCCGGCATCGAAGATCGGGTTGAAGTAGATCGTGTTGACACCCAGGGACTGGAGATAGTCCAGGTACTGGTCCACACCCCGCAGGTCGCCGCCAAAGTAATCGCGCCCGCGCGGGCCTTCCTTTTCAGGGCTCCAATCGGGCGGAGTGTCGTCGAAGCGCCAGGGACAGGTCGTGCCGTTGGCATCGGCGTAATTGCGGCAGTAGCCCTCGGGCAAGACACCCCAGTTGAGCTCCAATACCGGATCATCGTAACGGGTATCCCCGGTATTGGCGTTGTTATCCCTGCGGCCGTCACGGAAACGGTCCGGGAAGATCTGGTAGATGAACGCATCCTTCGTCCAGTTGGGGGATACAAAGCCCGGCTCGTAGACCATGAGCGCAAAGCTGTGGTCCTCCTGATCGTCGGTAGGAGCACCCAGGCCGCCATCCAGGGCGGGTGTGTTATCGTCGTAGTAGTCCGTATCCGAGCCGTCAGTGACGAAGAATCGATACCAGACGTTATTCGGCTCGGTATTCGGCAAGGTCGCTGCCCAGTAATCGCAGGAAGAGTTTTCCAGGCTGTCCTGATAGCAGGAGACATCCGAGGCAGCCAGAGTCATCGGAATGACCGTTTGTCCATTGGCATTCAGGCTGTACACCCGCAGGTTGACGCCCGTCACGTCGTCATGGAAGGTCCGGAAGCGGATCGTGACGGGAGTCCCGGCCGGGACCGCGCCGCCGGGCGTCCGGTAGAGGGGATCGCGCGAATCGTGGCGCAGGCCGTCCCATTCCACGTTATTATCGTTTTTGGGGCCTACGCTGATCACGCTGATGATTAGTTCGTGTGATTGGGCGTTGTAACGAAAGGTTACTTCATCGCCTGGGGCGTTCACTGTAAACGGAATATTGGGACCATCCTGTACTCCGCCCGCACCATAATTCACATCCCAGCTCTCATCCAGGGCAACTTTGCCTTCATAGCTGCCGGCCGGCAGGGA
>DASUOS010000227.1:0-2395 GCA_036276515.1 Anaerolineales bacterium | reverse complement strand
ACCGAGCCCGGCGCTTCTCGTGAGGCGATGGCCACGTCCACATCCGGGAGCTGGGGGGGGATGAACTTGCCGACCTCCTCGATCGGCATCGATAGGTCGGCATCGCACATGAACAGGTATTCGCCCCGGGCCTCCTGGACCCCGCGCTGGATGGCGCGCCCCTTACCGCGTGCTTTGTTCTGGATGGCATGGAAGCTCTCGTGCCGCTCAGAAAATTCCCGGGCGATGGCGTAGGTGCGGTCCACGCTCCCGTTTTCGACCACGACCACCTCATACGGAAAGGACTGTTTCTCCAGAAAACGATATACCTGCTCCAGTGTGCCGGGCAGGCGGTTCTCCTCATTATAGGCTGGGATGATAATGGACAGGAAGGGCTTCAATGGTTTCAGGATAGAAAGAAGTAATAATAGGCAAAACCCACCACAAGGCATAGCAGCGCCAGCGCCAGCCCGATCACGATCGCCAGCTGGCCCGGAGTCATACCCAGGACCCTGCGCCTGCGCGCCGGCCGGGATGGCAGTGGCCGGGCCGGACTCGTCTCCAGGACGCTGCCGGTTTCAGACCCGCTTTCGAAAGCCGGCTCTTCCTCCATGGCAAATTCAAAGTCTGCCGGGTCGAACGGTTTGACTTCCTGTGAGGCATCGAAAATGGCGCGCGCCCGTGAGACTTCCTGTGGGGACTGCTGATCGAAAGCCGACGGCCCGGGTGCCAGCGGGGCCTGGGCAGAAGTCCTGCGCGGCGGATGCGGGTTGAGCAGGCGCTCGGTAAGTTCATATACACTTTCGGGGCTCAGCACCGGCTGGGCGACCGCCAGGTTCGACACAAAGGTGCGGACCCCGTCGATCATCATCACCTTGACCGCCGGCTGGGATGACTCGATGTGCAGGCCCGGGTCCCCACCGATCAGGACCGGCTCGACCTCCACCGGCACACGCACGCCCTGGCGCTCGATATAGGCCCTGACCGCCCTTGCCATACGCTTCGTCTGCTGGACCAGGTTGACCGGCGCAGGCTTGTATCCATCGCCGGATTCCACATTCCAGGATTCAGCGCGCGCTTCATAGCGCCCGCGCAGGTAGGCAACGTGGATGGCGTAGATGCCGGTCGGTCCCAGCAGGAGCAGCGGCACGGTAATACCGCTCTTCCCCAGCGGGATGTTGCGGAACAGGGTATAGCCCTTCTCCAGCTGGCGGTCGAAATAGGTGATGATCGCCTTCTGTGCCTGCAGCTCGTTGAGCCAGTTAAACCCGAACTGCATGATTCCCTGCAGGCGCTGGCTCAGTCCGAGCTCGCCTTTTTCGTTCAGGAGAGGGGTTTTATCGATGATCTTCATGTGAGGTTAAAAAACGGGCGCCTGTTCCAGCTCGTCACGGTCTGAGTCGTCGCGGGTGGAGATAAATTCCTGCCCGTTCCGGCTGACCACCTGGACGGATTTCCCCATCTCAAATGTGCCAGCCATGTACTCAGTACGTGTACCGACCGCGAACCTTCTGCCATCCTTGAGACGTTTGATCAATTCCCCGCGCGCGATCATGATCCGGTCGGAAAAGGCAGCCCCCCGCCTTTCGAACGCACGTACAACCTCGATCCGTCCATTCTTATAGCGGACCGCTTCAATTACACCATCGAATTTCTTTGCCATAATGCGAAGTCTCCGCGGTTATTGTAGCATTAAACCTTAAAGAAGAAAGAGACCCTGCCGGTTCATAAAACCGTTAGGATCTCCTACATGTCGGGGCGCCGGGATTCGAACCCGGGGCCTCTTGCTCCCAAAGCAAGCGCGCTAGCCGGACTGCGCCACGCCCCGATAACCTGTGACCTGCAACTTGTGACGTGATCACCACCGTCACCGGCAGGAGGGTGAGTATAATGCGAAGGATGAATACCCGTCAAGCGAAAAGGCTGGCTTCCGCCTGTTTGGCCTTTCTCATTCTGGCTGCCGCCTGTTCGCCCTCGCCCCCCATTATCCCTACAGCCACACAACCGCTGCCAACAGTCTCCCCTGCTCCCCAGCCGACCCCCACCCTCAAAATTCTGCCCTCTGTCACGCCGCTGGCCTGTTTGTCCCAGCCTGGCCGCCTGGAGGAAGGCTCGCTGGATACTTTTCGACCCGGGCAAAAATTCCGGGTCTACCTGCCGCCCTGTTACGAGGAAAAGCCTGAAGAGCGCTATCCCGTCCTCTACCTGCTGCACGGACAGACCTATACCGACGACCAGTGGCTGCGCCTGGGAGCCACGCAGGTACTGGATGAGCTGATCCAAGCCGGAGAAGCACAGCCCTTCATCGTCGTCTTCCCCGACGACCGCCATTGGAATCTGGAAGCAGGCGCCGGCTTTGGCGACAGGCTGATCAACGCCGTTATCCCCCACATCGATTCCACCTACCGCACCCTCC
>DASUOS010000226.1:0-5046 GCA_036276515.1 Anaerolineales bacterium | reverse complement strand
CCTGCTCTCGCTGTGTGACCGGCTGCATGCCCAGGGAGAGAACGTCATCATTACCGGGGATTTCAATACCGCCCACATGCCGATCGACCTGAGAAACCCCAAATCCAATGCTAAGACCTCCGGCTTTCTGCCCGAAGAACGAGCCTGGGTACAGAAGTTTCTGGATCATGGCTTCCTGGATGCCTACCGCTTCCTCTACCCGGAGCGGATCCAGTACACCTGGTGGACCTATATTTCCAATGCCCGGGCGCGCGGTGTCGGCTGGCGGATCGATTATTTCCTGGTCTCAGAGGCGCTGGTGCCGCGGTTGAAAGATGTTATCATCCATGATACGGTGACCGGCTCCGACCACTGTCCGGTGGAGCTGCTGCTCGGGTAAGAGCAAGGCGGTGCCCTGCATCCATACGCTACATAATACAGCCTTGCGAAGGATTTCCCCGGGCGATCTGCCCCTGAGTACCAGCCTTCGCAAGGCTTTTTAACAAAATTGAGCGTATTAGAGAAATATATAAAATTTTCAGATGGGCTATTCCTTGGAAGTTCATGTTGGTATAATCCTTCTGCAATTATAGTTTTGGAGGCAAAGTGAATCCTAGAAACCAATCGTTTGTTGTGACGTTCTTATTGATCGTCGCAGCCGTTGCCATGATTGTCATGGCCTTTCAGCGCGACTCAGGAACATCTGAAATGCTGACCATTAATGAGGTGGCGCGGGATATCAGGGCAGGCCTGATCGGCCGCGTGATCATCGAAGATGGCGACAGCCTGAGGGTTGTCTATACTGAGGGAGAGGAAGACGGCGTTGAGTCTTACAAAGAGTCGGATTCGACCCTGGTGGAACAGTTACTGGCCCTGGGTGTGACCGCCGAACAGCTTTCTCCTGATAATGTCATGATCGAAGTCAAGCCGCCTTCACAATGGGCGGGGATTCTGAGCGGCGCGCTGTATATTCTGCCGATCGTCTTCATGGCCGGTATTTTGTGGTTTATCTTCCGCCAGGCGCAGGGATCGAATAACGCTGCCATGTCCTTCGGCAAATCCCGGGCCCGTATGTTCAGCGGCGAGCATCCCACGGTGACCTTCCAGGATGTGGCCGGTGTGGAAGAATCCAAGCAGGAATTGGCGGAAGTCGTCGAATTCCTCAAGGAGCCGCAGAAGTTCATCCAGCTGGGGGCACGCATTCCGAAGGGCGTTTTATTGGTCGGCCCTCCGGGAACAGGCAAGACCCTCCTGGCAAAAGCCGTCTCAGGGGAAGCGGGAGTCCCCTTCTTCTCCATATCCGGTTCTGAATTTGTGGAAATGTTCGTGGGTGTGGGCGCCAGCCGTGTCCGTGACCTGTTCGACCAGGCCAAGCGTCACTCGCCCTGTATCGTCTTTGTGGACGAGATCGATGCGGTCGGCCGCCAGCGTGGCGCCGGTCTGGGCGGTTCTCACGATGAGCGTGAGCAGACCCTCAACCAGATGCTCGTCGAGATGGACGGTTTCGACACCGATACCAATATCATCATCATCGCCGCCACCAACCGCCCCGACATTCTGGACCCGGCCCTGCTGCGTCCCGGCCGGTTCGACCGCCGGGTGACCCTCGACCGCCCCGATATGAAGGGCCGTGAGGCGATCCTGAAGGTGCATGTCAAGGGCAAGCCATTGGAACCCAATGTGGATCTGGCGTCACTGGCCCGCGGCACACCCGGTTTTGTCGGCGCCGACCTGGAGAACCTGGTCAACGAGGGCGCCATCCTGGCTGCCCGCCGCAACAAGAAATCCATTGGCCAGCAGGACCTGGAAGAAGCGATCGAGCGCGTCGTCATGGGACCCGAGCGCAAGTCGCGCCTGATCTCAGATGAAGAAAAGCGCATTATTGCCTATCATGAGGCCGGTCACGCCGTCGTCATGAACGCCATCCCCGAAGCGGACCCGGTCCAGAAGATCACGATCGTCGGCCGCGGACAGGCCGGGGGTCTGACCTGGTACCGTCCCGAGGACGACCGCATCCTCACCTCCCGCAAGAAGATGATCGCCTCGCTGGCCGGTCTGCTTGGTGGACGTGTGGCAGAAGAACTGGTCTTCGACGACATCACGTCTGGCGCCTCGAGCGATATAGAGCGTGTCACGCAGATGGCGCGCACCATGGTCACCCGGCTTGGCATGTCCAATGAAATGGGCCTGATGACCTACGGCCAGAAGGAAGAGCTGATTTTCCTGGGCCGTGAGATCTCCGAGCAGCGTGATTACTCGGAAGCTGTGGCCGAGCGTATCGACGCCGAAGTCCGCCGCCTGGTGGACGATGCCTACAAGCTGACCCGGAAACTGCTGACCAAGTATCGCGACCGCCTCGACGCGGTGGCGCAGAAACTCCTCGAGGTCGAGACGCTCACCCGCGAAGAGTTCGAAGCGATCTTCCCGCCGCCGATCCCGAAAAAGAGCGGCACCCCGCAAGTGATTGCGATGTAGGGGCAGACACGTATACAGGGAAACAAGTAGACACGAATAGAGCCATCCAAACTTGGATGGCTCTATTTTTTTGTGTACGTGTATACCTGTGTACCTGTCTATTTCCTCACTGGGGAACCGCTTCCTTATGCTGCCGTACCAGCTCACGCCTCAGAATCTTTCCGACCGTGGTCTTTGGCAGTTCGTCGCGGAACTCGTAATGAGTCGGAACCTTGTAAGGCGCAAGATGCTCCTTGCAGTGGGCTTTCAGCTCTTCCACCGTCAAGGTTTCACCGGGTTTGACGACGATCCAGGCTTTGACGGTCTCACCGCGGTTCGGGTCCGGGATGCCGCCAACACCGACCTCCAGCACCTTTGGATGGGATGATATCGCTTCTTCCACCTCACGCGGCCAGACCTGGAACCCACCCGGTTTGATCAATTCCTTCTTGCGGTCGACGATGTAGAAATAACCATCCTCGTCCATGCGGGCGATGTCGCCGGTGAAGAGCCAGGTCTTGCCATCCTTCATCTCGCGCAAGGTGTTGGCGGTCTCTGTCGGCATGTTGTGATAGCCCTTCATCACCTGCGGACCGTGGATGGCGATCTCGCCGATCTCGCCCTGCGGCAGCTCGGTCTCACCGTCGTCGAGGCTGATGATCTTAACTTCCACATTGGGCAGAGGCATACCGATCGAGCCGGTCTTGTTGACGCCCATCAGCGGATTGCAGTGGGTGGCCGTCGGCGCTTCGGAAAGGCCGTAACCTTCGAACACCTTGCCGCCCGTCAGCTTTTCGAACTGCTCCTTGGTCTCACGCATCAGCGGAGCCGAGCCGGAGATACAGGCCTTGATCGACGACAAGTCATATTTCCCGGCTTTAACATCTGCATGGTTGTTGATCGCGTTATAGAGCAGAGGCACGCCGGGGAAGATGGTTGCCTTGTACTTGCTGATATTTTCAAGCACATCCTTCAGGTCGCGGGCATTCGGCACCATGACCATGGCCGCGCCCGAGGCCATGGCAAAGTTCATGCCCGCCACCATGCCATAGACGTGAAAGAGGGGGATGCCCATCAGGACCACTTCCTTGCCCTCCTCCAGGCCGGTCATCCAGGACTTGATCTGGAGCGTATTCGCTACCACGTTGCGGTGCATGGCGACCGCACCCTTTGGAATGCCGGTGGTCCCGCCTGAATACTGGAACAGCGCTGTATCGTCGGGGGAAATTTCCACCTGCGGCCGGGGAGAATTCTCATGTTTCTTCAGCAGATCCTGCATCCAAAGATCGCGGCTGTCCAGCGCATCGATGCGGTGGCCTTCCTTCTTTTCCTTGAGCAGGCCAAAGAGCAGGCCCAATACGGGAGGCAGGGTTTCCTTGATATTCGAGACAATGATCGTCTTGAGCCTGGACCGCTCCCGCACGTTTTTCAAAATATCGTAGAACTTGGTCAGCGTGAACATGATCTCGATGTTCGCGTCGTTAACGGGTATCAGCACTTCGTCCGGCGGGTAGGTGGGGTTGACCGCAACCACCACGCCCCCGGCCTTAAGGATGCCAAAATAGGCGATCACGAACTGCGGTGTGTTCGGCATGAAGATCCCCACCCGGTCACCTTTTTTTACGCCGAGCTCCGCCAGCGCGGCTGCCATACGGTCCGCCAGCGCATTCATCTCCTTGAACGAAATGACCGCTCCCTTGAAGATCGTACAGGCGCGGTCTGGATACTTTTGCGCCGCCTCCTCCAAAAAACAATACAACGGCGCTTCCGGAACTTCGATTTTCTGCGGTACCCCTTTGTCGTAATGGTCGAGCCATGGACTGTTATTCATGACGCCTCCTCCATTCACGGTTGGTATTGTCAGTATATACAAGGAAGAATCAAAAGTCAACCAAACGGCGGTTGGTTTTTGATTTCATGGATTAATTTTCCTCTTCGCTGTCATCTGCAAAAGACCTCAGTGACGTTTGAATGAAGGATTCCACTTTGTCGACCACCCCCTCTTCGACACGGAACCACTTGATCTGTGGATCGGTTTCCTTAAACCAGTTTGCCTGCCTGCGGACAAAGACCCGCGTCGCGCGCCGGATCTCTGCCTTTGCCTGTTCCACAGTTAACGCTCCGTTGAGGACCCGGACGCATTCCCGATACCCGATCGCCGACATCGTGGGTAACGAGGGAGAGTAACCCTTTGCAAGTAATCCAGCAACTTCAGTCAGAAATCCATTTTCGAACATCGCATCGATGCGCCGATCGACCCGTTCATACAGCTCATCGCGTGGACGGGTCAGCCCGACCGTAATGAGTTGGTAAGGCGATTCAGCCTGTCCCCGCTGCTCGGAGAATTTCTGGCCGGTGGTGAGAATCACCTCCAGAGCGCGTATCGTGCGCCTGAAATTGCGTGCATCGATCTTCTCCGCTGCTTCGGGATCCAGGCTCTCAAGTTTATCGTGTAGCCAATAGATGCCTTTTTCTTCTTTTTGCCGTTCGAGTTCTGCCCTCAGTTTCTCATCAGGCAAGACTTCCGGCGGACTCCAGCCCTGGGTAACGGCGCGGATATACTGTCCCGTTCCGCCAACCAGGAAGGGTAGTCTGTTTCGTGCATGAATATCT
>DASUOS010000225.1:0-6490 GCA_036276515.1 Anaerolineales bacterium | reverse complement strand
CAAATCGTTACGGCGTCGGTATAGGCGTCCGGGTCGGCGGCACATAGTCCACTTCGTATATTTCGAAACCGTAGAACGTCACACTGACCGGCTCTGTCCCGGCCGAGCGGGCAAAGACTCCGAAGGCGCCGGTGGGGAAGGTCGGCTCGGTCACGCTGAACTGGAAGCGCCCGTTCAGGAACAGCCTCATCTCGCTCCCGACGGCCCAGATGCCGATCCGCACCTCCCCGGGCGGGCGCGGCGCGTCCCCGCTGGGCACAGGCTCCTGGATGACCAGCCGTGTCCCGCCATAGATCCGCTCGGCGCGGACCTGCCCGTCGCAAGTCAGGGCAAAGCGGTAGAACGAGCTGCCCACGCCGCGGATGAGGACCCCATAGCTGTCCTCGCCGCGGCACAGGCTGGGATGAGCCGTGATCTCGGCGTAGAAGTCGCTCAGGGGCAGCTCGCGGCGCATGCTGGAGATATAGTATCCGGGCTGGACGGCGAGTGACAGGCGGTCCATCGCGATCGCCGCGCTGCCGCCATCGCCTTTGGCCGTATCCCAGACCGAATCGTCGGAGAAGTCATCGCTCAGAGTCCGCCTGCCGATGCCGGGGCTCATCTCCGGCGTGCCGGTGAAGGTGGGAACGGCGATCGGCGTAGGCGTTGCCGAGGACGGGAACCAGATAATGGTCGCGGTGAGAGTCGGGGTATCGCTCGGCAGAGGCGTAGCTGTAGGCGGGGCAATATCCAGGGTAAGGCAGGAGGACAGGAATGTCACGGCGAGAAGAAAACCTGTGATGACCAGATAATTTCCCGGTGTACAAAGGGATCGCTTCGGGTTCCGTCCTCGCAGTGGCAGAATGTGTAACACTCTCATATACAAATAATGACAATCTTCGTGAAGAAAAAAACCAACGTGTTGTACAATTGCAGCGCACTTCATTTTACCGCAAGGAGACTCTATGACCGAAAAGCTTGTGCTCGTCACCGGTGCATGTGGTGAAATTGGTCAGGCTCTTGTTCAGGGACTCACGCAAAAGGGCGGCTACAAAATCGTAACATCCGACCTCGCTCCACTTCCCGACAGTATCAAACAAGTATCGGCGGAGCACGTGCAGGGGGATCTGGTCTACAAGATCAAGAATTTCTACGATTATGATTTCGATGTGATCTTCCATCTGGCGGCCTCGCTGTCCTCGAAGGCGGAAATTGCGAGCGAGGAGGCCCACCGGATTAACGTGGAAGGCACCATGCAATTACTCATGCTGGCGGCCTATCGCTCCGAGAAATACAACAAATCGGTCAAGTTCCTCTTTCCCAGCTCGATCGCTGCCTACGGGATGCCCGACCTGGCGACCAAACGGGCCAGGGGCGCGGTGAAGGAAGAGGAATGCAACACGCCGCATACCATGTACGGCTGCAATAAGCTGTACTGCGAAAAGCTGGGGATGTATTACAGCAAATACTTCGGGCAGAAACACCTGGATGACCGGCCCCCGCACATGCTGGACTTTCGCGCCATCCGTTTCCCGGGCCTGATCTCGGCTTTTACCCTGCCCAGCGGCGGGACGAGCGACTACGGTCCCGAGATGCTGCATGCCGCCGCCCAGGGCCAGCCCTATGCCTGTTTCGTGCGCGAAGATACCAGGATCTCCTTCATGGCCATGCCCGACGCGATCAAATCCCTGCTGATGCTGGTGGATGTGCCGCGCGAGCAGCTCAATCACCAGGTGTACAACATCGCCGCCTTCGCCATTACCGCCGGCGAATTCCGGGACCGGGCCGTCAACGCCTTCCCCGGTGCGCAGATCACCTTCGAGCCCAACCCCCGCCGCCAGGGGATCGTCGACTCCTGGCCCGAGGATGTGGACGACACTCTCGCCCGCACCGAATGGAGCTGGAAACCCGACTACGATGCCGATGCTTTCTTCGACGAGTACTTCCTGCCCGAGATCCGTAAGAGGTACGGAAGATGATTTCTGAAAACCATACAGGGATGACAGGCCGATCGTCCCTGCATGGTTTATAATTTTTCCTACAAATGAAGACACGGCTGTCTTTCGTCATTCTTTTTATAGTGATCGTCCTGCCAGTGTTGGGAATCTCACTGCCTGTCGCGGCTGCGCCTCTTGCACAGGGGTTCATCACGGCCACGCCCGGTCCCGACGGGCGGATTTTATATACCGTCGTAGCCGACGATACCTGTTCCCTGGTGGCCCTGAAACACGGGATCGGTGTCCCCCAGCTGCGCCAGTTCAACACCCGCCTGGATGAAAACTGCACACTGACCATCGGACAGCAGCTGGTGGTGGGTCTCGCCGTGCAGGATGCACCCACGGCCGGCCCGGCGCCGACGCTCCTGCCACCTACGGCCACTGCCACACCGGTCAGCGGGACGACGGAAGTGTGCGTTCTGCTTTTCGATGATGTGAATGGCGACGCCCTGCGCCAGGAGACCGAGTTCGGCATCGACGGCGGCGCGGTCAGCCTCACCAATCTGAACGGCTCCTACTCCGAGCAGCAGCCGACCACCTCGGCCGTGGATCCGGATCTGCTCGAACCGGTCCGCACTTGTTTCCTGGATGTGCCCGGCGGGCAATACAATATCAGCGTGGCAGTGCCCGACAATTACAACCCCACCATGCTCCTGAGCTACAACCTGACCGTCAAAGCCGGCGACCGCGCCTCAGTCGATTTCGGCGCCCAGTCCAAAACGGTGACTGCCGGTGATACGGAGAATATCGAGGAGGGCGGGGGGCGGTCCTCGGTACTGGGAATTTTTGGCCTGCTCCTCCTGCTGGGCGGAGTGGGGCTCGGTTACTACGCCTACCGCTCGAGCCAGCCGGGCAGCAAGCTAAAAGGCAGCCCACTTTCGAAACGCTGAATCCTGCCCCTCACCCCTCTCCCCTGCTCTCAACTCTCTATTCTCTCACCTTATCCCATCGGGTATCTCATTCGCTGCCCCCCGATCAAATGCACGTGCAGGTGAAAGACCGTCTGCCCGCCGTTGGCGCCGGTGTTTGTGATCAGCCGAAACCCGCTTTTGGCTACGCCTTCCTCCTCGGCGAGTTTGCGCGCCACCGTAAAGAGATGTCCCATTAAAGGCTCATCCTCCGCCTCGAGCGCGGCCACAGATTCAATGTGCCTGTTGGGGACGATCAGGATATGGGTCGGCGCGACCGGATGGATATCCCGGAAGGCGGTCACCTGCTCGTCGCGGTATACGACCGTTGCTTTGGCACCATTCGAAACGATCTTACAGAACACGCAGTCAGCGGACATGGTATAGGCCATCCTTGACAGGCGGGATACGAGATGGATGAAAAGGGCTTTGACGTTCATCGGCTGTGGAATTGCTCGATATTATAAAACAGCCCTGGATCCGTGGCTATCTCCCCGCCGGACAGGACATATGTATAGTATTAGAAATATCTCACCATAACGGGTCGTCTTTTCAAAAGGCGATATAATCTCGCGCGAAGGAACCTTTTATGAACGAAACTGCTTTAACCTGGATTGTGTTTATCCTTGCGTTCGGCGGCATGGTCCTGATCCACGAGCTGGGTCACTTTATTGCAGCCCGCCTGTGCAAGATCGAAGTCGAAGAATTCGGGATTGGCCTCCCTACCCCCGGCGCGATCACCCTCTTCAAATGGCAGGGCACGCGCTTCACTCTCAACTGGCTCCCGCTCGGAGGCTTCGTGCGTCCGAAGGGTGAAAACGACCCGAATGTACCCGGCGGCCTGGCGGCCGCCAGCCCCTGGCAGCGGCTGTTCGTGCTTGTTGCCGGTCCGGCGATGAACCTGCTGGCCGCGGTCGTCATCTATGCCATTATCTTCAGCCGCGTCGGCGTCCCCGATACGGACCGCGTGCTCGTGGCGTCCGTCACCCCTGAAAGCCCTGCCGCTGCAGCCGGTTTCCAGGACGGCGACATTTTTATCACCGGGAACGGTGAGACGATCACAAACTACGATGAGCTGCGCCTGATCGTCGACGGGAATGTGGACGAACCCGTCGAGTTCCTCGTGGACCGCAGAGGGGAGCAGGTCGAGCTCATCGCCGTTCCGCGCCTGAATGAAGCGGAACAACGGGCGATGATCGGCGTTGGCTTGAGCGTCCCTTTCAAACAGACCGGCAACTGGACCGAAACCCTCGGCCTGGGCGCCCGTTATACAGGCTACACGGTCCGGGCGTTGATCGCTCTGCCGGCCCAGCTGATCCGCGGAACGGTGGCTCCCGAACAGGGAAGGATCATCGGGTTGAAGGGCATTTTCGATATCCTGGGACAGAGTGTGTCGCGTGACATGGAGGCGGTCAGTAACGTAGAAAACAGCGGCTCTCCTTCCGCGCCGGTCTCCACCGACCCGATCGACCAGCCCATCCGCACACTCGAGCTGCTCGCCTCCCTGACGATCAGCCTGGGCGTATTCAACCTGTTCCCATTCCCTGCCCTGGATGGCGGCCGGATCATCTTTATTCTGCCTGAGCTGATCTTCCGCCGGCGCGTTTCACCGCAAATCGAGAACCTCGTCCATGGCATGGGGATGGCATTCCTGCTGCTCTTCATGATCTATGTCAATGTCATGGACTTCATCAACCCCATTACAGTTACCATTCCCTAAATGAATACTGAACCCATCTCCTTTCAAAAAGTGCTGGACACACTGCTGGCAGACAGCCGGGATTTTCCACGCCGCTACCTGCAGGAGTTTTCGGATATCGGAACTCTGGAGCTGAAGACCCTGCTGGACGTCTGGCCTCAAGTTGAGCTCAGCCGGAAGCTGACCCTGCTCGAGGATCTGGACGCCCTGGCGGAGAACGATACCCTCGTCTCGTTCGACGACTTTGCCAGCGCTCTGCTCACCGACCCCGATCCACAGGTGCGGGCGCGTGCCATCCGCCTGCTGGATGAATCGGAGGATGTAAAGCTCGTTCCCTCCTTCATGGACATGCTTCGCAGCGATCCCGATATCCATGTCCGCGCCGAGGCGGCCAATGCCCTCCATCTCTTCGTGGACCTGGGTGAGCTGGAGGAAATCCCCGAAAGCATCTATCGCCAGGTGGAGGATGCTCTGCTGACCTCCATCACCAGTGAAGATGACGCCCGGGTACGCCGAACCGCGCTGGAGTCACTGGGTTACTCCTCCCGCCCCGAAGTCACGACCCTCATTGAATCCTCCTTCCACCGGGATGAACCTCACTGGCAGGTGAGCGCTCTGACCGCCATGGGCCGCTCTGCAGATGAGCGCTGGGCCGATGAAGTCACGCGTGCCCTCGTCAACGAGAATGACAATATCCGCCGGGCTGCCGTCCAGGCGGCGGGCGAGCTGGCGCTCAAATCCGCGCGGCCGCTGCTGCTCCGCATGCTGGGCGAGGAAGAGGAAGGCACGGTTTTGAGTGCGATCATCTGGTCCCTGTCGCAGATCGGCGGTGAGGATGTCCGCACCTATCTCGAAAACCTGCTCGATCTGTCTGAGGATGAGGAACAGATTGCCTTTCTGGAGGAAGCTCTCGACAACCTGGCTTTCACCGAGGACCTCGACCGTTTTGACCTTCTGGCCTTCGACCCGGATGACGATCTCTCCGAGCCCGAAGAAGATGACGTGTAAAAGAGCAGAACTTAAGATGAATCATTGTCAGGAGCCTTGCGAAGAGGATCGCAAGGCTCCTGCTCTTTGGCAGCCTGGCGGGGAGATGGGCACTGAGAGTCCCTGGCCTGCCTCAAACCGTTGAAGGGTTATAATTTCGAGACTCTGACTTGACCGAGACAACCCCATGTCCTTCCCCGTCCTCGCTTCGACCTTTGCCAACAACATCCTGCCCATCCTGCTCCTCGGTGGAGCAGGATTCGCGCTGGGAAAACTGCTCGATATCAATGCCCGCAGCCTTGGGCGCGTCGTATTTTATGTCTTCAGCCCGATCCTGATCTTCGACCTGCTTCTTCAGAACCGGCTCAAGATCGATGAAGCGATTGGTGTGATCCTGCTCACCATCTGCGTTGTATTGAGCATGGGGATCATTACATTTCTTCTGGGTACATTATTCAAGCTGGATCGCCCCACGCTGACATCCATTCTCATCACGACCATGTTCGCCAATACCGGCAACTATGGCCTGCCTCTGGTCTCCTTTGCCTTCGGCGAGCAGGCGCTCTCGTATGCAGGCATCTATTTTGCGACGACAACCCTGCTCTTCTACACCCTTGGCGTCCTGATTGCCTCCCTCGGTCATATGAGCCTGAAGGAGGCAGCCATCGGCTTGTTCAGGATCCCCACCCTGTACGCGGTCATTCTTGCGATATTGATCAATGCCTTTGGCCTGCAGCTCCCCGGACCGGTAGAACGGGCCGTCGATCTGGCGGCCGGCGGCACCATCCCCCTGATGCTCATCCTGCTCGGCGTGGAGCTGACCCGCGTCCAGCTTTCGGGCAGCGTTCGTGCCATGCAGTTGAGCGTTTCCCTGCGGCTGCTCATTGCTCCAATGATCGCCATGCTGCTGAGCGGCCTGC
>DASUOS010000224.1:0-5051 GCA_036276515.1 Anaerolineales bacterium | reverse complement strand
CCCGAAACGGTCATGATCTCCACGCCGCTCGACAAGTATGAGGGGGATGTGTATGAGCTTGCCGAGGGCCTGGCACATCAGACTGGCTTGGATTACTCGAAGAAGAAAAACAGGGTGATCTTCACCAGAGACGATGGGCTTCTTAAGCTACTGGGAGTCAGAGAATAGAAACATCGGACTTGTGCCGCTTGATCTTTCCGCCCGTCGTTGTGGGATTTTGCGCTGAGTGGCGGATGCCTCTCCAGTTATATCGCGGGCGTGTCTACTTTCAAGGACTGAAATGAACTCTCTAACGACTGAAATATTGATCCTGGTACTGCTGATCCTGACCAATGGACTTTTTTCCCTGTCAGAGATGGCGGTTGTTTCGGCGCGTAAGATCAGGCTGCAACAGCGTGCGGAGGAAGGCAACAACGCCGCAAAAACAGCGCTTCGCCTTGCTGCGCAGCCAACCCGTTTTCTTTCCACTGTTCAAGTCGGGATCACACTGATCGGCATTTTGAGCGGTGCCTTTGGCGGTGCAACCATTGCCGAAGCACTGGCAGCCTATTTCGCACAATTCCCTGCCCTGGAGCCTTATAGTGAAGCCATCGGTTTTTGGGTTGTTGTTGCGGTGGTAAGCTATTTCTCTCTGGTCCTTGGTGAACTGGTCCCCAAGCGCCTGGCATTGAACAATGCGGAGAGAATTGCAACCATCATGGCGCCGATCATGGATTTTGTAGCCAAAATCACCCGGCCAGTGGTTAGCCTTTTGAGCTTTTCCACGGAGCTAGTGGTACGCCTTCTCGGGATCAAACCGGCAAGTGAACCGACGGTTACCGAGGAGGAAGTCAAGATCCTGATCGAACAGGGCCGTGCGACGGGCGTCTTCGAGGACGTCGAGCAGGAGATTGTCGAGAGGGTATTTCGCCTGAGTGATAGATCTGTAAATTCATTGATGACCCATCGTTCCGAGATGGTCTGGATCGATGTGGAAGATCCGCTCGAGGAAAACATTGAGAAGATCATCGCTTCAGGCCACACGAATTTCATCGTCTGCAAGGGTAGTTTTGACAAGGTCATCGGTGTCTTACGAGCCAGGGATTTGCTTAGGGAATATACAAGTGGACGCTCGGTTGCCATTCCCCAATCCCTGCCCATGCCTCCTTTTGTACCGGAAGGAGTGAACGCCCTGGCAGTAGTGGCGCGTCTGCGGCATAACAAATCTCCTGTTGCGCTTGTGGTGGACGAATATGGAACCATTGACGGGATGGTGACCCTCACAGACGTTCTGGAAGCGATCGTGGGGGACATCCCTGCGCTGGATGAGAAAGGGGAACCCGCAGCAACGAAACGGGACGACGGTTCCTGGCTCCTGGATGGTATGATGCCGGTGGATGAATTGCAGATGCTGTTGGACGTGGATGATTTGCCTGATGACTCGTACGACTATGACACTCTGGGGGGATTATTCATGGCGCAAATGGGTCGCGTTCCGACCGTGGGTGACCAGTTCGAGTGGAATGAGCTGCGCTTTGAGGTGGTGGATATGGATGGTCACCGGGTGGACAAGGTGCTGGTGATGCCGGTGAAGCCACCCACGCGCTAAGCAGCACGGTCATGATCTCCACGCCGCTCGATAAATACGAAGAGGATGTGTATGAGCTGGCCGCGGACCTCGCCGGGGAGACCGGGTTGGACTATTCGAAAAAGAAGAACAGAGTGATCTTCCCGAAAGAGGATCGATTGCTGAAGGTGCTGGGCATCCACCCTGTACGGGGCTGACGGTTGACCCCGTTACTGGACCTGTTCTCATAGCACCGGACCACCCAGGGCGGATCGCTGTTTGTATTTCACGCTTCCAATGCTATACTTATTTTGTAGCAGTTTTTCAGACCTTTGGATGCAGGCGGTTCTCATGAGGATTTTTGTCGCATTTGGCTATAACGAGCGTGATAAATGGATCCCGGACTTGGTCTTCCCCATCATCAAGGCATTTGGCGATGAGGTGGTGAGCGGGGAGGAGGTACAGGGCGAACAGATCACCGAGGCGGTCATCCGGGAGATCCGGCAGTCGAACGCCCTGATGGCGTTCGTCACACGCCGCGACAAGATCAACGATACCCGCTGGACCACGCACCGCTGGGTCACGGATGAGCTCTCCAATGCGATTGCCCTCCGGATGCCGGTGGCAGAGATCCGCGAGACCGGCGTGGACGAGCAGGGCGGTATCGCCGGCGACCGCCAGCGGATCCTCTACGACGAAAGTGAGCGGGACAAATGCCTGGTAGAGATCGTCAAAACCATCGGGCGCTGGCATGCGAGCGACACCATCGAGCTGAAGCTGATGCCGGATGAATGCATCCAGGCTGTCCGGCCGCTGCTGCGGAACCCGGCTCTGCGCTGTACCTACCAGGTCCTGGACCGGCGAGGGGATCTGGGCGATGCGATCCCCGCCCAGATCCTGCCTATTACCGGCGGCCTGTTCGTGCGGGCAAAGGATATCCCGCCGATGTCCTACATCCAGATCCGGGTGGAGTGCGCCGGCAAGTCGTGGAGCTCCGAGTTCGAGAACGTGGAGTCGCTGGGCATCCACCTGCATGAGGAATAAGCACATGGCAATCCGAATCGAGCAAGGCTTCAGGTACGAGGGCGATGATTACTGGGACTGGTGGGTCTGGATCGAGGGCTCCCCGCAGGAGCTTGACGAGATCGAGCGAGTCGTTTACATCCTGCATCCGACCTTTCCAAGCCCCGTACGAGAGGTGAAGGACCGCCTCAGCAAGTTCCGTCTGGAGACGGCCGGATGGGGCGTGTTCCTGATCCGCGCCACGGTCATACACAAGGATGGCAGGGAAACCCCCCTGCAGCATTACCTGACGCTGGAGTATCCCGGCACGGCGCCGACCCGGGGTGGGCGCGGCTGATCTGCTGGCGGGCGGACGGCGACCCTGCGCGCGATGCTGAACGAGCCTCCCTGCGAGGCTCATTTTGTTTGCCAGGGCGTGCGCAACTTCGTTTTGTGCCCGTCTCACCGGACATTAGGCATACCCGGACGAATTGCCTCGTATTTCTGCCCGGTAGTGTGTTACACTGGTACAGGCATTTTGCCGTCAATGTGTGGATCCACGGGGGAAGAGCTCAGGCGTGTCGTCGCGAGTTTCGTCCCGGTCATCATGCCGGAGAAAGCAGTATCTCAAATGGAAGTCAGACTTTATGTAGGGAATCTGTCCCGGGAAACGACCTGGGAGGAGCTGAATACCCTGTTTTCACAGGCCGGCAACGTTACCGCGGCTGAAGTGATGCGCGAGCGCAGGAGCGGCGAATCGAGGGGCTTTGCCTTCGTAACGATGAGCGAGCAGAGCGAAGCCGATAAGGCGATCAGCATGTTCGACGCCTATTCCCTGGATGACCATGCTATGAAGGTCAGCATCGCCAGGCCCAAAGAAGTACGCGGCATTACAAAGCCGGTCCCTGAGGGTGGCGCCAGCTAGGGCGTCCCCTCTTCTTATTCAAGCGTTTCTTCCTGCTTTGCAGCAGGCTTTACCGGGAGGTACTCATGAACTTTCACAAGGGTGATACAGTGATGCACTGGACCTATGGCATCGGACAGATCGTCAATCTGGAGGAGCGTGCCCTCGCCGGCACAAAGACCATTTACTATGTGGTCCAGGTGCGGGATATGACGGTCTGGGTGCCCGCAGACAACAAAGTGCGTAGCAGGCTGCGTCCTCCAACCCCAAAGTCCCGCTTCGAGCGGCTGCTTGCCATCCTGTCCAGCCCGAGCGAGCCTCTCCCGGAGGACAGGCTCGAGCGCAAGACCCACCTGCAGGAGCTGCTGCAAGACGGCCGCCCTGAATCGCTCTGCCGGGTGGTCCGCGACCTTCATGCGTACCAGCAGCGCCTGGGAAAACCGATGAACGATTACGACCAGATGACCCTGAAACAGTCCCGGAACACCCTGCTCGGCGAGTGGGGATTCGTTCTTTCCCTCACCCCTGCGCAGGCGGAGCATGAGCTGCACCGTTTACTGACCGCCACCGCCGTGGAAGCCTGAGAGATCGTACGCTCAAGGATCCGGATCACGCTGTCTTTTGTAAATTCAGTAAATCACGAAACGCTCCGGCGGATTTCGCAATCCGGTACAGCAGATCTGTGATTTACTGAAATTAAGACATCTGGCATCCCATACCAGCGAACCCGCCGTGTAGGCGGGTTCTGCCGTTTAAAAGTAAGCTGTCGGACCTCTGCCTGTATATGAATTACCCCACTACTTGAAATATCCCCCGATGATTTCAGCATCCCTCTGCCCGGCTTGCAGGAGGCGGCTCGCCTGGCCGGCGTGGTTGTCGATCAGGAAGGGGATGACCTTGAAATCCTCCACGCCGCTGGCACCCAGCGGCACGAGCGCCAGCGCCGACCGGCGTGTGGACTGGAGACCGTGCTGGTCGAACAGCGCGTTGCCCAGGCTGTAAAATACCAGGGTCTGGCGATCGCCCGTCGAGGTTTCTCGAGGCATCCAGGCAGAGGGCTGAAGCACATGCGGGTGATGGCCCCAGATCAGCGCTGCACCGGCGTCTGCAAGCCCCTCGGCGATCTGCGTCTGCCCGGTCGATGGGCCCGCCTGATATTCCGCGCCCCAGTGCATGGATACGATGACGAGGTGACCCGCCTCCCGCGCGGACCGCACAGCCCGGACCGCCGTTTCAAGATCGAAATCGGTGGTGGCGTCGAACGCAAGCAGCGCCAGCCGTACCCCATTGATCGAGCGGTAGAGGGGTTCGGGATCGGAGCCGATAAAGCCAAGCCCTGCATCTGCCAGCGTCCTCCGGGTTTCGCGCAGGCCGTCTGTGCCGCAGTCGAGGCGGTGGTTATTGGACAGTGCCAGGTAATCAAACCCGGCGTCCACCAGAACACTAACGTTCTCGGGCCGGGCACATAATATATAGGGCGAGTCGCTCTGTGCCGGGGCATCCGTGAGCGGCGACTCGAGGTTAGCCAGGGCAAGATCAGCCGATGTTAGATAGGGTTCCAGATAGGCAAATGTCTCCGTGCCGGGATGAACGTCCCGT
>DASUOS010000223.1:0-33011 GCA_036276515.1 Anaerolineales bacterium | reverse complement strand
CATGTTGGCGTTCTCGAGCAATTTTCGGCCTTCCTCGGCGTTTGTTCCCACCAGGCGGATGACCATGGGTACTTTAGGCTTGACATCTTCCATGGCGGCCAGGATGCCGCGTGCCACTTCATCGCCGCGGGTGATGCCGCCAAAGATGTTGAAAAGGACCGCTTTTACGTTTGGGTCGGAGAGAATGATGCGCATGGCCGCGGCAACCTTTTCCGCCCCCGCGCCGCCGCCGATGTCGAGGAAATTGGCGGGTTCGCCTCCGAACAGCTTGACAATGTCCATGCTGGTCATGGCCAGGCCGGCGCCGTTGACCATGCATCCGATGTTGCCATCCAGCTTGATGAAGGAGAGTCCATGGCGGCGGGCTTCCGTTTCAGCAGGAGCCTCCTCATCGATATCGCGCATCTCCGAAAGTTTGCTGTGCCGGAACAGGGCGTTATCATCCAGGATCATCTTGCCGTCGAGGGCGACCAGGCGTTTATCCCTGGTGATGACAAGCGGGTTGATCTCGGCCAGCGTTGCATCGGTTTCCAGATACGCCTGCCACAGGCCCGCTGCAATTTTGCTGAAATCTCGCCACAGCTCACGCGGCAGGTCGATCGAGGCGGCGATATCGCGGGACTGATAGTCGCGTAACCCCAGCAAGGGATCGATGTGTACCTTGATGATCTTTTCCGGAGTGGTCGCCGCCACTTCTTCGATATCTATCCCGCCCGCTGCCGAGGCGATCATGACCGGTTTTTTCGCAGCGCGGTCGTTGGTTATCGAAAAATAGATCTCATGCTCGATGGCCGCTGCTTCGTCCACAAGCACCTTGCGGACCGGCAGGCCTTTGATGTGCATCGCCAGGATCTGACCGGCAAAATCGGCCGCCTCATCTGCATTCTTGGCGACCTTTACGCCGCCCGCCTTGCCGCGCCCTCCGACCAGCACCTGCGATTTAATAACAACGCGGCCACCCAGTTCCTCGGCGATGTGTTTCGCCTCTTCTGCGGTAGCCGCTACCCGCCCCTTGGGGATTGGAATTCCATATTTCGAAAAAATGGCTTTCGATTGGTACTCATGAAGTTTCATGTATCATCCCTTGTCGTTCAAATGTTTGAGCAAGGCGATTATACCACCCGGCATTTTGGTACATAATTCGTTGACAGGGAAGGAATCGATGGGGGGAGCCCGGTAGTTGAAGGGTAATTGCAATGTGTCACCAGCGGCCTTTTCATTATAATTTTCCCACGTGAGGAAAGGAACGACGCATGCAAAGACGCTATATTTTGCTTACCTCTATCATTTTGGCACTCCTGCTATCCGGCTGCGGGAGTGGTTTGCGAGCGGCACCCTACGTCCGCATTGGGTGGAACGGCGAGCCGGATACCCTCAACCCGGGCATGGCACAGCTCAATGAGTCATTCAGTATTTTCAGCCTGATCTACGACACCCTGTATATTCTGAACCTCGACGGAAGCTACAGCCTGTCCCTGGCCGAGAGTGTGGATGTGTCAGAGGATGGGAAGGTATGGACGTTCAACATCCGGGAAGGTGTGGAATTCAGCGATGGCAGGCCTCTGACTGCCGAAGATGTTGCCTTTTCATTCAACTTGTATTCGAACGCAGAAGAATTTGTGTTCATGCCGGGGTATACAACCTATTTTGAGAGTGTGGAAGCCACGCCTGAAAATGAAGTGGTCATTACCCTCACGGAAGCCATCCCCAACATGGAAAGCCAGCTCTATGCTCTGTATGTGCTGCCAAAGCACATCTGGGAAAACATCGAGGATCCAGCGACGCTCGATCTGCCGATCGGCCAGTCTGTGGGGAGCGGTCCATTCAAGCTGGTGGAATATGTACCCGGCCAGTTCATACGCCTGGAATCCCGCAGAGGCCATTATTTGTATTCGCCTACGATCGGTGGCGTGGAGTTCAGGATCTACACCGATATTTCCTCCATGATCCAGGACTTTTCCAACAAACAGCTGGATGTCATATCCAGCCTGCCGGTGGATGCGGTATCCGCGCTGGAGGGAATGAGCGGCGTCCAGGTGGTGGCAGGGCCGCCGGTGGCACCGTCTGTCTCAGACATCATCTTCAACCAGGTCGATCCTGAAAGCTGCCCCGTGGATGCGGGCGGGCTGTGTACCGGCCATCCGGCGCTGCGTGACCGGAACGTGCGGCTTGCCATGGCACATGCGATCGACAAGCAAACGCTGATCGACGAGGTCATGCTGGGGCTGGCCGATCCGGGATTGACTCTCATCCCAAAGGGACTCGGCTCCTTCTTTAACTCGTCGATCCGGGATTATGACTACGACGTCAGCCGGGCGAACCGGATCCTGGATGAGGCTGGATATACCGATACGGATGGTGATGGCGTGCGCGAGATGCCGGACGGCAGCCGCGATCTTACATTCCGCCTCGAATGGCCGGACGATATTCTTTATGCGCGCGATGAAGCGGAGCTGCTGAAGATCATGTGGGGGCAGATCGGCATCGCGGTGATCATGCTTCCGGTCAACCCGGGGGAGCTGACCGCACGCTGCTGCCCGGCCTTCGATTACGATATCCTGCTCTGGGAGTGGGGCTCAGACCCGGATCCCAGCTTCCTGTTGAGTGTGATGCTGACCGACGAGATCCCCTCCGGATATAACGAGACAGGCTATTCCAACTCGCAATATGACGAGCTTTTTGCAAAACAGGCAACAGCTCTGGAGGATGAGGAGCGGCGCAGGTTTATCTGGCAGATGCAAAATCTGGTCCATGACGATGTCGTGTACATCATTCCGTTCTATCAGAAGGCCGTTCAGGCCTATCGCAGCGATACGTTCCGGGGCTGGCTGATCAACCATGGAAATCTGGATTTGACGGCTCCCTCGTCGCTGGGGATCGTCGAGCCGCTCCAGCAATAGGGTTGAATCTGACGAAGGACCTCCAGTTTTGGAGGTCCTTTTTTTATGGTATCCTCCGTCCGCCCTATGAAACATTTACTCCGCATACGCACTTTCCTGAAGCCCTATCTTTGGCAGACACTGGCAACCCTGCTTCTGCTGCTGACTATGACAGGCCTCGGCCTGATTGTGCCGCGCATCATCCGTGCCGTGGTCGACGAGGGCCTGGTTCGCGGCGAAACGGGCTACCTTGTCCGGGCGGCTTTGATCCTGTTGGCGCTCGGGCTGATCTCTGCTGTGCTGGCTCTTGCCAATCGCTACCTCTCCGAGTGGATCGCGGCCCACGTGGGTTACGATCTACGCAACCGGATGTATGACCATATCCAGTATCTGCCGTTCACCTATCATGACCACGCCCAGAGCGGACAACTGATCTCGCGCTGTATCGAGGATGTGCGCTCGATCGAGAAATTTGCGGGCAGTGCAGTATCTGAGCTCGTTCGATTTGTTTTCCTGGCCATCGGAATTATCTATATCATGGTTGCAGACAATGCCCGGCTGGCGGTGATCGCCCTGCTGCCCTTGATACCACTGATCCTGATGACCTCCAGTTTCGGTACAAAGATCGGCAAATTATTCTTCAACGTGGATAACGCCGTAGGCGAGGTATCCAACCGCCTGCAGGAGAACGTTGTCGGCGTGCAGGTGGTCCGGGCGTTTGCGCGCGAAGACTATGAGATCAGGCGCTTCGATACGGCCAACAAGGATGTTTTCAAAACCTGGGTTTATGTCATCGACGAATGGTCGAAGATCATGCCCACCACCAACTGGCTGACGGCGATCAGCATCATCCTGACGTTGTGGTTCGGGGGCCAAATGGTCATGGACGGCACACTGACCATCGGAGCGATCGTGGCCTTTAATGCCTATATTTTGATGATGGCAGAGCCGGCCCAGCAATTGACCGGACTTGTCAATGCAGGCGGCGAGGCGGCAGCCGGGGCCCAACGGGTCTTCGAAGTGCTCGATACGCGGCCTGCCATCCAGTCGCCCGGGAATGCGATCGCCCTTGCCGAACTGCGCGGCGAAGTGGAATTCAAGAACGTTGCATTGCGATACCAGGATGAGGAAACTCCGTCTCTTGAAGATATCGGCTTGAAAGTGGAGCCCAACCAGATCGTGGCCCTGATCGGCCCAACCGGTTCGGGAAAGACCTCGCTCGTCAACCTGATCCCGCGTTTTTATGATGCTACGCAAGGGCATGTTCGCGTGGACGGGATCGATGTCCGGGAGATGGACCTGGTTGCGCTGCGCCGGCAGATCGGCATCGTTCTGCAAACATCGTTGTTGTTCTCCGACAGTATCAAGGCGAACATCGCCTATGGCCGCCCCGGCGCCTCCATGGAAGAGGTCATTGCGGCGGCGAAGGCGGCGCAGGCCCATGAGTTTATCGAAGGGTTTACCAAGGGATACGACACCATCGTCGGGGAGCGCGGTGTAACCTTATCCGGTGGACAGCGCCAGCGCGTGGCAATTGCCCGCGCCCTGCTCATGAATCCGCGTATCCTGATCCTGGACGACTCGACGTCGTCCGTCGATACACAGACCGAAAAGCTCATCCAGGCGGCGCTGGATACATTGATGGAAGGAAGGACCACGTTCGTCATAGCCCACCGCCTTTCCACCGTTCGGCGGGCAGATTTGATCCTGGTCATGGACAGGGGCCGCATTGTCGAACGCGGCAGGCATGAAGAGCTGTTGGCGCGTGACGGCCCGTACAAGGAAATCCACGACCTGCAGCTTATCGATCATGCCAAGTTTGCCGAAGAGATGGAAGAGCTGGAGGAGGAAAGGGTTGAGATCAATAAGGAGCGTGAGTTATGACAACCAAAATCATTCCTCCTTCCTTTATCACCCAATCCGAAGATGCCTACGACAAGGGGTATGATCCCAAGGTGGCATCAGGACTCCTGCAGTTTGTGAAGCCCTACTCTGGTCAAATGGTTCTGTCACTGTTCCTGATGGTCATTGTGACGGCTTCGGCTGTTTCCGGTCCTTACTTTGTCAAGCTGGCCATCGACGAGGGGATCACCAAAAATAACATTGTCGCCCTGCGCAATACGGTGCTGGCCTATTTCCTGGTGTCGGCAATCCAGCTGGGAGCGAACATTCTCCGGGTGCGGATCATGTCACGGGTGGGGCAGCACATCCTCTACGATGTGCGCACGGCAATGTTCCATCACCTGCAGAAGCTCTCGCTGAGCTTCTACAACCGCTACAGCGTTGGGCGCGTGATTACGCGTGTGATCAACGACGTTGGAACCCTGCGGGAATTCGTGACCTGGGCTGTTCTGGCAATCGTTCGGAACTCCCTGGCAATCATTGGGACTCTGATTGCCATGTTATCACTCAATGTGCGACTCTCGCTGTTGACCTTTACGGTCCTGCCGCTGATGATCCTGGCCACGCTTCTCTTTCGACGTGCGGCGAGACGCAATTACCGCAAGGTGCGTGCTGCTGTTTCATGGACAAACTCCGTGCTGGCAGAGAACGTCAACGGGGTGCGGGTCGTACAGGCATTTTCGAGGCAGTCGCATAATTACAGGAATTTCAAGGAGTACGTAAATCGTTACTTTTTGGAGACAAGCCTGGATGCGGCCAGGGTTGCTTCCCTGTTCACACCCATTGTCGATGTGCTCGGCGCGGTGGCAATAGCAGTGATTGTTTATCTGGGAGGGACGGCTGTGCTTGGAGAGTCGATCACAGCGGGTGTGCTGATCGCCTTCGTTCTCTACGTCGACCGGCTCTTTGATCCTATTCGCGACCTGAGCCGCCGTTTCGACACGCTGCAGTCCACAATGGCAGGCGGGGAACGGATTTTGGAGCTGTTGAATACTCCGGTTGAAGTGCAGGATGCACCGGGCGCACGAGAAATGGAACCCATTACCGGCGAGGTTCGATTCGAAAACGTCTCCTTCCATTATTTGGACGATCCCGCTCTCGTCCTGGATGGCATCGACCTCGAGGCAGTTTCAGGCCAGACGGTTGCCCTGGTGGGGGAGACAGGCGCGGGTAAGACGACCATCGTCAAGCTGCTGACCCGCTTCCACGACCCCACGTCTGGCCGTGTGCTCGTCGACGGCATCGATCTGCGCACGGTCACCCAGGCCTCCCTTCGCCGGCAAATGGGCATGGTCCTGCAGGACCCGTTCCTGTTCAACGGCACGGTCAAGGAGAACATCCTGTTCGGGCGATTGGATGCAAAGGAAGAGGAGGTGATTGCCGCGGCAAAAGCCGTTGGCGCGCATGATTTCATTATGCGCCTGAAGAACGGGTATGACACATCGGTCGAAGAGGGCGGCGCGACCCTGAGCGTTGGACAGCGCCAGTTGATCTCCTTCGCCCGGGCCCTGCTTGCCGATCCTCGTATTCTGATCCTGGATGAGGCGACATCCTCCGTGGATACCCAGACCGAACAGATCATTCAAAAAGCCCTGGCAACCCTGTTGAAGGGACGAACTTCCTTTGTCATCGCCCATCGCTTGTCGACGATCATCAATGCCGATAAAATCGTGGTCATTGACGACGGAAAGATCGTCGAGCAGGGAACACACACTGAATTGCTATCTAGGCAGGGGATGTATTATGAGCTCTATCGAACGGGGTTCCAGGAATGAGACAAGAACAGCGTCGTAGCTTCCTACAATACATCGTTCCACAGGGATTGAACCAAAAAGATTTTCTTTTTCTGGTTGTCGCAGTTACGGTCTTTGTCCTAATCCTTCTTAACCGTTCTCCGAACTTCCTGCGGGCCATAAGTATAACGTTACGCACAGGTTTTAACCTGCCCGTGGCCCTGTGCTTATTCATTTTATATATTACCTTTCGCTTGAAAGGCTGGCCCGGTCGATTTTTCCCTCTTGTATCCACAGTGGCTCTCTTTGCTTTTCCCCTGGCGGGCCTGTGGGCGATCGGCCAGACACAGCCAACCATTTTAATGGGGATTGTTCCTTTATTTGACGCTTCAGACTATTACAGTGACGCGCTTCGCCTCCTCGCGGGTCAGGATTTTTCGGTGTTTGCGGCTCGCCGGCCCTTATTTCCAGGTTTACTGGCTTCTGCTTTATGGGTTTCAAGCCAAAATTTGATGGTTGCGCTCAGCTTATTTACGCTGATAACCGCCCTCGCCTGCTTTTCAGCAGCCAAAGAAATCCAGCGTACGCATGGCGCCGAGGTTGCCGTTTTTGTGCTTGCCATACTCTTTCTGTATTATCGTTATCACAGTGGTCTGGTGATGTCAGAGAACCTTGGTCTTCCCCTAGGGACGATTGGCTTTGCCGTCCTATGGCGGGGCACATACGATAAACACAAACGGCTCGTTTGGATTGGTTTCCTTCTCGTTACCCTGGCGCTCAATGCGCGGGCTGGCACTTTTTTTATGCTGCCTCTGTTGCTGGCCTGGTACGGGTGGCTGTTTCGAGGACCTGAGGAAAAATTCTCCTGGTCCTTTCTTGCTCTGGCCGGGTCAGCCGTTCTGCTCGGATTTGTTATAAACCTGATCATGTTTGATTTACTGGCTTCTCCATCAGGCGTGCCGTTTGCCAATTTCTCCTATACTTTGTATGGACTGGCAGCGGGTGGAAAAACCTGGCGATATGTATTCGAAGTTCGCCCCGACCTTCTTCTGTTGCAGGAACCGTATCATTCCAGGGAAGTGTACAGGATGGCGTTTGAGCTGATCTTGCACCAGCCCGGCCTGCTGGTGAAGGGAGCTCTTTATACCTGGTCAACGCTATTTTCCAACACCTGGTACAGCGCCTATTCCTACGTCGCAGGGGAAAACCCGATCGTCGGGCAAATTGCCCAGTGGGGCCTGTTCCTTCTATGTGCCTTCGGAATCGTCCGCTGGGTCCGTGCTCCTGCTGATCTTCTTAATGGCCTGGTGTGTATTGCGGCTCTGGGCATCTTTCTGTCCGTTCCTTTCTTACCGCCTACGGATGCCTACCGGATGCGCCCTTATGCCGTCAGCATCATCATATTTGGATTGCTTCCTGCTATGGGCTTTCTCTACGGGCTGGAAAAACTAAAAATACCCTTCACCGAAAAAGGGGAAACGCATATCTCCTATCTCCCCCATTTAGTAGGACTCTCGTCTCTTCTGTTGATTTCCAGCCTGGTCGCTCCGGTCCTTTTGAAGAATACCGGGGAGCTGCCTCGCTTTCAGCAAGTGACCTGTGAAGGGAACCTGGATCTGGTATCGATCCGTTTTGATCCCGGCACCCACTTCAATGTGATCCGCCAAAGAACCCCGGGGCTGGACTGGATGCCTGATTTTCGTGTGGGCCGATTTCGGCGTAATTCACACAGTATGGCAGACCCGTACATGATTGCCTGGACAGATACCATCGAACCTGGGGAATCCATGTTTTACTCTTTGGATTTCCAATCGATGAAAAAGGTGTTGATCGTAACACCCACCGACCGTTTACCCGCCCCGGGCAGCCTGTGGCAAATCTGCGGAGAGTGGGAAACTGATCCCACATTTAATCTGTATAATATTTTCTACGCCCGTATGGAGGCGACGAGGATTAATGAAGATTAACGACATTGATATCGGGCAATCCAATCCCGAATACCGGTAAACATTACAACGTACAGGAAAGAAGTCGTCCCATGACCTATCCAATCATCCAGCGTGAACTGACTGTTCACCTGCATAACAAGAACTGGTACCTGCGTCCCATCGAGGACGAAGAAAAAATCCTGGGCCCTGTGGATTATGGCTGGCACCGTTTCAACCTGTATCCCGATAGTTTCACCTTCGGCGAGGGGCTGCTGGCGGGAAGCTCCATCCCCGGCTCGCGGCGGCTGGTGTTTTGCTCATGGAGCTCGCAGTGGGATGGCTTCTATATCTCCAGCATGGGCGGGGCAGCGTACACGTTTCACGGGGTCGGCGTCAATTACGTGGCACTGCGCGGTATGGCGCATGAACCGAGTGTGGTGTTGCTCAACCACAAGGCGGGAGAGGTCCAGGTGCGGATCGAGCCGGTCAACGTGGAGCCGCTCTGGGCAGGGTATGCCAGCCCGGATGGCAGGCCGCTGATCGGATTTTATGCTCTCCAGCAGGCGCTCTTTGACCGCTACGCGGGTGAATATACAAAAGGCAACCTGCGTATCTGTGCTGTAGGTCCGGCAGCGAAGTACACACGGGAGGGCGCGGTCGGCTCCAGCCCGGTGCGCGCCGGCGCCTTTACTGCGGTCGTCGACTGGGCGGGACGCGGCGGCCTCGGGAGCCGCTTGTTCCAGCGGCACAACATTGTCGGGATCGTCTTTGGCGGCGAATGGGATGACCCGGACCTGCGCGATTCGGCAGAGATCGATTCCTATTTTCTCGAGCACTTCGGCAAAAAGACCATCCAGGCCGATATGGCTGTGACCGAAAAATATCGCTACGTCCCCGAGTTCGAGACCGGTGGGACGTTTGGCGTCAATATGCGCGATCTGAACGAGCGCATCCTCAGTTTCAATTACACATCCATCTATCAGCCGGTGGCCTCACGCCTCGGGCAGCATGAGAATTTTATCCTGGGCCATTACCTCAAGCAGTTTAATGAGGAAACGATCAGGACCAAGAAGTTCCAGCACTGCGGCGAGCCCTGCCCTGTGGTCTGCAAGAAAATGTACGGGGCGTATAAAAAGGATTACGAGCCCTATCATGTGCTTGGGCCGCAGGTGGGGGTCTTCGACCAGCGCGCTGCGGAAGTGTTGAACGATTTTGTCGACGCGATGGGCTTCGATTCGATCCAATCGGGCGGGACGGTCGCCTGGATCATGGAGCTGGTGCACGAGGGTCTGATCGACCCTGTTGAATTCGGCCTGCCTCCAGCCGAGGAGATGTACTTTGACTGGGTAGACGACCGCTCTCAATTTGACGTGGTGGCTGACAGTATGCGTAATGCCCAATATGCGATGAGTGTGGTCCGGGCGATCCTGTTCGAGCCGAAAGCAGACGTGTTCCGCAAAAGCATCCGCGTCGCTGCCAAGGAGCTCGACAAACGTTATGGCATTCGCAGCATCGACCGGGCGGTATTCATACCTCATGGCGACGAAGGCTGCATGGTCCCAAACCAGTACTGGGTGCCGGGCATGCTCAGTCCCATGCCGATGATGGGTAAGTACTTTGTCCATTATGGCGTGGAGTTCATGACCCCCGAAGCATTGGGCCGCAAGAACGTCGAGCGCATGACCTATGAGCTGTTCAGTGAGAACAGCGGCATCTGCCGGTTCCATCGCAAGTGGTCCGAGACCATCACCGATGAGATCCTGCGCGCCCACTACCAGGGGCTGGACGCAGATTACAAGTCCCACCAGTTCCAACTGGCACGCGATATTTACGAGCGTGAAGCACCCAAGATCGGGTATTGGGAAAGCGAGCGCGTGATCGACATGGTGATGGGCTATCTGCAGCAGTGGGAAAGTGATGGGCTGCGAACGCCGGAATTAATGGATTGGCTGAAGCGCTTCCGTCTAGATAAACATGGCGCGGCAAAAGCGTACTGGCAGGCTGTTTCCGATGGCATCCGCTCTGCCTTTCGTGCCGGGCCGCAGGCGATCCCGGATAGTCCTACACCGGGCCAGCAGAAGCAGCAGCAAAACGTCTCCCCATAGGCTGGAATAACGATTCACTTGAGTCACCACAGCCTTCTTTACCGTTTGCACGCTGTTCAGCGGATGTTTGAGCGTAAGATCGCTGTAGGCAGCGTCAGCCATGCCGTTCGGTCTGGCGAAACCATCGAAGACTATTCTGCGGAGATGGCGCAGCCCGGACGGCTGATCCTTGGCTTCCAGGGAAAGCGTCCGTTGCATGTGGTTGTCTCGGAGGATCCCAAGGCAGGGGAAATTACCGTGATCACGGTGTATATTCCTGACCTGGATCGCTGGGACAGGCAGTTCAAGAGTCGCAGACCATGATCTGCCTGATTTGCAGTCAGGCTGAACTTGTGGATGGACTGGCCGCGGCCCTGTTCGAACGTGGAGAAGTGAAGTGTATGATCACATCGATCCCGGCGAAGGTATGTCCCAGCTGTGGTGATGCTGTCGTCGAAGAGAGAGTCGCTCTGGAACTGCTGCATGAAATGGATGAATTGGTCAGGTCTGGACTCATGGAGGAGACTCGAGATTATCAACGACTCCAGGGAAAATAAAAACTGTCCTGCCGGGTCAAGACCAGGCAGGACAGTTCATTTCACCCCTTCACTAATCGGCACTTGCTGCCAGGCTCACGATCTCCCGTTCCTCCATGGATGCCTGCGATGCATTCACATCCAGCCGGGTGGAAAGATACAGCGCGATGAGCAGCATGACCGCTTCCATGCCAAAAAGGGTGGAGTAGGCCGCCAGGGCACTGCCAGTTGCGAGGCGCATCACATCCACGATCGCGCCGCCCAGCAGGTTGCCGACGGCATGCCCGACCATATTCGCCACACCCCAGACTCCCATCAGCATCCCGGCTCGGATGGGGGTGGTGAAGGAGACTACGCCGCTCAGCATCCCGGCGCCGGCCAGGCCGGTCCCCAATCCCATCACGAAGACCAGACCCTTGAAGGCACCGGCATTCCCTGTCATTCCCATCACGATCAGGCCGATGAAGACGAAAATACTGAGGAGTATCCCGGTACGCATGAGCTTCATGTATCCCAGCAATTTGAGCAGGAAAAAGCCGGAGAGCAGCATCGAGAACATCACGCCGAGTCCCCAGTACATGGTCAGGCGGGTGGTGTCGCCGACGCTCATACCGAGCACCAGCCCGCCGTAGGGTTCGAGCAGGGCGTCCTGGGCGAGTGTGCCGATAAAGGTGAAGATCACCAGCAGGAACAGGATGCGCACCTGACGGTCGGCAAGCACAACATCTTTCAGCACTTTCCGGAAGGGGATCTGGCGTGCCCGTTCGGTCGCATTTTGGACGAGCGGGTTGCGCGGCTCCTGGTTGAGCGCCGCGAATAAAGCCAGCACGAAGATCGCGGTTGCAACTCCCATCGCTACACTGACCAGCCTCGCCGGCTCGTAGGTTTCGAGAGCCTTGCCGATCGCTCCTGCGCCCATGACGGCTCCAAGCAGGGTGGCTACTTCATAAAAGGTAACGGCACGGATCCGCTGGGTCTTGTCATACCGGTCGGTGATCAGGGCCTGGTAGGTGTTGTGGGCCAGGTTGCGGCCGATTCCGTATAACAGGAAGGATAGGATCCCGCCCAGGATAAGCAGCGCGCTGACTGCTGTGGCTTTGGCCGCCACATTGGCCGAAGCGATAATGCCCAGGCCGATGATCAAAGCGCCAAGGATAATATACGGCTCACGACGCCGGCCGAACAGGGGAAAACCGTCCGAGCGGTAGCCCAGCCAGACCCGGACCGGGGAGACCAGCAATGGAATGGCGAAGAAGAAGGCTACGAGCGAGGCGGGCAGACCGAGGTCGGCGATCATGATGCGATTAAGCGTGCCGCCGATCAGCGCGCCGCTCAGGCCGTAGGCGATCGAAAACCCTGCGAGACGAACGTTATTAAGGTACCGGATGATCTTCATGTTGCTCCTTTGTGAAATTGGATGTCATGGAGTCACTGAGTCGCAGAATATTCAACAACAGGATTCTCGGTGACTCTGTGGCTGCAATTTTCTGTAAGCTTTTGAACTGCGGTGCGGCCCTGGCGGATGCAGTCGGGGATGGCAATGCCGCGGTAGGAGCTGCCGGCCAGGGCGATGTCGTCAGGCAGAACCTCTTCAATCTCATCGATCCGATCGAGGTGCCCCACTTCGGCCTGTGGGAACCCGTTTGGCCAGCGGAAGATCCTGTAGGTTTCGGGCTCGGCGCGAATGTCAAGGATGGAGGAGAGTTCGCCGCGGACCAGCGTCATCAGCGACTCATCATCGTATTCCACGATCTCGGGCTTGCCTCCACCGATGAAGACACGGAGCACGGCATATCCCGGAGATGATCGCTGCGGCATCTTCTTGGAGGTGAAGGTCACCGCGTCGATAGCGCGTTTTTCACGGCGCGGGATCATCAGGCCGTTGATATCCAATCCTGGCAGATCGGATTCCCTATATACAAGCGAAACCGTTCCGATGTGGTTGTGACGGATCTTTTCCAGCCGGCGGCTGACCTCCGGAGAAATATCCCGGAGCAGTCCTGCGGCGACGTTGGCAAGCGTGGCAAGAACGACTGCGTCGCCGTGCAGGATCTCCCCGTTCGAGAGCCAGATGCGGTATCCGTCGCCATGCCGGTCGATGAAACGGACACGCGAACAGAGACGCAGATCCCCTTTCAGGTTTTTGACAAGCTGTTCCACAATCCCCTGGATGCCACTTTTGTAGGTGATGAAACGCGGCTTTTTTGGCCCGTTGGATAAACTCTTTTTTGCACGAACTCCCCGCTGGAGGGCCGCAAGAAACAGGCTTCCCGACTCCTTCTCCATGTCGCGCATAACAGGGGAGGAGACCAGGATCGACTGGAAGGCAGGATCCGTGTTGTAGATCCCACCCAGAACCGGACCGATGAATTTGTCGAGCGCCTCCGCGCCCAGCCGCCTGCGGACAAAATCGCCGAGCGACTCGTCGCCGTCATCCCTGCGGGCGGGCTGGAACGGCTCGGCCAGCATGCGCAGTTTGCCGCGCCCCGACATCAGCTTTGTGCCAATGAATTGAAACGGAGAGAGGGGAATCGGCTGGGGAGAGCCGTTGTCGAGCACATAGATGCCGCGCGTCTCTGAGCCAGGGTTATCAACATGATCGAGAATCCCAAGTTCCCGGGTCAGGTCCCAGGCTTCGGTCTTGCGGGTGACGATCGTATCGGGTCCACCATCGACCAGGAACCGTGCACCGTTCGAATGGAGTTCGGTGGAAATGATCTTACCGCCCCAGCGTTCAGATGCCTCGAGCAGGGTGTAGGAAAAACCGCGCTGTTGCGCTTCCCATGCGGCGCTTAGACCAGTGATGCCCCCACCAATAATGACAAGATGCATTGCGAGCTCCTATGACGCCTCTCCTCAGCTCGCTTGCATTGTATATTCTTTATCTGCTTAGGCATATATAGATTTTGTAGGATTTGGGTGAGAGCTTGTTAAGCTTTTCACAATCGAAATACGGCTTTTCTTTCACCGTTTATAATTCCGATTATGGATATTAACCTGGTCGGCCTCGCTTCTGCAGGCGCAACATTTCTCGGGGTATGGATCGGTCACGTATCCGTCCGCAAAATCGAAAGGGAGGTGGAGCGGATCTGGATCCCATCTGCCATCGCCCTGCTTTTGGGGATTGGACTTGGGCTGCTTTCCTTGTGGACACCCAGCCGCGCCTTGTCCGCTTTTTGTGCGATCCTGGGTGTGACCCTGCTCTGGGATGCGCTGGAATTTCACCGCCAGCAAAACCGGATCAGGGAGGGACATGCTCCGGCCAACCCGCGCAACCCGCGCCATGCGCGCATCCTGGCAGCCTACGCTCAAGCCACAACCATCGACTGGCTGGATCGCGATCCACGGGGCGAACCCGTTTCAACGGAGGATGTCCGTTTGCTCCAGGAGAACTCATGAATTGGTTTGGCATTTTGATCGGCATTGCCACATTGTTCATCATTGGCCTCGGTTTTGTCTGGGTCATCCGCGGGGAACGATATTTTGGTTATTTGTGGTGGCCTTACGTAATGGGCGCCGGGACCCTGCTTGTCCTGCTCTCCTTTTTTATAACACTTGATTATGTTTCTGCGTTAATAGGGGCATTGGGTGCTTCGCTTCTGTGGGGCTCCACGGAACTGAAAGAGCAGGCTGTTCGAGGCGAGCTGGGCTGGTATCCTTTCCATGAACGGAAGATCCTGCCGCCGTTTGCCGATATCATCCGGAAATGGAAGGCTCCAAGTTTATAACCTAGTGGATATGTACGAAAAAATTCTGGTTTATAAGATCTCGCGCTCCGAAGCGGACTCTCTGGATATCGATCTCCCCGATTTTGACGCCATCACAACCGAGCTGCCTCCCGGCCTGTACACCACCTTCCGTACGTACGCAGGCCGAACGAAGGTGCTGGGCCTGCGCTCGCATCTCGAGAGGCTGTATCTGCCGGCCAAGGCACAGGGCATCGTTCCCACGGTCCGACGGCCGGATGATTTTCGCCAGGTGCTCTTCGAACTGCTCAGCCGGTTCGATGCGCCGGAAGCGCGCGTCCGCTTAATCCTCGATTCATCGGTGGAGCCGGGGACGATGTACGTCCTGCTCCAGGCCCTGCGCACCTTGCCGGACGACGTTTATGAAAATGGGGTCCATCTCGAGATCTCGAGGTCCAGCCGTGAGAAGCCATCCCTGAAGCGGACCACGTTCATCAATGAGACAACCCTGGAGCGCAAACGGATCGGGGGAGAAATATTCGAACTCCTGCTTACCGACAAGGGCCGGATCCTGGAGGGCATGACCAGCAATTTTTTCTATGTCCGGGAGGGTGTATTGTGTACCGCCGGGCGCGGTGTGCTGATCGGTGTGACGCGCCAGACTGTAATTACACTCGCAAAGCGGGAAGGGATGAAGTTCTGCATCCGGGCCTTGCGGGTCAACGAACTGCCTTCCATCAGCGAAGCGTTCATCACCAGCAGCTCGCGCGGCATCGTCCCGGTGGTCGGGATCGATGCCCGGCAGGTCGGTGATGGAAATGTTGGCCCCGCGACCAGGCGCCTGTTGCAATTGTATAACGAGGAAGTTCTGGCGCTGGCGGAAGAGATCATTCCCGAACTGCCAAAAGTTTGAATCATTGTTTTCTGCTTTTGAAACAGGCTCCTGCACTTCTTTGATACAATCCGTCCATGAAACAGTGCATCGGCCTGTTTATTTTTATGGGTCTTGCCGCCTGTAATTTCCCGGCGCCGACGCCATTCCTGCCCACGGCTCAGGCGATCATCGAGACCATGACACCGCTTCCCACTGAGACGCCCACGCAGACCCCCGAAGCCGTTACAGATTTGATCTTTCCCTACACCATCCCGGGATTGCGAGCGTATCAGTATCAGAGCGGGACGATCACTATTCTTGCTACAATACTCATCAACGATGAGTTCACACGCTATTACATCCACTACCCCAGTGACGGGTTAAATATCACCGGCGTTCTGCAAATCCCGACAGGCGAGGGTCCGTTCCCGGTCATTCTTATGAACCACGGATATGCCAACCGCGCCGCCTACAAGCCCGGTGACGGGACGGAGCGCGCCTCCGAATATCTTGTCCGGCGCGGGTATATCACCCTCGCCTCCGATTATCGCAGCTGGGGCGGCTCCGAATGGGGACCCAGCCTGTTCCATACCGGCCTGGTCGTGGATGTGATCAACTTGCTAAATGCCATCCCTTCCCTGCCACAGGCGGACCCGGATCGCATCGGAATGTGGGGGCACAGCATGGGAGGCGGGATCACGACCAAGATCCTGACAATCGACCCTCGGGTCAAAGCCGCCGTGTTGTATGCGCCAAACTCCGCTGATGACGCAGACCTCATCTCCCGCTGGGGGTACGGGTGCATCGGCGATATTCCATTGCATGAACCCCTGGAAAGCTGCAATGCTGCCGATGTGATTCCCCTCTCCCTGCCTCCCGAATTAATTCAGGCCTATGAGCTTGCCGCTGTCGATCCGGAAAAGATGCAGTCCATCGCACCGATCCATCACCTGGACCAGGTGAGCGCTCCCGTCCAGATCCACATCGGGACTGCAGATGGCGATACCCTGGGCTCCACTCCGCCGGAATGGTCATATAAGTTGAGCCAGGCGCTGGCCGACGCCGGAAAACAGGTTGAACTGTTTCGGTATGAAGGCGAGCGCCACTCATTCATCGGCGATCAGTGGCTGATCTTCATGAGCCGCTCTGTAGCTTTTTTTGATCAACATGTCAAGAACGCCTCGCGCTGAATGAAAGTAGCCAGAGCTGCTTATCGAAGCGCGAAAGACCAGGAGATTACCCATGAACAATGTCCGGCCTCGCTTGAACCTGTTATCGGAAGAACAGATCCAGGATGTCCATCGATACACCTTGAAGCTTCTTGCAACAACAGGAGTACGCGTCGACTCACCGTCGGCGCTGGAGATGCTCAGAAAAAAGTTGGGGGATTCCATGGTGGATGGAAAGACTGTGCGTATCCCCGCCGACCTGGTCGAGTGGGCGGTCAAGGCCGCGCCGCGTCAGATCCAGATGTATGACCGGCGCGGCAATCCACAATTCTGTATCGGCGGGGAAGGGGACCGCACACGCTTCGGGATCGGTGTCACGGCCCTCTACTACCAGGAACCGGAAACCGATACACCGGTGTTGTTCCAGCGCAAACATATGCAGGATATGGTCCGGGTGGGGAACCGGCTTCCACACTATGACATGGTCTCAACGGTGGGGATCGTGCGTGATGTGCCCGAGCATCTCACCGACCTGTATGGCAGCCTGGAACATTTTGCAAATGGGATCAAGCCAATGGTGTTGTTGTGTTCGGACGAGCACGAATTTGAACACGTCATGCAGATGTTCGAAACCCTGCACAACGGTGACCTGGGCGAGAAGCCCTTCATCATTCCGTATTTCAACCCGGTCTCCCCGCTGGTCATGAACGAAGGCACGGTGGACAAGATGCGGATCGCTATCGAGCGCGGTTTGCCGGTCATCATCTCCAATTACAGCATGTCCGGCGCGACCACTCCCATTACACCTGCCGGGACGGTAACGGTCCTGCTCGCCGAATTACTGGCTGGGCTGGTCATTGGACAGCTCTACAGGGAAGGTGCGCCGATGCTGCTTGGGATGCTTCCGGTGTATTTCGACATGAAAACGCTGATGAACTTTTACGATCCGCAGAGCATCCTGGTCAGCCTGGCGTGCGCCGAGATGATGGAATTCTACGGCATCCCGCACTGCGGCACGTCGGGCAGCGGAACGGGCTGGGGTATGGACCTGCTGGCAGCCGAAACCTACTGGATGAACACTCTGATGTTCACCCTGACCAAAGGAGGGATCGCGCCATTTGTTGGAGACACGCTTGGCTCCAAGGCGATCTCACCCCAGACCTTCATCTACTGCCACGAGATCATCGACCAGGCGCTGCGTTTTTCGAGCGGCTTTCAGCTTGACGATGCTCACGTGGGCCTGGAGGAAATTCATAAAGTGGGCGCAGGCAAGAGCTACGTCTCGGCGCCGACCACACTGAAGAAGTACAAGACGGGGTATTATGTCAATCCCATTTTCCCACGCTGGAGCATGGAGAAATGGATAGACGCCGGCCAGCCGCATGTGCAGAAGAAACTACGGGAGTACACCATTGAATTCCTGAAGGACCTGCCCGCACCGGAAGACCATGAAGAGTTGATGAGGAAGGGAGAGGCGTTTATCGAAGCTCAGCGTTAATAGGCGCTTTTATGACAAAGGACACAAGACTTTCTTCTAGGAAATCCGTATACTGATAGAGAAGGTTTTTTACAGGAAGGAGCTGATACCATGAACTGGAAAATCTTCTTTCTCAAGTTTCTCAGAAATGTAATCGTGGGGTTGGTCATTGGTGTGGTTTCCCTGAGTATCTTCGGGTATCTGCTTGGCGGGAAGGAGGGTGCCATCAATATGGCCTACTGGGGCATCGCCCTGGGCCTGCTCGGTGGCTTTGCCTCAGGGATCGGGGTCCTTTTTGAAGCCAATTACTGGGGTAAAGGAGAAAACATTCAAAACCTCCCTGAATGGAACTGGTTTGTCAAACATGACGAGAATCGAAAAAACAGCCCGCGATAGGAGAAAAGATCATTGACTCGCCCACCCTCTAGTGATAGACTCAGCGCATCAATCTTATCGAAAGGAGGCACGTACAAATGACATCCACCACTGTATTCGACCGTGTTTTGAGCGCGCCTCCTGGCTGTCGAGTGTAGAAACGATCCCGTCGTTTTGAATTGTAGTCAGCCGCAGGCGTGTCTCGCCCTGCGGTTTTTCTTTAACCGCAGGCGATTGCTCCTGTGGTTTTTGATTTAAGTAGGTAATACAAAACGATGGATACAGAAGACTATATCAATCTGTTCGACGATCTGGACGACCACGACCAGACCGAAAACTTTATCAACAAAAACAAGCGTCCTCAGCGTTTCCCGGAGCGGCATTTCAAGTATGTGAGGCAGGCGAACGCCGAGTTCCTCAATGGGCAGGACGACTCGCGCAGGAACTTTAATTTCACCTATTCGGCGGCGCGCTTCGAGGAATGGTGGCTGTTGGAGTCGCTGGGCGATTTCTACGAGCACAAGTGGATCACGGATGTGCTGCGCCGGCTCAAGGGCGGTAAGGAGGCCTCGGTCTACCTGTGCCGCTCTGGCCCCGCAATCGATGCACCGCTGGTTGCGGCTAAAGTCTACCGGCCGCGCGCGCTGCGTAACCTGAAGAACGATGGTGAGTACCGGACAGGCCGCGTCGACCTGGATGAGAATGGCAATGCCATCGTTAAGGAGGGTGATCTGCACGCTATGGCCAAACGGACCCAATATGGTGAAGAGCTGCGCCACCAGTCATGGATCGCGTATGAGTTTCAGACTCTGGAAATACTCCACCAGGCTGGCGCAGACGTTCCGCGTCCTTATGCCATGGAGAAGAATGCCATCCTGATGGAGTACATCGGGGATATGGATCTGGCAGCGCCGACTCTCAACTCGGTCTCTCTTGAACGGGAGGAGGTGAAACCGCTCTTCGAGCGCGTCCTGCGGGATATTGACCTGCTCCTTGCCAACCGGCGGATCCATGGCGATCTGTCTGCCTACAACATCCTGTACTGGGAGGGAGACATCACGATGATCGACTTCCCCCAGGTGGTCCAGCCCGATTCCAATCCCGCTGCCTGGTCGATCTTCCTGCGGGATATCACCCGCATCTGCCAGTACTTCGCCTCGCAGGGCCTGAGACGCGACCCCCGCAGGCTCGCCGCGGACCTGTGGACCTCACACGGACACCGGATCATGCGGGAAGTCCACCCGAGCCAGCTGGATCCGGACGATCCTGAAGATCGAAAGATTTGGGAAAAGCAGAAAGCCGGAAGTTAAGGATCAGCCCAACGGAAGTCCGTTGGGCTGATCGCTTTATGAACCGGTGCATGGCTTCAGACCCCTTTATATTTTCCCCACAATCCATAACCTTCATTCCGTCGCTGCTCACGGCGTTCGTGCTGCTCATGGATCTGCTCCACGTGATCGGCTTTTTCATCGATGGCGGCCTCCAGCCAGAGCCTGCCTTTCTCGGCGGTGGCATGGCTGCCTGCGCCGTAAGCGCCGGTCCTGGTGTCATCGTCCCAGGGTGGGTTGGCGACCAGGGAGCCGCCTTCGATCCAGTCCATATAATAATCGGGCGTGGCAACAAAATCGATTTCGTCGACAACGCGCTCCATCTGGCATAGATCCGGTCGAAGGTGCAGCAAGTATGATGTCTCCAGCTCGCCTGCATGGCCCATCCCGCCGATCGCAGATGTGCGGTGCTTATCCAGCGCTGCCGCGCCGATCCGGCCTGAGGTGTGCAGCCAGGCGGTCGCGCAAAAGATCCGGCGATGGCGCTCTCCGGCATACTTCACGACATTGACGAGGAAAGAGGAATTACCGCCATGACCGCTCATCAGATAGAAGCGGTCGAAACCGCGTGCGACAAGAACATCGATCGCAGCCAGCCAGAAATCTTCGAAGGCGCGGCCGCCCGCATTCATCGTGGCTGCGAATGAGGCGCGGTGCGTGCTCACCCCGTACGGCATGACCGGCAAAGCATAACTGCGTGTAGGCACTTTGGCAGCCGTGCCCTGGGCGATTGCTTCAATAATGACGGTGTCGACGGAGAGGGGGAGATGCAGGCCGTGCTGTTCGGTGTGGCCAATGGGAATCAGGATCACCTTGCCACGCTCCGTGTCTGCTGGCAGTTGAATGCCTGGCGCGTTGTGCGTGGCATGTGGCAATCGAAGCCAGGATGAAGATAGCTGCTGCAGGAAGAATGACTGTGGATCCAATCCTGCGGGTGCCAGACAGTAGACACGCGAGAATCCGTCATCACGTAAGCTGTCAAGCAGATTTGCTACGTACTGGACGAGGACCGGCTCCGGAACCTCCAATCCACTGCCGCGCCATCCAAACGGGAAGGCTGGCAGAAGTCCGATTCGGGTGGGATGGCTCAACTGGCTGGCCAGCAGGCTGCGGTCGTAACCTGTCCCCAGGGGCAGGACGAGTGGAGTGTCCCTGGGAAGTTCTGCAACTACATCCCAGGTCAAGTCATAATAATTAAAAAAATCGGTCATGGAGGTCTCCGAGGTGATTTTAATTTGCGTGTAGCCAATTCGATGACAGTATTTATTATTTTACATTCTCCTTAAACTGAAAACAGGCCGAACTCAGCTGCGTATTTGACAAGAGCGCCAGGCACAGCAGCTGGTGGAGACCCATTTTCGAAGCGGATAACCATGAACTCTTCATCCACCCCGTATTCGTTCTTCAAGCCATGCGCGCTCGCCTTTTCGAATCCAAATCGCCGATAGTATTTGGGTCCGCCCAGGACGACACAATAATCAAATCCCAACTCTTTACAAACCCGTAGTCCCTCGCGGATCAACTGTGAGCCAATACCCTGCGATTGGACTTCCGGGTGAACTGCCACAGGCGCCAGGCCGAGCCCTCGGGCTTCACCTGGTGGGGTGGTGGATACAGGACTGAACAGGATATGCCCCAATACATTTTCACCACTCACAGCTACAAGCGATATGACCGCCTTGCCGTTCGCTCGCAAAGCATCCACGAGTTTGCTCTCTGCTTCTGTCGGAAAGGCTGCACGGACAATATCCCGCACGGCGTCGATATGTTTTTCTTCTTCGTTCCTGATTTCGATCTGCATGATCACCTCGGAAGCAGGTACCAGTCCAGGAATTGTTCCATGCGCTCATAGACATCCTGGAGATTTTCGCGCCGCAGGAATCCGTGCGGCTCATCGTCGTAAGTCTTGTACTCGAATACCTTGTCATGGCGCTTCAGCGCTTCGACCCATTCTTCGGACGATTCGGGCGGGACGATCGTATCGAGCAGTCCATGCAGGATCAGCACCGGCTTCTGGACATTCCTCACATCGCTGATCGGCGAGCCCTTGAGATAAAAACTGTAATTTACCGAGGGGTGCCCCAGAAAAACCTCGGTGTACAGCCGCAGGCGTTTTTCACACAACGCCCAGGAGCTGACCAGGTTCGAGTCGCCGTATTTCGATACGCCACAGGCAAACAGGTATTCGGGATCACGAGAGAGCGAGCAGATGGTCATATAGCCGCCATAACTTCCCCCGGCGATACCGATGCTTTCCGGACGAATCTCCTTGAAACCGCGCAGGAATTTTGCCGCATGCAGGCAGTCCTGCGTGTCGCCCACACCCCAGTTGTCATAGTTGGCGCGCTCGAATTGCTTACCATACCCCGTGGAGCCGCGATAATTGGGAGCCAGGTAGTAATAACCTTTGGCTGTGAAATACTGGGCAAGCTCATCCCAGATAAAGCCATACTGATCCTTCGGTCCCCCATGGGGATACACAATGGCTGCGCCGTTCGGATGTTCAGGGGAATAGAGAAAGGCAGGGATGTCAAGGCCGTCGAAGCTTTTGTAGCCGACGACCTTCGGCAGTACTTTTCTATTTCTCTGCAGAGCAGGCGGGTTGGAAAAGGTAAGTTGTGTAACCTGTTGAGTGAAAATGTCCAGCCGGTACAGGTCGGGCGGTTCCAGCGGGCTCTCATGCTCGAACGTGAGGAAGGAACCATCCGGTCCCCAGTTGGGATTGGAATGCATACCCATCCCGCGGCGTAGTTCAGAGACTGTCCCTGTCTCCACGTCGACGAGGGTCAGGTCAAAGGCGCCATTACGATTGAAAATAACCGCCATCGCGCGGCCGTTGGGAGACCATTCGAACTGGAAGATATCGTGACCGGTGTTGGTAAGCTGATGGAGGCCTTCGCCGTCCGGCCGGATGAGATAGATTTCCTCGCGCTCCGTCTCCTGGGCGATAAAGGCAATCCATTGCCCATCGGGAGACCATCTCGCAGACATTGCCCGCGTGGAAGGCTTTCCATACAGCGTAATGGACCGCCCCGTCTCTATTTCCAGCAGAACGATATCCAAGCGGTTCAAGTCGTCGAAGCGCCGCAGGGTGTAAACGATGGATCTGCCATCCGGTGAAGGGCGCGCGTCCCAGTGGTCGCCGGTGGTGTCGGTTGTCAGGGCACGCGGCCAGCGGCCATAGATATCGGTCAGCAGCAGCTGGTCGGCATCGTTCCGCTCGACGGAAACGATCAGACCCTGCGAGTCGGGCATGAACCTGGGACTGCCGGCAGCGACCGCAAAATCGCTGATCTTTTTGGGAAGGCCGCCATCGCATGGCGCCAGGTGGACATGCCCCCGGATGCCAAAGGCGATCCATTTGCCGTCCGGCGACCAGGCGGGGATTTCGTCATCCCAGTAGGCAGCCAGGGGTCGGTCGGTGGTGATACGCCTGAGCCAGCCCCCATTTGACGGGATCAGGAAAACGTCAGAGAGCGATTCGCCATCCTTGATGCAGGCGATCGTCTCTCCATCGGGGGAGAGGGCATGGGAACGGATTCTCTCCAGGGAGGTGATCAGGGAAATGTTCCAGGCCTCCGGTGGTTTGAGGTCGGGCCGCTTGATCGAGGGCCATCCGTTGCGTTCATATTTTTCGGTAAGCTTGATGGATTTCTCCATAAGTGGTTCGCTTTCTGTTACAGACATGGGACGAGCAATTAAAAGCTAGTATACACTGCCTCATTGCATAATGAAAAACATGCAGACTGGTGTCTGCATGTGAGAATAATATGAATCATCTGGCCTGCCAGATGATTCATATGTCGTTTGCGATTATTTTGTTCTTTTGTTGATTGGGAAAGGGATCTCCCGTGGTGTATCGATGAACGATTAACTAATTGCAACCAATAAAGACCTCTCCATTCCTGGCTGAATAGATGTCATAGCCCCAGGACGGTTCAGGCGTGTAGTTGGTAACTCCATCGGAAACTGTGCCAGTCGCTACGGCTGGGCGGAAACTACCGTTAAAGCGGGAATGGAATTTACAACCTGGTGAAGAGAAGTGAGAATTGCTGCTTTGGCGGTTGATCGAACCTGTTCCTGTCCAGGTGAGGTCCACAAACACATCAAAGTAAGTGCCGCTCACATAGTCGTAGAGGGTCACAACAGCATCCAGAGTGGCAGAGCTTAGATTGCCAAAGACCTGGAAATCGGAGTCTGCCAGCGAAGCAGAGCCTTCTGCGGCGAGCAATTGTGTATCTGTACAGACATCATACTGGGTGATATACATATATACCCCGGATGAAAGGGTTCCCTTACCAGGAGGGCTTTGAAAAACGCCTTCATTGGGGTTAAGGTAAACATCCGTCCAGACACATCCTGAGCCGTCAACACTTGTGAATATGGCTGAGGCACCCTCTCCCCTGAACTTGAAGATTCCGCCGGCAAAGGCGGGACCTTGAAGAATAAACGCAGCGATGTAGACGACCAGGATACAGGCAATCGACAGTTTCTTCATTTTATACTCCTTTGCTAAAAACTTAACTGAGTGAAGGATGGAAACAGGAGGGATCGTTCCCCGTACAACATCGGAGCACTGTATATTCTTTATACATTGGAAGAATCACAAAACAGTCTCAAGCCCAGTCTCATTAGGCCTCAAATTCGATCTTATTGGTACTAATTATGCCGGGAAGGATCAACGAACAAGGGCGCTGTGCAAGCGGCTGATTGGTTCTAAGGCTGGAATTTGTAGCCAATGCCTGGTTCTGTATGGATATGAAAAGGGGTGTTCGGCTCGGGCTCAATCTTTCGCCGCAGGCGATATATTAGGTTCTTGAGTAAATGGCTGTTTCCTTCTCCATGGTATCCCCAAACCCTCTCCACAATATATTCCGTTTCCAGAATACGCCCCGGGTTTTTCATTAAAAGGTAAAGGAGCCGGAATTCAAGATTTGTCAGCCTTATTCCTTTATCGGGGAGTCTTAATACCTGCCGGTTATGCGGATCGAGTTTGAAGTCACTGACCTGGACAACTTCCAGAGTTTCGGCGGGAATCGTCCACGAGCGACGCAGCCAAACCTTTACTTTCGCCATGAAGAGTGCCGGACTAACCGGCTTGGGAACGTATTCATCTACCCCGGCCAGATAGCCCTCGAGAATATGAGATTCGCTGCTTTGAGGAGTCAATAGAAGGATAGGAATCGTCATCTCCTCCCTGAGTCTCCGGCATAAAGTAAGACCTTCCAGCTGGGAAGTGTTTACATCAATGACCACCAGATCGGGAATTTCCTCGGTCCATTGTTGAACAACTTCTTTTGTCAAGCCTGCAGTAACCACGTCGATCCCCTTTTGTCTAAGACAATAGGCCCAGGTCTGGCAGGTATCACGGTCATCACAAATGATCAACGCTTTTGCATTTATACGTTTAGAGACTTGCATCAGGTCCTACCTCCAGCGTCCTGTGGACTGATTGCATTACATCTCAAATGAGCTGCCAAAACAATAGAACGGACTGCCGAAGACTGCCAGCTTTTGGGATGACATCCCAATGGATTTTGGATAAATTGGATACGAGAATTAAGTCCCCAAGTGTTCAGGTTGCAAGAAAAACAACAGGACCGGCAGGGGCCATGGCTGTGAATGCGCGGCCAGGGATCGGCAGGGCGTGATCATACCTACCTCCTAATAATGCTGATGGGGGTAAATTTTCCTGTAAATCCTGTCATTGATTATTATATGGAGTTTTATGGGGTTGATTCATTGCAGAATCCGCCGGTTACGCCCCATGTTGATTTCTCCACGCAATCGATTTTCCTTTTCCTCATCTTCATTCTAAAGTACAATCATATTGAATGTACACGACTGATCATTTCAGTGAGTACGCGTCCCACACAATGAGGTGACCTGTGGCAATCACTGCATCGCGGCCGGTATGGCAAGGATGCGGTTTTTTTGTTTAATGCCGCCGATCCCCTCACCAACACTTAACTCTGGAGGAGGAGTAAGATGAAAGTGAAATATGCGTTTCTCATCGTGTTTACCCTGCTGGCCCTGTTGCTTTCAGCATGCGGCGGGGCGGCGGTTCCGGCTACGGAATCCGGCGATCCTGAGCAACCGGGCGAGCCAGCTGCCACACAGGCCCCGGAGGAGCCGGATCTTCCGGCTGTCCTACGGATCGGCTGGGCAGGCAGTCCTGACACTATCAATCCCGGAACGGCGGTACTCTCAGAAGCATATACCATTTTTGCGCTGGTGTACGATACCATTTATGAATACCAGCTCGATGGCACATACACGCTGGATGTGGCAGAGAGTGCAGATGTGTCGGACGATGGCCTGACCTGGACCTTCGCGATCCGTGACGGAATTCAATTCCATGACGGAGAGCCCATGACTGCCGAGGATGTTGCCTTCTCTGTCAATCTCTATAAGAACAACACCGATTACATTTACCTGAACTCCTACACCACAAATTTTGACACGGTCGAGGCTGCGGACGACAGTACGGTTGTCATTACCCTGCTCGAACCGGTGCCAAATATGGATTACCTTCTTTCCTATCTCTATATCGTGCCGGAACATATCTGGGGCGAGAATGCCGAGGCTCCCGCTTCGACCGAGTTCGAGAACCTGGACATGATCGGCACCGGTCCCTTCCGTATGATCGAGTACAGCCAGAACGAGTTCGTCCATCTGGGCGCGAACAAGGAGCATTTTCAGAACGCGCCGAAGATCGATGAGGTGATCTTCCAGACCTACGAGAGTCCCGATGTCCTGGTCCAGTCGCTCACCAGCGGGCAGGTGGATATGATCACCGAGATGCCTGCCACAGCCGTCGAGACGCTGCGAGCCGATCCTAACGTGGAGCTTATTACGGGCGCGCCCTTTGCTCCCTCTGTTGCAGACGTCATCTTCAACCAGGCTGACCCGGAAAATTGTCCAACCGACGCGGGCGGCATTTGCACGGGGCATCCCGCCTTGCGTGACCGCAACGTCCGCCTGGCGCTCGCCCATGCCACCGACAAGCAAAAACTGATCGATATCGTCCTGCTGGGCTTCGGCACCCCCGGCCTGACGCTCATTCCGGATGGTCTGGGCCTCTGGTACAACGACACGCTGGTGGACTATGCGTACAACGTCGAGACAGCCAACCAGATCCTGGAGGATGCCGGCTACGTGGATACGGATGGAGACGGTATCCGGGAAATGCCGGATGGCTCGCAGCCCCTGAACTTCCGTATGCACTGGCCCAGCGACAGCATCGATGCTCCGCGCCAGGCCGAGCTGCTTTCCGAGATGTGGGGCGAGGTGGGTGTGAGTCTCGAACTGCAGGCCATCGATCCCGATGCCCTGACCGCCGAATGCTGCCCGGCCTTCGATTTCGATATCATCCTGTGGGGCTGGGGCTCCGACCCGGACCCGAACCTGCTGCTCTCGGTTTATTCCACCGAGGAGATCCCGAACGGCTATAACGAGACAGGTTACTCCAATCCTGCCTACGATGAGCTGCATGCCCAGCAGGGCACAGAGCTGGACCCGGTGCGGCGACAGGAAATTGTCTGGGAGATGCAGGAGATCGTCTTCGACGACGTGGTGTACATCATCCCCTATTACGAACAGGCGATCCAGGCCTACCGGGTCGACAAATTCACCGGCTGGATCACGGATCAACCGAAGGTCGAGCTGTCAGATGTAAGTTCACTTGTAGTGGTTGAGCCGGTCCAGTAGGAGCCAGAGACTGCACATCAGGAGAGGCGGCGCGGTCTGCTGCCTCTCCTGATTCCATGAGCCCGGAGAAATCCTTGAAACGCTACCGAACCCTGTTGAAGAAGATCGGCTGGTCGGCATTCACCATTCTGTTTGTCGTCATCCTGAATTTTTTTCTGTTCCGCGTGCTGCCCGGGGATCCAGTCAAGGCGGGTACGCATGACCCCCGCTTCAAGAAGGAAAATCAGGAGGCCATGCGGGTCCGCTTTGGGCTCGACAAACCGGTTATCAATTGCTTTGAAACGCTGAACCCGGTCCAAACAGGAGACTGCTGGATCAATCCGTTCGAGACGCAGTTCTTCCTCTATCTCCGCAACCTGGCCCGCGGAGAGCTGGGGATCAGCTATCATACGAATGGTCCTGTTTCCGAGATCCTTGTGGAACGCCTTTGGAACACGCTGCTTCTGATCGGGGCAGGCCAGATCCTCTCGATCTTTTTTGGGATCGTCTTTGGCCTGTTTGCCGCCTGGAAAGCACGGACGGTGATCGATTATTCGGCCCTGATCACCGGTCTGGTGGCGTGGAGCCTTCCCACCTTCTGGCTGGGGATCATCCTGCTTTTCTGGGGGAGTGCAAAGGGTTTCCCGATCGGAGGCCGGATCACGCCGGGCATCAGCTCGTTCCCGCTCTCCTACCAGATCGCCGATATCGCCCGGCATATGATCCTGCCCACTCTGACCTACACGATCGTTTACATGGGTGAATACCTGCTGATCATGCGCTCCAGCCTGATGGATGTGCTCTCGGAGGATTACATCCTGACGGCCAAGGCCAAGGGATTGAGCACCTTCCAGATCCTGAAGGATCATGCACTTAAGAATGCGATGCTGCCCATCGTAACGATCGTTGCCATCAACCTGGGCTTTACGGTGGCGGGAGCAATCCAGATCGAATCCGTGTTTTCGTGGCCCGGGCTGGGAGGCGCGGTCTATGAAGCCCTCGAACGCCGGGATTATCCGCTGCTCCAGGGTGTGTTCCTGCTCATCGCAGTCAGCGTGGTGATCGCCAACCTGATCGCCGACCTGATGTACTCCTACCTTGACCCTCGCGTACAGATGGAATGACCATGGCCCTCCCAACCGCCGAGCTGAAACCATCGATTCCCTCCTCTCCATTCACCGATTTCTGGAAGCTTTTCCGGAAGAACCGGATGGGCGTGATCGGACTGGTCATGCTGGTCCTGATTATTTTCGTGGCCATCTTTGCGCCCCTCATCGCGCCGTACGATCCCGACTCGTCGGCGGGAATCACCTCGCGTGATCTTTATAACCCACCCAGTGCCGAGCACTGGTTTGGGACCGACGATGCCGGCAAGGATGTGCTCTCCAGTTTCATGTATGGGGCACGGGTCTCATTGATCGTCGGATTCTTCGCGGCGTTCATCTCCATTGTGATCGGTGGCGTGATCGGGATCGTAGCAGGCTTCTACGGGGGCAGGGTCGAAAACCTGCTGATGCGCTTCACCGACACCATGCTGGTCATCCCGGACCTGCCGCTGATCGTAGTCATCGTCGCCCTGACCCGGCCCAGCCTGCTGAATATCATCTTTGTGATCGGCCTGCTCGGCTGGACAACAACAGCGCGCATCGTTCGATCGCAGACGCTGGCGGTGAAGAGCCGCAAGTTCGTTCTGCGGGCGCGCGCCATCGGGGCAGGAAATGGACATATCATATTCAATCACATCCTGCCGCTGGTCATGCCGCTGCTGGTGGTCAATGCCATTCTCGTGATCTCGCTGGCGATCCTGAACGAATCGACATTGTCGTTCCTCGGGTTGGGAGATCCCACGGTGACCTCCTGGGGACAGATGCTTAATTTCGCCTTCGGCCGCGGTGCAATGAGCGCCGGCGCCTGGTGGGCACTGGTCGCACCCGGGTTCGGGATTGTGTGGGTTGTCCTCGGCCTGACACTCCTCGGGCACGGGCTCGAGCAGGTCCTCAACCCCAGGCTGGAGGCCCATCACTTAATGCCCGGCCGGCCTACGGTCCAGGGCGAAGCGAACCTACAGCCCGCGCCGCAGGGCATCAAAAGGGAGTCTCCTGTCCTGCTGGATGTCCAAAATCTTTCAGTCAACTATGTCAACGAAGGCAGAATAATGAAGGCTGTTCATAACGTCAGCTTTCAATTGCATGAAGGAGAATTACTCGGGCTGGTCGGGGAAAGCGGCTGCGGCAAGACAACCCTGATGATGGCGTTAATGCGCCTGCTGCCTGCCGTGGGAGAGATCGCCAATGGACATATTTATTTCCACGGTCAGGACCTGGCTGCGCTGACAGAAGCGGAAATGGCCGACGTGCGCTGGAGCGGGATCTCGGTCATTTTCCAGGGTGCGATGAACGCGCTCAACCCGGTTCGAACCGTGGGCGACCAGATCGCCGAAGCGATCCGTAAACACCTGCCCGAAATGCCGCCCGGAGTCGTGGACTCGCGCGTCATGGAATTGCTCGAGCTGGTCGGGATCTCTGCGGAGCATAAGGATCATTATCCGCACCAGTATTCCGGCGGGATGCGCCAGCGCGCCATGATCGCCATGGCGCTCTCCTGCAATCCGCAGGTGGTGATCGCCGACGAGCCGACAACTGCCCTGGATGTGATGATCCAGGCCCAGATCCTGGAATTGCTCGATGAGCTGCGTAAGAGATTGGGGCTGTCTGTGATCTTCGTGACCCACGATCTTGGCGTGGTGGCAGAGATGTGCGACTCGGTGCTTGTGATGTACGGCGGAGTGACCGCTGAATACGCCGATGTGGACACGATCTACAACGCGCCGCGCCATCCCTATACCCAGGAGCTGCTCAAGGCGTTCCCGGACCTTACCCGGCCCGATAAACGGCTTGTCTCGATCCCCGGTTATCCTCCCAAACTGGATGCGCTGCCGACAGGCTGCCGCTTCGCCCCGCGCTGTCCGCTGGCTTTCGAGAGATGTACGGTCGAAATGCCGGAGCTGCACTCCCTGAATGGCGGGATTCATGTTGCAAGCTGCCATCTGGTAGAGATATCACCCCGGCCGCCATCCTCCTTGATGCCCCGCCGTGTTGAACAGGATTGAGTGTGAATGGCCGACGATATCATCCTTGAAGTAAGAAATCTTAAAAAATACTTTCAGGCGGGGAGACCTGGCTGGTTTTCGCGCCGCGAAGAGTTCGTCCACGCCGTGGACGATATCGACCTGCAGTTACACCGCGGCGAGGTGATCGCCCTGGTCGGCGAGAGCGGCTGCGGAAAGTCGACCCTTTCGCTGACATTGATGGGACTCGAAGAGGCAACTGAAGGCAGCATCCTTTTCGAAGGGGTCGACATTACGCATGCCACTAACCAGCAGCGCAAGAAAATCCGCCAGCGGATCCAGATGATTTTTCAGGATCCGTACGAGTCGCTCAACCCCACCCAGACCATCGAAGAGATTGTCACCGAGCCGCTGGTCGTGCATGGCCTGACGCCAAAACCAGAGGAACGACGGGAACGCGTCCGCCAGGCCCTGGAGGATTCGGGGCTGAAACCGGCGGAGGACTATCTTCAGCGTTTTCCGCACCAGCTCTCAGGTGGGCAGCGCCAGCGGGTGGTCATCGCCGGCGCGCTCGTCCTCGAGCCGCACCTCCTGCTGGCCGACGAACCGGTCTCCATGCTCGATGTCTCCATCCGGGCCGAGATCATCAATCTGCTCGCCGACCTGCGCCGGGCGCGCGGCATCTCGGTCATTTTCATTACGCATGATTTGAGCACGGTGGGCACCTTTGCAGACCGCGTCGCCGTGATGTACCTGGGGCGGATCGTCGAGCTGGGGACCATGGAGGATGTGCTGAAGAATCCGCAGCATCCCTATACCCGTGCGCTGCTGTCTGTCATCCCTGTCCCCAATCCGCGCCTGCGCCGAAAACGGATCATCCTGGAAGGAGAAACGCCGAACCCCATCGACCTGCCGTCCGGCTGCCGGTTCCATCCCCGCTGTCCGCTGGCCATGGACATTTGCAGGCATAAAGACCCTCAGCTGCTGCCGGTCAGCGACTCGCATGCGGCGGCGTGCCTGCTGGTGGCTCAATAACATCCCTATTAAGGTGAAGGAAACGAATGGATATTAGCAGCCTGCAGAATCCGCGCCTCAAGCACATCGTCAAGCTGCGTGATGACAAGAAGCAGCGGCTGCGTGAAGGCTTGATGCTCGTCGAGGGCGTGGACGAAATCTCCCTTGCCCTGGCGGCGGGACATAGCCCCCGTACGGTCCTGACCGCCCCGGAGCTTGTCCGCCGGCAGATCAGCCTTCCTTCCGTTGAAGTCCTGACCGTTTCAGCCGCGGTCTTCGGGAAGATGTCCTACCGGGAGAATCCCGACGGCTGGCTGGCAGTGTTTCCCATCCCTACTCTCTCATTGGAAGATCTAGACCTGGGCGATCCGCCGCTGATCATTATCGCCGAATCGGTCGAAAAACCCGGCAACCTGGGCGCGATCCTGCGTACAGCCGACGCGGCCCATGTCGACGCGGTGCTGGTCTGTGATCCGCGCGTCGACGCCTACAGCCCAAACGTGGTACGTGCATCTCGCGGAGCGGTCTTCACCGTCCCGGTCGTGGAGACGGATAGTGCGCAGGCCCTGGCCTGGCTGCGGCAGCAAGGTATCCAGATCCTGGCTGCAACCCCGTCTGCCGAGGCAGAATATACGCGTCAGAATTTGCGCCTCCCGCTTGCAATTGCCGTTGGAACTGAAGATGCGGGGTTGAGCGAGCTGTGGATGAATCAGGCTGACCTGCGGGTCAAGATACCGATGATGGGAAAAGTCAATTCGCTGAATGTTTCGATCGCCACTGCATTGATCGTCTATGAAGCTTTGAGACAGCGCGCATGACTCTCCCGGAGCCGGTGTCCATTCCAAGCGAGCCTCCGGTTCGCATCTTTCTGCGCTTCCTGAGATTTGGACTGCTGGCCTGGGGCGGACCGGTTGCCCAGATCGCCATGATCCGCCAGGAGCTGGTTGACGACGAACGCTGGGTCACGAATGAACGCTTCAACCGCGTTCTTGCCGTGTACCAGGTACTGCCGGGGCCTGAAGCCCATGAGCTGTGTGTTTACTTTGGAATGATGGCCGGCGGGCGGCTGGGCGCCGTTCTGGCCGGCCTTGGATTTATGCTGCCGGGCTTTGTACTAATGCTTGCCCTGTCCTGGTTCTATGTGACCTACGGCATCGCCTCCCCTGTTTTTGCTGCCATCTTCTATGGCTTTCAGGCCTCGATCGGTGCCCTGATCGTGCGTGCAGTCCATCGCATCGGTGAGCATGCCCTGCAGGATGGCTGGCTGTGG
>DASUOS010000222.1:0-3478 GCA_036276515.1 Anaerolineales bacterium | reverse complement strand
TTACAGTCTCTCCTCCGAATCACGGGAGGAGATGCGAATGACTAACTCTGCGCTTCCAGCGTCTTCTGGCTGAAGCGGAAGATAACGAACTCCGCCGGCTTGACGGGGGCCAGCCCGATATAGCAGATCAGGCGCCCATTATCGATATCGTCCTGAGTCATGGTGGTGCGGTCGCACTTGACGAAGAACGCCTCCTCCTGCGTCGCCCCCATCAGCGCTCCATTGCGCCAGATGGTGACCAGGAAGTTGGTGATGCTGCGGCGCACCCGGTCCCACAACGGCTCGTCGTTGGGCTCGAACACCACCCACTGTGTGCCCTCGTCAATTGACTCCTCCACAAAGAGGAACAAGCGGCGCACGTTGACGTACTTCCACTGGCCATCCGAGGACATCGTGCGTGCTCCCCACACGCGGATGCTGCGGCCATCCGGGCGGAAATCACGGATGCAGTTCACGCCGCGCGGATTCAACATGTCTTGCGTGCGTTTTGTTACGGGGAACTCCATATTGAAGGCCCCGCGCACCACCTCATTCGCCGGCGCCTTATGCACACCGCGCTCAATATCGCTTCGGGCATAAATCCCTGCAACGTGACCGGTGGGCGGTATGACAGAACGCCCGTTCGTTACCGGGTCAAAGATCTCAATCCACGGGTAATAGAACGCCCCGTAGGAAGTGTCCCGAGGCGGAATCAACCCACCGGGAGGCGGGGCTCCAATATCACTATGTCCTTGATCAACGGAAAGGATCGCAAACCTATCGCGCAGCAGCTCGCATTGATTTAGCACACTGTTACGAATGGGTTCACGGAGTGGCACCAGCACCGGATTGGGGTGAACTTCATCCGGTACACACAAAAGAGAAATCTCGTCGATCCTCTGCATCGCTTCCAGTCCGCGATACACACCATCAGCCGGGTTAGGATCACCATCAAAATCACCAATCGTCAGAGCCGCACCGGCCGCCCCATTTTGCAGCCGAGTGATATTCCCATTGGTCTGAAGCGGAGCTGGCCCGTTCGCGTTCCAGGTCACACGTATAAGGTTGGACGATGCGTTGAGCACGCTGATAATATTGTTGGTCATCCCTTCCAGTTCTGTGAGATTATCAAATTGCTCGAACGCGTCAGGAGCGCGCCAATTTGGATTATTGACAGCTGCATTTGAGTTGGTTGGATCCGGGTCTCCAGGCGGATATGGTTCGCGATAGTACCAGATACTTACCCTGAAACGATTCTGGTTAGGTATGGCCTGCCCGGCTGGATCAACCTTTATTGCGATGTTATTTCCCCATGTTCCTCGGCCGGTGGCCCGAAACGTAAGGTTGTCGACATCGGTTTGCGCAGCCACAGCCGCGTTGGGCACAACACGGGCCACAAAGCAGCGTTGCCCACCATTGTCAAAAAAGCCCTGAACGGCATAAGCAAGAAACGACTCGGCAGGTATATATCCTCCATACCAACGTCGATATTCCAACCAGCTAGTGATCAGGCGAGCATTTTCCGGTCCCCGTTCGGTCGGGCCAACGAACCCGGCGGTACTGGTGCTTACCCCTTCGATGGGCACAGCTCCGGTCGCGATCTCCTCAATATATACTCCAGGGGCAAGATACTCAGGCATGATAGAACTCCTTCCTCATAAATGTGCTTGATTTACTGGAACTGAAAGGCCGGCACGACGATCGTAGCCCGTCGACGCACCGGTATGTTTTGCTCAACCAGAGAACGCCCATCGGGCAGGAGGGCGGTCACATCCACTACATCGTCCGCTCCAGGCTGGTCGAGATCGAAATAATAAGACCAGCCACCATCGGCGCCGGTCACCGCCAGGTCCTGGTAGGGACCACCGGAGCCAGTGCTGGCGATCTGCATAGTGAAGCCGGTGACGGGCCTGCCCCGCTCCATTGCCCAACCGCGCAGAGCTGCCTGAGATAGACTGCATTCGTAGCCGCGAACTACGCATACATCCGGGATATTCACAACCGTATTGTCCGGCTGGGGAAGACCAAAGCGCAGACTGACCAGGCCGGTGGCTTGATTCTCCGGGAAGGACAGCACCCAGCCGCCATCCGGACCGGTCGTATAGGCCTTTACGGCCGGGATGGCAGGTACCTCCACAGTTACCCCGGTCCGCGGACGTCCATCCCGCTGGTGCAGGCTGCCCCGCAGAAGCGTGGGTCCATTCCCAATCGGCATGTTGGCGCTGTTGCAGCCGCCGGCTACCGGGAACGCCATTCGTAATGGCGTGGCACGAGGGAATGGGTACACGGGCGCGGGAGACAACTGGACACGATACGGCGTGTTTGATGCCGGGTCTCTCGGGTCTGGCATCGGCAGATCCACGGTCACGTTGGCCGGCTGGTACAGGCGCGGAACACCGCGCTCGGCTTCGGGAGGAACGTAGGGCCGTGTATCGATGCGCACGATGTAGCGGCCCGGCGCCAATACCCTTTCGCGGATTGCCCCATCCGGCATTCTGACTGTTCCATAGAATAGATGATAGCCGCTCCGGTTTCTTTTCATGACCAGTTCCAGGGGCGGCTTAATCTCCTGCTCTACCCCGATCACCAAACGGGCGATCACATAAAAGTACAGAGGCTCGATCGGCCGCGGGTCCGGGTCGCCCATCCCGCGTGCCTGGGCATAACCGTCCACGATATTCAGGATCAAATCGGCCGTTCTTAACCGTGCCTCATAACCAGTACGCAACATCATTTCGTCCTATCCCGTCTCCCCGCGGTCGTCTTCGGACTTGGAGCGGTAGCCGCTGTGTTCCTCGACAACTCGGGCGGCTCCGATGGTGCGATTCGAATCGATCCGTGCCACTGCCACTTGGTAACATACTGACAGGCGGTACGGCTGGCGCAGTGCCTCCCATACGTGGGCCAGTTCCTCCAGCGTGAGCCGGCACAAGACAATATGCAGCTCTTCCGCGATGCCATCCGCGTTGTCTCTCAGTGGCACGATCGACTCATCATATAAAGTCTGCATTACCAGGCCCAGCAGTAGCTGTTGGTATTCAGCTTCATACGCCGGTCCGGTCGGGGTGATCAGATAATTCAGGTTGAGCGTCAGCGGTGGAAGCTGCCGTGTCTCCGCTGTAGTGGTGCGGATTGCCGGCCGGTTCTTGGCAAATTCGTTTTCGGCCACTTGATACAGCCATAGTGACAGCTTATTTTGCTCGTTGAGTGAGGTCTCGGTCGGATTAGTCAGGCTGATGTTCATTTCATTATTGACGAACGGCCCAAGCACAGCATCGCTGTTGATTGCCTGCCAAAGCAAGTCTCGCAGGCGAAAACTCACCCCTTTAAGAACCAGATAACTGCTCATCTGCGAGGCTCACTAACGAATGTGTGTATTGGGCAGCTCGTCGAAGGCATTGCGGGAATGAAATCGATAGAGGATTGCATGACCAACCTATTTCTTAGGTACATTTTTACCGACCTTTTGAGATGATCGATGTCTAAGACGCTTGAACCA
>DASUOS010000221.1:0-22523 GCA_036276515.1 Anaerolineales bacterium | reverse complement strand
CCACGATCTCTCCATCCTTGGCATGGACGTGCAGGATGTATGGAGCGAGGGCGTCGATGAAATTTTCCACGTCAATGCCCAGGTAGATGAGATTGGCCGGGTCGAAGTTGAACCCGAATTCCTTGCGTCCGCCCAGCAGCTCGACGGCCCGCAGGGCAGTTTCCACGTTGTAGGCCAGCTCGTTCGGGTGAGGCTCATGGGCGAACTTCACCCCATACTCGCCGAATTTATCGAGGATCTTGCACCAGCGCTCGACGAATTCCTCTTCCATGTCGGACCAGCCTCTGGAATAGGGCCATGGGAAGAAACGACCGAAGTTTTCGCAGCCGATGAAGCCGGTCACGACCGGAACTTCGAGGGCATTGGCGGCCTGGGCGGTCTTGATCATGCGCTCCATCCCGAACCTGATTTTCTCCTCCTTGGTACCCGGGAAGATCGCGTCGGTATCCTTGCCGTAGGGTCCCAGAACGATCTGTCCCTCGGGATGATTTGCCAGGGCCGAGATGATCAAACCATAGGAGTGGACCACCTTCTTGAATTCGGCGGCGTTGCTGCCTTTGACGATCTCCTCAATGTCAAGCTGGCCGTTGTTGGCAAAGGCCGGCAGCTCGACGGCCCCATAGCCCAGTCCCGAAGCCATTTCGAACACATCTTCCAACTTCATATCGAGAAACGTAGCTGTGAACAAGCCGATTTTCATGTTTTTCTGCCTTTCGAAGTTTGGTTTTCGTTTTTACGTGTATGGATGCCCTGTTTTGTCACGATTCTCAGGTCGAAACCCATAAGGAAACGACTGACAAACAGCAGTAAACAAAACATAGAAATCCTTCCATACCACTAAGGGAGTTTTATTTTGAAGCAGCCAGGATTTTTACAGATAAAGTATTGCTGGTCCCCAGAAGTAATCCTGTTATTACAACTGATTATAAAAATTTCCAGCAGGAAAGTCAATCGATTTACTCAAAATATGACTAAAATAACCTGTTCTGTATGACTAACTCACCTTACGCAGAAGATCCAATAGAAGACCGTGGGGTGCGGACGTACGCCTGCATCCCTATTTACGGGAAACCTGGGCTGTTGCAAATGGGGTTGTGCGTGACATGAGTGACTAAATTTCAACCCCACGCAGCAACTCGCTGATCTTTGACTGGTATTCGGCTGCCATGGCAAACACCGGAAGCAGCTTTTCGTAAACCCGGCTGTTCTCTTTGTCCGGTTCCACTACTTCGGCCGTCCCGTGTATGGCGTCGATTTTCTCGAAGCTGTCCCACAGGCCGCAGCCCACAGCAGCCAGGGCCGCCGCACCGAGCGCACCTGCATCCTTGTCGATGTTGGTTTTAACAATCCGTGTATTGAAGGCATCCGCCAGGATCCCCAGATAGAAGCGGCTGCGCGCTGCACCGCCCACAAGCAGGATCTCCTCTTCCAGGTGTGTGTACTTGCGCAGCAGGTCCAGCCGCAGGCGGAGGTTCATTGCCACACCTTCCATGGTCGAACGGATGAGCTCTGCCTGGCCGTGTTTCAGGTCCAGGCCCATATAGGCACCCCGGATGTGTACACTGGCATCCTGGGAGGTCCCGCCTGCCAGGCTGGGATTAAAGAGCAATTTATTGGAGCCCACAGGCGCGCGTTCGGCAACCTGATTCATCAGGCTGTACACATCCGTATTTGTGGCCTGTGCCTCGGCCTTGAGCTCTCCGCAAATATTCTCTTTGACCCAGTTATAGGTGCTTCCTGCCGAGAAAATGCTGACAGCCGAGGTGAACATATCCGGGATCACATGGGCAAAGACAAACGGTTTGTATGTTGCGTCGAGCACCGGCTGCTCCGCTGAAACAGCGATCCAGGCGGAGGAGCCAAGCGACGTATAGACCCGCCCGTCGCGTATATTCCTGGCACCCAGCGCCATGCACGAATTGTCCACACCGCCACAAACCACTTTCACATCATGGCCAAGCCCCAGCTGGTCGGCGATCTCGGGCTGGACACAACCCAGGACATGGGTCGAGTAAACGATCTCAGGCCACAGCCCGGCAGGGATACCGCTCGCCTGGATAAAGTCTTTTTGATAGCACCATCCTTTGAGATCATATACTCCGGTTCCAGATGCATAGGAGTAATCAGTTTTCATCTCCCCGGTCAGCCTGAAGTTGATGTAATCCTTTGTCCCCAAAATTTTATGGATCCGGCGGAACATCTCCGGTTCATGATCCCGGTACCACATCACTTTGAAGATCGTATAACAGGCTGCCGGAAAACCGTTGCCGGTGACCAGATACCATCCGGTTGGGTCAACCCTGGCGAAGAACTCCTCTACTTGTTTCTGAGCGCGGATGTCGGACCAGATCGGCGTTGCATTCCGGAGCAGGTTTCCCTCCCGATCCACCGGGACCGCGCCGAGACTGTGCCCTGAAATTCCCAGGCACACAATATCCTCCTTCGGAACCCCGCTGGCTGCCATGAGCTCGCGTGTGCTCTGCACCAATGCATTCCACCAGTCTTCAGGCTGCTGCTCATGCCAACCGACCTGTGGATAGTGGGTCTCATAAGGAACGAAGGCGCTTGCCAGACAATTGCCTTCAGCATCGTAGAGGGATGCCTTGTTGCCGCCTGTCCCCAGGTCAAAGGAGATAATTTTTTTATCCATGTCTCACCTGTTGAACTTTCTGCCGCTAGAAGCTTGTCGGAGAGGGGCGCCGTGGCGCCATTTTGAAGCGGGAAAAGCCAGTTTGAACCGCCAAGACGCTACGAACGCGAAGTTTAAAAGGTTTTCTTTGCGATCTTCGCGTGCTTCGCGGTGAAAAAAACACGCTGAACCGGTTCTCCGCCAGCCGCTAGCCGGTCATGGAAGCTTCTGCTGCCAGGGCTTCCTCCACGATTTTGATTCCGCTCTTGAGGTTGACGCCAAAGCGCCGCGCGCCGGCGTTATACATACCCAACAGCCCTTCCAGATCCCGGATGCCGCCGGATGCCTTGATCTGGATTCTGTCACCGACCAGGGATCTGATCAGCTGTATATCCTGCAGGGTGGTGCCGCGCTCGGCCCAGCCGGTGCCGGTCTTCACAAAGGCAGCTCCTGAGCGTACGCAGATCGCACAGGCCTGGCGTGTCTCCTCCGGGGTCAGGCTCATTACTTCGATGATGACCTTGACCGGGATGGGGTGCACGGTTTCGATCACTGCACGGACATCCGACTCCACCTCGACAAGCTCGCCCGAGCGCAGCCAGCCGATGTTCATGACTACGTCGATCTCATCGCAGCCTTCTGCCATCATCTCCTTTGCTTGAGCAACTTTGATGGAAGACGAATCGGAACCGGAGGGAAAACTGACATTGCCGACCACTCGTACGCCTGGTGCTTCCTTCAGAAGCTGACGCGTGTAGGGGATGAAACACTGCAGGACCGAAACCTGACCGAAGCCATAGCCGCGGGCGGTCTGAACCATTTCCTCGATATCCTGCCTGGACGAAGTGGTCCGCACACAGGAAAGGTCGATCATTTTTGCGATATCTTTTGCTGTGAGATGCATAACCGCCGGCTTTCAAAGTAGATAGAACTATCCGCGCGCAACCATATCTGTTGTCATGATATGGCTGCGCGATCTATACAGATGGAGATCGGGTTGCAAACCCGACTTACTTGCCTCGGACAGAGGAGGCAGCCTCATTCAGCTTGTCAAAGAGCTCGGGGGTCAGGTCAAAGTGCAGAACCTGGGCCACGACCTGCGTCCAACCGTGAACAAAGTAGATCCAGCCGTCCTCTACTTTTACATGGCGGTTTTCCACCTGAGCCAGGGCCTGGTGCATAAAGTCCAGCTCACCGCGATAGTTGAATTCCCACGCAATGCTGTTCAGCGGGAATTTCCCGTCCCAGGTGATCGGCGAGCCGGGGGTATCCTTGCCCATGCCGGTCGCGTTGATGATGATGCTGGAGGGAGGGAATTTCTCCATGATCGCATCGTTGACCAGGGGATCGGAATTGCAAATGTATTCGATCTCGATGTCCGTCTCAAGCCCACCGACCATTTCCTTGGCATGGTCCAATCGCCCCTGAGAACGATTGATGAACGTGAATTTGTCGGGCCGGTCTTCCCTGTCCTTCTTATTGATCAGGTGCAGCAGCGTGGCGACACCGGATCCGCCCGCTCCAAAGCACAGCACGTGACCATGGGTCCGACCAAAATAACCCTTTTCGATGATCGCGTCCAGGCTCGCCCCGGACGTCAGCGGATCCTTGGCGTGGCCTTCCAGGCGGCCCTCCAGCTTCGAGATGCTCGAGACTTCGCCCGTGATGACGGCATATGGATCGAGGTATTCGAACATGTCGCGGGCTGCGTTGAGCAGGTCGATTTTATGAGTGGTCACCAGCGCGCCAACGGAGAGCGGATCATATTTGATCTGCGCAACCGCCTGTCGATAGACGTCGGGTTCATCATGGATCCTGCAATCCATGCCTTCGAGGATCACCTCTTCGCGGCCGAGCACTTTCATCCAGAGGGGGAAGACCTTGTTGATCGAAGACTTCCCCGTGGTGACCCCAATGAAATAGAAGGTAGGGACGGGTTTTTGTACAACCGGATAGGTTGCTTCAGCGGTTCCAATTTCCTGACTCATGTCTTTTCTCCTTGTTACTTGGATGTGCTTCTTGATGTTTTCAAAACCTGGACGAACTCTGCAGCTCGCCTGGATATTTCGTCGAATTTGCCTTCTTTTGCTAGTTGCGGCGGGCAAAGCTCACTTCCCGCGCCTACGGCCACGACACCGCTTGCAAACCATTCCGCCATATTTCCGGCATTGACGCCTCCTGTGGGCATCATCGGTATATAGGGAAACGGACCTTTTAGGGCCTTAACGTAGGCAGGTCCGCCCAGCGAACCGGGGAAGACCTTGACTACATCTGAGCCGAGCTGGTAGGCCTGGAAGACCTCTGTGGGGGTCAACGCGCCGGCCATGGTCAACAGTCCGCTTGCGGCCATGCTCCGGACCAACTCCGGCTCGCAGATGGGACTGACGAGGAAATGGGCACCCGCTTCCTTTGCCGAGAGGGATTGTTCCGTCTTCGTCAGCGTTCCCATCCCCAGCACGACGCCGTCTCCAAACTTTCCGGCGAGTGTCCGGACCACGTCCTCCGCATTTGGGGTGGTGTACGTGATCTCGATCCCGAGCACACCCCCGGCAACCAGCGCTTCCACCATTTTGACTGTCAGCTCAGGCGATGGGCCGCGGATCACAGCCAGCAGGCCGAGCTCTTTAACTTTTTCAAGAACTTCCAGCTTATTCATATTTTCTCCAGAGATGGTTTCTATTCTCCGGCTCCTAGGCAACCCGGTAGGCCGGCTCTTCGTTTCTCAACACGGCGAGACAATCGCGCATGGCAAGCCAGCCCATGTTACTGGTCGCGCCGTCGGTCTGTGCACCCAGATGGGGCGTAGCAATGACCTGCGGCAGGGCCAGAAGCGGGTTCCCGGGGTTGGGAGGCTCCACTGTAAAGGCATCCAGGCCTGCCCCCCGGAGGTGACCGCTTTGCAGGGCATTGAGAAGCGCATCTTCATCGATCACTTCGCCGCGTGAGGTGTTGATCAGGAACGAGCCCTTCTTCATCCCGTTCAGAAAGTCATTGTTGACCAGGCAGCGCGTTTCCGGCAGGAGGGGCAGGTGCAGGCTGACGAAATCCGCCTGGGCGATGACCTCTTCCATGGCGGCCAGCTCGACACGATTCTCCTTCGCGAAAGCTTCCTCCGCAAAGGGATCGTATGCCAGGATCCGGCAGTCGAACCCACAGAGACGACGTGCCAGTTGTTTTCCGATCGCTCCGAGGCCCAGGAGCCCAATCGTCTTGCCCTCCAGGCTGATCCCTGCATAGCGCGGCCATTTCCCCTGATGCACCGCTTCCACAGCCTCCGGAATTTGCCGAGCCAGCGCCAGCATCAAGCCGAGGGCCAGCTCGGCCACCGAGACGGAATTTGCGCCTGGTGTGTTGGTCACAACGATGCCTTTCTCCTTTGCCGCGGCCAGGTTCACATTGTCCACGCCCACGCCGTATCGGGCGATCACTTTCAGCCGGTCTGCCTTTTGAAGGGCATTGGCGTCGATGCCATCCAGCCCGGCAATATATCCATCGATTCCTGGAAGCAGGCTTGCGACTTCATCGGAGGTGAGCGGTTTACCGGTTGGGTTGTAGATCACCTCGCCCACCTGTGCTTCCAGTTCCGTTTTGAGCCGGCCATCGTTTTTCCCATAGGAAGTAGGTGTGACCAGCAGTCGACATTCTTTGAGCTTCATCGTTCCTCGCTCACTGGTAGCGTGGGTTATCCACGATCTCTGGACCATTTGGCCCGTCGAGGATTAATTTTCGAAAGCCCAGACGTTCAATGGTTCCATAATCGTGACCCGCATTCGCCGGATAAGCGAAGAAGGTGACCAGGTCTTCCTGCCTGGACGTGCACACAGAACGATGGGCCCAGCGCGGTGGCACATACAGGACCTTGCCCGGGGTAAGTGCCTCCACAGATGTTTCGCCCTCCGGATTCTCCATCACCATGTATCCCTCCCCGCGCAGGCAGTAATAGACTTCCGATGTTTCCAGGACGGAGTGATAGTGACCCTTTGTCATAAAAAATTCCCTGCCCACTTTGCCCGGATGGACAATGGAAACGCCCATCAGAATCTCGCCCTCCACTTCAGGCCGCTTGATCTCGTAGACCTCGTAGAGCAATTGATCATCCTCTGAAAGCATCTTGTTATAGCTCTCCTGGTCCAGGAATTGACCCTTGAGCGCGGACAGGCGCCGCTCGATGTGATTATCTACCCGGGAAGGAATTACCTGGGGCAGCGGAAGCGTGAATGTAAACGGTAGATCGATCATTTGTGTGTTCTCCATGTTTGCTTAATTTATTCCGGCGAGCCGTCGGGCGATGTTATCGCCTAGCATTTGCTTTTGTGCAGCCTCCGGAAATCCTTTTTCCTTGAGTTCGTTTTGTATTTCGCCTGGCAGGCTCGCCAGTCCCGGACCGCCCCCCAGGAAGTGATAGAGCTCCGCTTCTGCCATGTCGGTGGCTAGAGCAAGGTGACCTGCAAAGCCGGCGGCGACCATTCGTTCGATTAATGGCCATAGATTTTCGGTTGGGCGGTACTTGGGCCTGTAGAAGGTGTCGTACTCGAGCAGTACGCCCTGACGGGCCAGCTCCTTGTGCAGGCTGCTGTCGGGGCGCTTATCCATGTGGCAGAACACCAGCTGCTGAGGCAGGACCCCCTGGTCCATAAAGTAGATGCATGCCTTTTCGGCCAGGGCTCCTTTTTCGGTGTGGATCTCCATGAGCGCCCTGGTTTTGACAGCTGCTGCGGCAGCCCCCTCCAGTGCAGCCTGCGGACAGTCTGCCCAGGTAGCTTCAAGGGCGATCTTGATAAAACCGGCCCGGACGGGCGCTGTTGTATTCAACGTTTCTGTCACGCCTTGTTCCAGTTCGCATCTCAGAAAATCGGAGACCTCTTCAGAAGTAGCGCTCCACAGCCAGTGATCAGGCGCGTAATATTTTTTGCGATGAAAGCCTGTGCAGGCAATCAAATGAACGCCAGAGGCTATCGAAAGGCCCAGTAATTTGTTACCCTCCCGGCCGCATCCCTGTGGCTGGCAATCCAGCAGGGAGACGCCGCCTCTTTCGCGGTATTCGATCAGTTCCTTGAGGATGGAGTCGAACTGGTGAAGGACAGGGCTACCTGGGTCTGCGCCCGGGACGGGTTCGATCCACACATGATTGTGAGCATCTGTAATCCCCAGATCTTTATAAGAGATGGGACCCTGGACCGTGATTACGGGGAATGGAACAGATTGCTTATCGATGGAGGTCATGGTAGTTATGGTTCCAGAACGATCTTTAAGGATTTTCGATCTTCAGCAGCCGCGAAGGCAGTCACCGCCTCCTTCAGTGGAAAACGCCTGCTTATAATGTCGGAAAGATCGACGAGGCCGGAATTGACGATCTGTGCTGCCTGCCGGCAATCGGCCGTGCTGCAGGCGGTGGTGCCTGTGACGATCAATTCCTTGTAATGCACGATGTTCGAATCAAAGTTAATCGTCGGGCGGTCTTTGGGAAGCCCTCCAAAAAAGTTGATCCGCCCGTGAATGGCTGCCAGGTCAAGAGTGCTCTCCTGCGCGGCATGTACGGGCGCGGCCACAATGATCACGTCCGCCCCGCGTCCAGCGCTCTCTTCGAGCAGGACAGATTTGAGATTCTCCAGTGTGGGATTCACGACCCGGTCGGCGCCCATCCGCTCGGCCTGCTCGGCCCGGTCCGGGACCGGTTCACTGACGATGACACGCCCTGCTCCCCGGGCTTTGGCCAGCTTGGCATGCATCACGCCAATAGGACCAGCGCCGATCACAAGAACGACTTCGCCGGGCTGAATCCGAAGTATGCTCTGTCCCCTGACCACACAGGCAAACGGCTCCATGAGCGCCGCCACCGCCGGATCGACAGATTCGCTGATGGGAATTACATTGCCCTGTTGGACCGATTTGGCGGAGATGCGAACATACTCGGCAAAGCCACCATCGCAGGTCACACCGATCGCCTCATAATTCACACACAGGTTGTTGTTGCCGGTGATGCACTGCTGGCAGTGACCACAGCCCGTGTTGGGAGCGCAAAAAACTCGCTGACCTACCGAATACTCCTTGATATCTGCACCTACCTCAGCAATCGTCCCCACCACCTCATGCCCCGGGATTCGAACTGTTCCGGGCGAGTACATGCGGTGATTCCCGTGAAAAATTCGCAGATCGGTTCCGCAAATACTGGCGCTCAGGACCTTAACCAGTAGCTCTCCATTGCTGATCTGGGGGAGAGGGACCTCCTCCACCCGCAGGTCATTCGGACCGTGATAGACTGCCGCGAGCATGATCATTCACCCATGACTTCTTTCAAATAAACGGGACGCTCCTCAAGGAAGGACTTCGTCCCGGCCAGCACACCGGCGACCGCCCAGCGGCCCTCTCCACCGCCAACGCGGGGTGTTTTCTCATCCTGAATACAGGAGGCGAAGTGCTCCAATTCATGGATGTAGGCCCACTCAAATCGCTGGGGCCAGGTCCGGAAGATGGGTGTGATCAATCCCTGATCGCGGTTGGTGCAGACCACCACCGCCTGACCGTTGAGCTCGCCGATCTGCATGATCCCCTGGTCGCCGATGATCTCGACGCGGGCGTCGTAACCATATCCGCACGGACAGACACCTGAGATGATCCCCAGCCCACCGCTCTCGAACTTGACATTGACGAGAACATTGTCATAGAAATTGGGAGTATCGATCTGGTTGGCGGCACCTTTGAAGTTTGCAACTTCCGTATACACCCTCTGCTGGTTTGAGCCCATGAGCCAGCGCGTGGTGTCCCAGTCATGGCTGTTGACCTCCGCCAGCATGCCATTGGAGGTCCGCAGATCGCGGGCCCAGGGCGGGGGCAGCCCGGGCCCATGGGTGTTGGATTTGATCATCATCGGCTGGCCGATCTCTCCTGCTTCGATGCGCTGCGCCGCGGCCACAAATTCCGGGTCGAACCGGCGCATAAATCCCAACTGAAGAATGACCCCGTTTTGCCCGGCGGCTTTGATAATCGCATCGCATTCTTCCAGATTCAGCGCCATGGGCTTTTCGAGGAACACATGCTTCTTGTTCTCCGCGGCCAGGGCGCTGAGCGGCAGGTGCGTGGGCGTTGGGGTCGTGATCACTACTGCATCGAACTCGACCTCTTCCAGCGCCATTTCCAGGGTCTCGAAACAGGCTTCGATCCCAAATTCGGCGGCTGTTTCCGCACGTACGGGTGCAAAGGGGTCGACGAGAGCCACAATCCTCGCGCCGGGGACCCGCGTCATGGCGCGGGAATGGTTTTTTCCTACACGGCCTGCTCCAACCATACAAATACGAATAGGTGTTTTCATTCCTGATCCTCAATAGTTAAGTGTGATGTTGTTGCTTTCATTTCAAACGGTTTACCCGGCAAAGAAACGCTGCATCGCTTCTTCCAGGAGGATATATTTTTCAATCAGGGGCCGATAAGCTGCGTGGGTTTCAGCAGATGGAAGGCTTGCCTCCCCGTCCCGGAGAGCCGTTTGCTCAGCGTGTACTGCCAGGTCATTGATCACGCCGGCTGCCTTTCCGGCGATCATCGCAGCGCCCCATGTGCCGAACTCATTGCCCTTCAATCGCTGATATTGAACAGCCAGGACATCGGCTTTGATCTGATTCCATACTGCGCTGAGGGCGCCGCCTCCTACCACACGCGCTTCCGTCAGCTCGAAGCGAGGCATGAGCTCCTTCAGGGTCCGCAGGTAATAGGCATACTCATAGGCAATACTTTCCAGGATGGCGCGCATAAAGTGTGCCTGCGTATGTGACCATGAAGCTCCGACCCACGCCCCCCGCATTTCCGGGCTGGAAGGACAGATTCGTCCGCCCAGATGGGGAGAGAAAAATAGACCGTCACAACCAGGTGCCACCGACTCGGCAAGAGCGATCATTTGCGAGTACGTTTCTTCGGTGCTTGGGAGTGTCTCTCCGCGGGAGGTGTTATAGAACAGGTCGCGGAACCAGCGCAGCGCAAGCCCTCCGCCTCCAATATAGGCAAGCGGATGCCATAGGCCGTCGACGACCGAGTGCATTGTCAGGAGGGCGCGCTTCTGGGTATCGGCGACAAATTGATCGGTACAGGCTGCAAGGACGGCAGCCGTGCCGGCGACATCGAAGAGCATACCGGGCCGGACGATGCCCGCCCCCAGGGCATTTGCGGCGGTGTCTCCGGCACCTGCAGCAATGATCGTGCCGGCAGCTAATCCAAATGCGCGGGCACCCTGCTCCGAGACTTCTCCAATGATGTCGCACGGGGCGACGATCCGGGGAAGCTTATCCACATCCAGGCCAAAACGCTCACAAAGCTCTCCAGACCAGGTCACCCTGCGCGCGTCGGAAAAGCCGGAGAAGTGGATATACGTGTAGTCAATAAATGCCTGGTCTGCCTGGATCCCTGCCAATTTGCCCGCCACGTACGTCCCGGGCATCACAAACTTTCTCGTTCGTTTGTACGCCTCAGGCTCTTCGTGCTGCCACCATAACATTTTCGGCCCATGATCGCAGGTGGGGGGACATCCAGTGAGCTGGGTAATTCGATCTCCCGCCTCCTTGTCCATCCACTCGATATAGGGCCTGCAGCGCATGTCCAGCCAGGAATCGAATCGACTGACCGGGCGAAAATCTTCGTCGATCAGCCCCACACCGGCCATTTGCGAATCAAACGCGATCGCGGCGACCTGATGGGGATCAATCCCACTGGACTCGATACAGGTACGGATGGTCGCCCCCGCTGAGGTATAAAAGTCCTCACTTTCCTGTTCCACAACTCCCGGCATGGGATAATAGAGAGGAACCTCCTGGGAGGCCTCGGCAACAAGCTTACCGTCGATCTGATAAAGTGCGGCCCTGGTTCCACTGGTTCCAAGATCAACACCGATCAGGTATTTTTTTTGCATTGTGTTCTCCAACACTAGCCATGTTAAGACGCCGGATATTGTGAACTCGAAATCATCAATATCCGCTTTTGCGAATGCTGCTTGATCGTCCAGCAGGGGGGCCTCAGACGCTCAAATTTTTTCCCGTGTCCTTACCAACTCCACTTCAAAGCGCGACCGGTCGCCGCGGTGCAGAGCGTGGTAGTACTCGATGGGGCGGTCACCATCTGAGAAGCTGATGCTATCGAGCATTAAAAGGGGCGCACCGCGTTCGATGCCGAGAAGCTGGGCTTCCGTTTCGTTTGCCAGGACGGCTTCCACGTAGCGCTGGCCTTTGGCGATAAACACCCCGCATTCCGTTTCCAGGAATTTATAAAGGGAACGATTGGTCAGATCCACACTGGCAAGGGCAGGGCAGATCTCAAACGGAATATAAGTAGTCACCATCTGGATCGGCTCATCGTTGATAAATCGCAGGCGAAGGATGTCGATCACCTGGTCGCCGGGCTGGATATCCAGGAAACGTGCCACTTTTTCACCCGCAGGGACCACGTTCTGGTGCAGGACCCGGGTCACCGGATTGAGACCGCGTTCTACCATGTCCTGATAGAAACCGGTAAGTTTTTGGACCAGTCCTTCGCTGATCTTTGGCAGTGAGATGAATGTGCCTTTGCCTTTTCGACGATTGATCAATCCTTCCAGCTCGAGTTCCAGAAGTGCCTGCCGGACAACGGTACGGCTAACTCCATACATCTCGCAGAGATCCTGCTCCCCGGGAATTTGATCGCCCGGTTTCCAAACTTCCGATTGAATTTTTTCTTTTAAAATGTTGACTAGCTGAATATAGTAAGGGATGGGACTCTCGAAATTTATTTTCTCAATCATAAGTAGGTCTCCCTGAGTTAGGATGTCTAGTTGTAATCCTGTTATTACATTTATTATATAAAAAACCAGGGGATCTGTCAATATATTATTTTGTAAAGTATTCAAATCTTCAAAGAGTCATCGACGTTTCGGCAAATCGATCACCCTTGCCTGGAATACGAAGGCTTAATGTTTATTGCTGATAGTACTTCTAACCGGTGTCTATTTGGACTCTACATTCGACCAACTATGGCAAAACTCTTGCATTTTGGTTCTGGGGTAGTTATAATAATGTTATCCTGTAATGACAGGTTTGGTTTCTTACAGACTGTAGGTGAAAGTTGAGACAAATGTAACTTGACCGAACATAGAAACCAAGTACAACAAATCTATACTATCCATCGCATCTCAGGAGGCACAAAATGAAGGTCGGCATCGATAGCTACTGTTACCATCGCTTCTTTGGCGAAGTGTATCCGGATCAGAAAGAGCCTGCCCGGAAAATGACCATGCAGGACTTTCTGAAACGGGCCAAAGAATTGGAAGTGGACGGGGTATCGCTGGAATCTTGTTTCTTCCCGCCCAATGTGGATAAGGCCTGGTTCGAGGACTTGAAAGCCCAGCTGGACGACTACAAGTTTGACCGGGTGTATGCCTGGGGCCATCCGGACGGACTGGAACGAGGCCAGAATTGGACGGCGTATGATGAGATGGTGGCCGGCATCCCAAACGCAAAGGCGATTGGCGCTGATGTCATGCGAGTCGTGGGGAGCAGCTTGATGTTCCGCCATGAACCGCACGGCCCTCAGATCAAGGCCCTGGTCGATATGTTCAGGAAGGCTGTAAAAGTCGCCGAGGACATGGAAGTGAAGCTGGCGGTCGAAAATCATATCGACTTTACATCCGATGAAATCTATCAGCTGCTCTGTGAGGTCGACTCGCCGTACTTTGGATTGAACTTCGACACGGGCAACTTCCTGCGCCTGCTGGACGATCCGATCAAAGGAATGGAGAAGCTTGCCCCATACGTGCTTGCAACTCATGTGAAGGACCTGATGCCCGATAAAAACGCCCGCCCGACAGACTGGTTCTTCTTCGCCGGTGTCCCCGTGGGGAAGGGGCTGATCGATAATGGGGCCCTGGCCCGATTGCTCAAACAGGCGGACTTCAAGGGCTTCCTGGCGGTCGAGATCGATCATCCCCATACGGATTGGACCGAGCGCGAAGATGAAGCTGTGGCGCTGAGTGTCCAGGAATTAAAGAACATTGCTGCATCTTTGAATTAAGCTTTTTGTCCCTTTGGGAAAGGCTGCCCTGCGGAGACTACTACTAAGGAGATGATCCCTTGAAAAACGTGAATGTGGCAATTATTGGAACCAAGTTCATGGGCAAGGCGCACAGCAATGCCTGGACATCGGCTCCGAAATTCTTCCCTCTTGGCCTGAACCCGGTTTTGAAGGTTGCCTGCGGCCAGGATGAGAAGGGGACTGGCGAGTTTGCCGAGAATTGGGGCTGGCAAGAAACAGCCACCAATTGGAGACAGGTGATCGCCCGTCCTGATATCGACATCGTCGACATTTGTGCTCCAACCTATCTGCACAGGGAAATCGTGATCGAGGCGGCCAAAAACGGTAAGCAGATCTTTTGTGAGAAGCCCGTCGCACTGAGTTATGCTGAAGCCCGGGAAATGTACGAGGCAGCTGAGAAGGCGGGCGTCCTGCACTATTTGAACCACAACTACCGTCGGACACCGGCCATTGCGTTTGCCAGGCAATTGATCGAACAGGGCAAGATCGGCCAGATCTTCCACTGGCGCGGCACCTATCTGCAGGATTGGATTACCGACCCGAACTTCCCACTGACCTGGCACCTTCAGAAAAAATATGCCGGGGCAGGCCCCCATTATGATTTGAACTCGCACAGCGTTGACCTTGCCCGCTATCTGATCGGTGAGATTGCAGCTGTGTCGGCCATGATGAAGACATTCATCAGCGAGCGGCCGCTGCCGGGAAAGGATGCCGGGACGTTCAAATCCGGTTCGGGGGCTTCGGAAAAGGGTGAAGTGACAGTTGACGACGCGGCCTTCATGATTGCCGAATTTGAGAATGGCGCCCTGGGCTCCTTTGAGTCGAGCCGCTTCGCCAGCGGCCGCAAGAACTACAACTACTTCGAGATCTACGGCAGCAAGGGCAGCCTGACGTTCAACCTGGAGCGCATGAACGAGCTCGAATACCTGAATCTGGAAGATTCGGCCGATGAGCAGGGATTCCGGACGATCCTCGTCACGAATGCCTCCCATCCCTATATCGCCGCCTGGTGGCCGCCTGGTCATATCATCGGGTACGAACATGAATTTACACACGCAGTGGCCGACTTCCTGACCGCCCTGGAAAAGGGGACCGAGATCACACCCAACCTGTGTGACGGCATGAAAGATATGCAGGTCCTGGAAGCGGCCCTTCTTTCGGCGTCAACCGGTCGAAAAGTGGCTGTTTCTGAAGTGCAATAGATGTCGCACAGGCGCCACAGAATAGCTGATTGATATCGAAGAGAGGGACGGGGATGATCGAGCCTGTCCCTCTCTTGCATGACCCTCAAGGATTCGCTTTCCTTGCGGTGGGAGAACATCATGAAAGCCAGACTCGTCCCAATTTACTTCAAAACGGCGGATGCCCCCGATTTTGCCAGCCAGCTTCAGAAGCTGCGCGAACTTCTTGCCGAGGAGGCGGAACTCCTGGAGCCTGTTCAGCTGGGCGCCGGGCTGCCGGATACAGACGGTGTGATTTTCCCTGAAATGCTCGGCCAGGCGTACCGGGAGGTCGAAAAAATCAAAGACCTTCCGCAGCCGCTGTTGATCGTCACTTCGGAATTTGGCACCGTTTCCATGTGGGACTGGGAGATCAACAGTTACCTCACCACCAAGGGGATCAGAGTGATTGGACCGACCAGTCTCGAGAAAACCAAGCAGGTTTGCCGCGCGTTCGCATTGAGACGACAGTTGAAGCATTCCAGACTGCTGGTATTTCAGGATAATCCGGCCAACGGCACTGGGCAGCAGGATGAGATTTTCAAGCGGTTCTACTGGTGGGAACCCGAATGTATCGAGGCAATTGAGAAGAAGTATGGTGTTTGTGTCATCAAAAAGAGTTTCAAAAAACTGGCAGAGGACGCCAGGGCGATCCCGGATGAAGCGGCACAACAGGTTTGGGAAAAGAAGAAAGCCAGTACTCCTGTTGGGAACCTCACCAACCGGGCGATCCTGAGTGCGGTAAAGACCTACCTGGCCGTGAAAGCGGTGCTGGATCGGGATCCGAGCATCATCGCTGCCGGCATCAATTGCCTGAACGAATCGATGTTTTCCGAGACAACCCCCTGCCTGGCGTGGAATTTCCTGTATGAAGATCAGCGCATGGTCTGGGGCTGCGAGGCCGACCTGGTCTCGATGCTGACGAAGGTGCTCATCAGCAAGACGCTTGATGTCCCGTTCATGATGACAAATCTCTATCCATTCCAGCTGGGGAATGCTGCCTTAAATCATGAGCATATCCCCCACTTTCCCGAGGTGGAGGATGCCCCCGAAAACTACATTCTGGCAGCCCATTGCGGGTACTTCGGTGTGGTTCCGCAATCCTTTTCCACCGAATGGAAAATGGACGAAAAAGTGCTGGCGATCGTCGACGACAATGCGCATGCTCTCAATGCTCGCTTTCCCGAGGGGAATATAACACTGGTAAAGCTGATGCCGCCCTTTGACCGCTGGTCCGTGGTCGAAGCGGAGCTGCCAAAGTATGCGCAGTTCCCGAACTCTCACTGTTTGAATGGGGCCGTCATCCGGGTCCCCAACGGACTACGTTTGGTGGGAGATCTGGCCTCTCATCACTATATCATTACCACCGGTCATAACCTGGATGGGCTTGAAATGGTGTCCAAAGTATTTGACCTGGAGTGTTTTACCAATTAACCAGAGGAAGGATGGACGGTTTCAAGCTTCAAGATCTGTCATTTCACTGTCCTTTACTGGCAATTAAGCTAAACATATGACCATTTATGTGATAAGTGTCACTATTTTTTGCGAAACCCGTTGACATTTCGAACGTATTGCTTATAATGATGTAATGATGTAATTACTAATTTAATGCCGGATAACCCCATAGGTAGTTTTAGGGGGTAACAACTTAATACATCAATGTCGTTGAGGATTCTTTTTACTCGTGACTTGTGCGCTGAAGTTCCTGTTCGGATCAATGTTGCCAATCTGACTTTCAGAAAAGAGAGCCACGACGAGTAATGCGAATCACACGTGCACTGCCCAGTAAGAGATCGAAGGCAAACCCCTCAGCGGATAAGCCGGAATGGCTTTATCAGGCTGAAGCGTTACCCAATCGAAACTTCATCACCATTTCTGAAAAAAGACTGGTCGACCTGGTCCGCAAACACGGGGAATTTACCAAGGCGAGTCTCGTCCTCCAGACCGATTTTTCCCGGACCAAGATCACAAGCTGTATTGCTTCTCTCCTGAACAAAAAGATCATTGTCGCCAATCAAAATACCGAATATTCCGGAGGCCGCCGCTCGAAGACCTACAGCCTGAACGGCAACCTGGGCCTGGTGGCCGGTGTGGACATTGGAGCCACAAGTATTGATCTCAGCATCCTGGATTTTTCAGGGAATCGGATCGCCCGCTATGCCGAAACGGCCTCTGTGAAGGATGGGCCGATCACCGTATTAGGCCGGGTCTCTTCCCTGCTCGAAAAAATGCTCAAGGAACAGAACCTGAGCCCTGAAAAGGTGAGGGGGATCGGGATCGGCGTTCCAGGCCCCGTGGATTTTTCTGCTGGAACCCTCGTCTCGCCACCGATCATGCCCGGCTGGGACGAATATCCAATTATCCAGACCGTTCAGCAATGGTTTCCATCGGCAAATGTGGTTGTTGACAATGATGTCAATGTGATGGCATTAGGGGAAATCCATCGAGGTGCAGGAGGTGGGGTTGACAATCTTATCTTTGTCAAGATCGGGACTGGCATCGGCGCCGGGATTGTCTGTGACGGCAGGATCTACCGTGGCGCCAACGGTTGCGCCGGCGATATTGGACATATTAGTGTAAACAAATTCGGCCCCCTTTGCCGGTGTGGGAATACGGGCTGTCTCGAAGCGGTCGCCGGTGGACCTGCCATTGCCAGGCGTGCCGTGGACGCCGCGCAGGCTGGCCGAAGCTCCGTCTTAATGAAATACTTTGAAAAAAATGGCAAACTCCTCCGTGCGGAGGATGTAGGTGAGGCAGCAAGAGAAGGGGATCCTCTTGCTATCGAAATTATTCGCGAGAGTGGTCAGTCTATTGGAGACGTGCTGGCGAGTTTGGTCAATTTCTACAATCCGCAAATGATCGTGATCGGGGGAGGTGTCATTCTGCTGGGCAATCTTCTGCTCTCATCCATTCGACAGGCTGTCTTGCAGCGTTCCACGGCTCTTGCAACGCGCGATCTTCGCATTGTTTTCTCAGAGATCGGACCAGACGCAGGCGTGATCGGTGCGGTTCATCTCGCCATGGACTATATGTTCAGCCTGTCGCCTGTGAACTCGAGTACAAACTGATGACTAGGAGCGGACGATGAGATTTGGAGTCAATACATTCGTCTGGGTTTCACCCTGTACCACGAACGCCATACAAGATCTTGCACCCAGGGTGAAGAATATGGGCTTCGAGATCCTGGAGCTGGCCGTCGAAAACCCTGATCTGATAGATATCAAAACGGTAAAAGCGATTCTCGAGGGAAACGGCCTGGCTGCCGTTGTTTGCGGTGTCTTCGGTCCCGATCGGAATCTTTGCAGCACCGCCCCGCAGCTCCGTACAAACGCCCGGAACTACATCTTGTGGTTGATCGAGGCTGCTTCGGTCCTCGGGTCTGAGACTGTCAGTGGCCCCATGTATTCTTCGGTCGGAAAAGATCACATCGAAGATCTGCAGGAGCGCCAGTTGGAATGGCAGCGAGCTGTAGATGGGATACGGGAATTGGCGGCGGCAGCCGGGGACAAAGGGGTCAAACTTGCATTGGAGCCTCTGAACCGATTCGAGACGGACATGATCAACGTTGTCGATCAGGGATTAACGTTTATCGATGAGACTGGCATGGACAATGTTGGCCTGCATCTGGATACCTTCCATATGCACCTGGAAGAAAAGGACAGTGCAGCAGCCATTCGAAACGCAGCCAATAAAATATTTCATTTCCATGCCTGTGAAAATGACCGGGGCGTGCCCGGAACGGGACAGGTCCGCTGGACGGAGATCGCCCGGGCGCTCAACGAGGTCCAATACCGCGGTCCGGTGGTTATTGAGTCATTTACAAACCAGGTAAAGGAAATTGCGCGGGCCGTCTGCATCTGGCGTGAGATTGCGCCCAGCCAGGATGCGATTGCAGAACAGGGTTTGAATTTTCTGAAGCCGCTCATGACGAATGGAAAGCCCCAAATCTAGAGGTAACGATGACGTACGTGATGAACATGCACGAAGAAAAACCCATATCAGCAAACCCTCTTCTGGAGGTCCAGAATATCACCAAGCGGTTCCCGGGTGTGCTTGCGCTTCATGATGTTTCACTCAAGTTTATGCCGGGTGAAGTCCATGCGGTCGTGGGCGAGAACGGGGCCGGAAAGTCCACATTGATGAAGATCGTGGCCGGGGCCTACATCGCCGATGCCGGAGAGATATTCCTAAGCGGTGAAAAAGTCTCCTTTGCACATCCGAAGGAGGCCCATGAGAAGGGCATCAGCATCATCTACCAGGAATTTAATTTGCTGCCCGAGCGTACCGTTGCGCACAATATATTCCTGGGGCGCGAGCCTTCACGATTTGGCGTCATTGACATACGTGAGATGAACAGGAAGGCAAAAGCTGTTTTGGATGAGATCGGTGTGGGAGAGATGATCTCTCCAACCGCCCTGGCCGGTAGCCTTTCGGTCGCCGAGCAGCAGCTCGTTGAAATTGCGAAGGCAATCTCCTTCAATGCAAAAGTGCTGATCATGGATGAGCCCACGGCCGCACTCACCTATACCGAGGTCAAGCTTCTCTCCGACCTGGTCGGAAGACTTAAGAGCCGTGGGATGGCTGTTATCTTCATCTCCCACCGTCTGGTGGAAGTGTTTGACCTGGCTGAAAAGATCACCGTGCTTAAAGATGGGCAGCTTGTAAATACGGTGAACAAAAGGGATGTCAACCCGGCAGACGTAGTCTTTATGATGGTTGGCCGCACCCTGGACCACTACTTCCCGCCCCTCGGTAACCCCGAAGACTTTGGTGAAGTTGTGTTGAGAGTCAAAAACGCCTCGAATCATTTCCTGAAGAACATCGGTTTTGAGCTCCGTAAAGGCGAAGTGTTGGGGATTGCAGGATTGCAGGGATCAGGGCGAACAGAAATGGCTCAGGCCATTTTTGGCGTGGTTCCTTTCAGAACCGGTACCCTGGAGCTTCACGGCAGGATGATTGACATCAAAAGTCCATCGCACGCCATCAAAAACGGGATGGGATTCGTCACAGAAGACCGAAAAACGGAAGGAATACTACCGAAACAGCCCATCCGCGACAATATGCTCCTGACCGTGCGATCGATCCAGTCGATCTTCGGTGCCATACTGCATGACGGCATCCGGAAATCGCGCAACCTGGTATCGACCCTGGGCAAACAAGTGGACGTCAGGGTTGATTCATACGACCGGGAAGCCCAGTATCTGAGTGGCGGGAATCAGCAGAAGGTTGTCCTTTCCAAATGGCTGGCTTCCGATGCCGATGTATTCATCTTCGATGAGCCGACACGTGGGATCGATGTGGAAGCCAAAGCCAGTATCCACGACATGATCCGAGATTTGACGAAAAAGGGAGTTGCGGTGTTGATGATCTCCTCAGAATTGCCGGAGATTATCGGGATGAGCGACCGGGTATTAGTAATGTGGGATGGACATATCGTGGGCGAGCTCCCCGCAAAATCGAGTGAACACGAGATTATGCTGATGGCCACGGGTCGTACGAAAGATCTTGTCTCTGAGAACGCCGCCGCGATAGAAGAGGAATAATATGGCTACCATTACCATTACCGGAAACCGTGCCAAACAAATTTTACGCTCCTTTGGCATCTCGCCCGTCTATATCTTTCTGATCGTAATCTTTCTCGGGGGAGGCTTGCTCGACCAGGTTTTTTCTGATGGCCAGGTATTTAGCAATCGGGCGATCCAACTAAATATTCTTGTCCGTTCTGTAGCACTGGGAATTGTAGCTGTCGGACAAACCCTGGTGATTATTGGCGCATCCATTGATCTCTCGGTGGCCTATACGATCAGCATTACGGCGGTCATGTCCTCCTATATCATGCAGGGCGACCCGGCGAAGGTCCCACTGGCGATCTTGGTGGTGTTTGCGATTGGCACACTGATCGGGCTGGTAAACGGTCTGATCATCACAAAATTGCATGTCAATGCCTTTATCACAACGCTGGGAACGAGCCTGATCATCAAGGGAATTATCAATGCAACCTTCTCCAACTACACAGGCAGCGTCCCGAGAAGCTTTCAGTATTTCGGATATGAAACCATCGGTCCTATTCCAGTTGCGATACTTGTTCTTGGGATCATTGTCATTGCTGGCTGGCTGCTGCTGACGCGCACCAAATTTGGCGCCCACCTTTATGGCGTCGGCGGCAATATCGAAGTTGCGCGCCTCTCGGGCCTGAGGACTGACCGGGTGCTCATCGGTGCCCACATTCTCTGCAGTCTCACGGCGGTATTGACCGGTTTGTTCCTGGTAAGCCGTCTCCAGTCTGGGGCTCCCTGGGTTGGACCCGATGGGCTTTATGATCTGGAATCGGTCGCCACGACTGTGGTTGGCGGCACAGCCCTGGCAGGCGGAAAGGGCGGCGTGTGGGGGACACTTGCCGGGGTCTTGATCTTCGGTGTCTTGGATACGGTCTTCAACCAGCTGGGTGTCAATCCTTATCTCAAGACTGTCCTACGCGGCGCGATTATCGTTATGGCGGTCGCAAGTTACACCTATCGCTCGAAAAAAGAAGCGGCTTAAGGAGTAATCCAATGACGGCATCTACCGTGAATTCACCGGCTGGCATGACAACATTCCTTCATTCGATGTGGAGGAATATCAAAAAAATCCCACCGGTTTACCCCGTTTTTTTCATAATCTTTATCATTTTGGGGCTTCTGAGCGAGACATACCAGACCTCTACCGGGATCATGACCTTCCTCCGCCGCGCTTCACCCCTGGCGATCCTTGCCATCGGCGAGATGATGGTTTTGGCGTCCGGTGGATTCGACCTTTCGATTGGCTCCATTGTTACGATGGTTGTCCTCGGCAGTTCACTCATCCTTAACAATGATCCGGCCCAGGCTCCTCAGGCGATATGGGTCATGCTGGGATTAGGAGCGCTCATTGGCCTTGTGAACGGCCTGGTGGTTAGTTACCTGAAGATTCCATCCTTTATTGCGACGCTTGGAATGCTGCTGCTGGTAAAAGGAGGAGCCCTGTACTGGGTTGGAGGCGCTCCTAGGGGATACCTGACGGATAACTGGCGTGAATTTGGCCGTGGCTATCTCGAAAACGTCCCATTGGTAGGCAGGTTTCCAATCGCCTTGCTGATCTTGATCGTGATTGCCTTATTCTCCTATTTTATCTTTCACCGCTCAAATTTCGGAAAGCAGGTGCTGGCGATTGGTGATAATGTGCGCGCCAGCCAGCTTTCAGGCGTCAGGGTCCGGTTGGTCCGTGTGATGACGTTTGTAATTTCGGCCGTTTTTGCAGTCATTGGCGGAATCATGATCGGAGGATTTGGCGGAGTAAACGTTACGATTGGCGAAGGCCTGGAGATGCAGACGATCGCTGCCGCTGTAGTGGGTGGAACCCTCTTGTTGGGAGGTAAGGGGTCGGTGCCGAATGTGATCTTTGGCGCTTTTGCCATGGAGGCGGTATTCAACTTGCTTAATCTACTGGGTCTGCCAAAGCCCTACAAGGACGCTGTCCAGGGCTTGATCATTATTGGCGCGGTGGCGTATGTTGCCCTGAGCACAAGGAAGAAGAATTAACGGGTATTACTGACAACGCGCTGGGCCTTTCATGCTGCGATTGCCTCGGATAAAAACAATGAAACTGGATAAAGG
>DASUOS010000220.1:0-5096 GCA_036276515.1 Anaerolineales bacterium | reverse complement strand
AATATTGGTTTTGGGTAACCGCATTCTACTCTCGGGAGGTCTTACTCTTGCTCCCAAACGGAACGAGGCTGGTTAAGATAAGTGATCCCTGATCGGCCGCTTCACCAGCGCCGATACGATTGTGCCGCAAGGTCAAGGAGTGCAGGCGTGGGATAGGTATGCTTATGTAAATAACAATCCATTAAACTATACCGACCCGAGTGGTCATGTACGATTACGGGACGGGGACACAAATGATAGATTTAGTCGAACTCTTTTTGAATCATATGTACCCGAACCTTGGCCACAGGATCTCGCATCTCAAGTAGAAAGATTTAGAGGCTTTTCGAACAGAGATGTTACTAATGTTCAATCAGACATTCCATCTTCTTCACCGTCAACGCTTGATGAAATATCTCAAATTTTGAATTTCGGTGTCGAAGGATTGGATCTTCTGGATCTTGTCGAAGACGGAATACAATATGGTAGGCCTGTTTACAGGCAAGTTAAATACGCATTTCCACTGGGAGGTTATGAATACACAGCTGATGGACTTTTGCAACTTATTGATGACAGGACTAGTAATTTGACACCTGACCAAAGAATTGTTAGAGGGGTCATTAGAGCTGGAGAATCTTTTGTCACTGATGCTGCAAGCGTTCTTGTGGGTGGGGCATCCGCGGGTGCTTTACAAGCTGGCGTGCCAATACCATTGGTACCTGCTGGGGTAGGCTATGTTGTAGGAAGTTATACTACGAGCGTAATCATCGATAACACTTTTGTAAATAAGGTTAACCCGTATATATTTAGGGAATTCTTAGGAGGTCCGTAGTGGATAAAAGAAGGTCAATATTTTCAAGTAAAACACTCCAAAAACTGAAATCTGCTGTTATGAATACTGATATACGGATATTGGTTATAGCTCCTGCATTTATAGGGTTTGGTGGATTTTTTATCTGGTTATTCGTTATGGAGCTACTAACACGAGGAGCCACATCGCAGGCTGCTTTTGAAATTGGTTTAGGAGTAGCCTGCCTGATCGCATGTTTGGCGGGTGTTGCAGAAATTTATAAACAAGAGATGCCTGGAGCCTTTGGAAAAACTGTGAAAGGCAAAATTGCTGTTGGCTCTGGAATAATCATTCTTATAGTGTTCGGTATTTCTGGTGTCTATATTCTTATATCAGGATTCACAAAATTGCTCTTAAGGTAAATATTTGTATGGTTGCCTGACTTCTGATTAAGAAATACCTGCTGGGCGAAGGTCTTCGACCGAGTTGGCATGGTCGACCGGAGGTCTTTATCTGATCACGTCTGGCCGTTCTACCAGTCTACTTTATTCTGTAATAAAACTCGCCCTGGCTCGTAAGGGCGAGTCGAAGTCTAGCCAGCAAACATAGCTGGTGGGCGTGAGATGATCTTCGGTTTTCTCAGTCGCGATCGAATCGGAGCCAGTTTCCCAACATCGATGAAAACTGCCCCTTTCTTTGGCGCCTTTTCAAGCATATAGTTTGTGTAGCCGGGATCCAGGCGATCCAGAAGAATTACTTCAGCGCCTTTCGGAATATCCTCACCAAATTCTGGATGCGTGATGAGATATCGCGTGAACTCAGTAAATAATTCATTGAACTTAGCTCTGTAAAACTCACTCACTTTTTCATCTCCTTCAGAAACCGTTCCCGATAGGAAGCCCAATTCTCTAGTATATCCTTTTGTCCTATGGTGAGGACCTCTTCAATCGTGTAGCCCTCAAACCAATCCTTGGACTGTCTACCACTAGGATACAGCATATCCCGATGAGCTTTTCCATGGGCAGTGTCATAGCGTACGACTGCACGCCATTCATCTTTCACAAGAGTTTCCAGTTGAATTCGGAACTCAACGATTTTCTTAGCCTCGGACAAATGGTAATGTCTGTAGCGACATACGCGAGTTTCAGGATCAAGGTAAATGAGAAATTCGCGTTCCGCCATGCCTGGAATTATACTTCACCAGGCTATGAAACTTATCGCCATCGTACGTATCCGTTCCTAAAAATGGTGGTGGCCTTCGCCTTATATTATCCGCATCATTAGCGCAGATACCGTGATTCCGAATCCAGCAAACCCACAAAACCCGAATCGGTATAGCTCTGCCCGGAGGTCTCCGCCTTGCCGAGCTGCTATTTGCATGGAAGGCTGTCGCATCGTCGCCGGTGTGGGAATGAAGAGACATTCGGTCATGTCTCGGCGGGGTCAAAGATCTACGCCGAGCTGAGCGCGGGGTACGTCTCGCAAGGTCTGGTTGTTCAACACGGTCTGCTCTTGCTGGCCAGGTAAAACCGATCTGGTCGGGCCTCCCATGCCTTGAATTACACTTGACGTACCCTTCGAGCCGCCTTCTTTTACTTGAGCATCCTCCTTCCCCCGGCCGCATCCCACAAAGCAAACCTCCGTAAACCACCTGTAAGGTCCATTTCACCGGGAAGGGGGTACACTCAGCCTGCCATCACTGGTCTCCTTTAGACAGTGGCCCGGGCCCAGCGCCTGGATCCGGCCCGGGCCACAAAGGGAGGCCGCCCAACAACACTGCAAAGCCGGTTCTTACAGAACTGAAAAGCGCCCGGGGCGAGTTCCACACCATTCCCTGTACAATCGAAATAACCATTTCCGTATAGGATAGCTATAGGATACGTAAAGGATACGTATAGGATTACTATAGCATTCACGAACCGGTTGCGCACCGGTTGCGGACCGATCCCCAGCCGGTCCCCTGCCGGCACCCAACGAAAGAAGGAACTATGCCCAAAGTCAAACTGCCCCCCGGCATCCAGGAGCTCCAGGGAACCCTGTATGAAGACATGGTCTTCAAGCGCTCCCCGCAGGGCAAGATCATCCTCTCGAAGAAACCCGATATGTCGAACGTCAAACCGAGCAAGGCCCAGAAGGCAGCCCGGGCCCGCTTCGCCGCCGCCTCGGCCTACGCCGCGGCAGCGCTGGCCCACCCCGAAGTGGGAGAACACTACCGCCGCCTGGCGAAGGAACAAGACACCTTCCCCCGCAACCTGGCCATCTCCGATTTCTACAAGGGGATGGACCTGCTTGCAAAGTAGGTCACGCTTCTCCAAGTATGCCCGCAGGGTATCCTGGGTCGGCGTGGCAGGGTAGCGATCCATGAAACCGCCATGTCACCTGGAACTGTCACGCCTCAGGCGTGACCTACAATACTTGAAAGGGGGCGCTGCACGGCCGGCGTGACCGGAGCTTTTACAAGCGCTGGTCGTGATTAAGATAGGGACCCGGCTCGTTGGTGGCGGTGCCCCGGACGACGTAGGCCCGCCCGTGTGTATCCAGCCAGTCGAGCAGGGTGCTGATCTTCGCCGTGGCGAGGGCGATGCTGTGGTCGGCCGCGCCGTAATACAGGCGCAGGGTATCGCCATCGGCCGCGACCACGTGCCCGCAGGGGAAGACCACGTTGCCTACATCCCCCACGCGCTCATAGTCCTCTTCGGCCGCAAAGATCCATTCGTCGCCGCGGATCAGGCAGGTTTCCGGCGATTCGAGGTCGAACAGGGCCAGGCCCAGGCGGTAGAGCGAGCCGGAAGCGGTGGAGCGCACACCGTGATAGACCACCAGCCAGCCGCGCTCGGTCTCGATCGGCGGGTTGCACAGGCCGATCTTGTTGGCGTCCCACCAGGCGCCGCGCCGCGCTTCGAGCATCATCCTGTGGGTCCCCCAGTGCTTCAGGTCGTTGGAGTACGAGATCCACATGTGGGCGCCGAAGGTCCCCACCGGGCGGTGGATGAGCGCCCATTCCCCATTGATGCGGCGCGGCAGCAGGGCGGCATCCTTGTCCTCCGGCGGCATGACCACGCCCAGCCGCTCGAACGTGCGGAAGTCACGGGTCAGCGCCATCGAGACGCCGGGTCCGCCGCGCGAGTAGGAGGTATAGCAGATCGCATACTGCTCCAGCTCGGGGACATAGGTGATGCGCGAGTCCTCGATGCCCCAGATCTCTTCCGGGTAGTTCTCGAAATCGGCGGGCATCGTGGGCTGGCTGTCGATCTGCCAGCTGGAAATCCCATCCTGCGAGCGGGCGACCGTTAAGTGGGAGTGGCCGCGCATATCCTCCACGCGGCATAACAGTAACGTGCTCCCATCCGGCATGCCGATCGCGCCGGGGTTGAAGACCGTGTTGGCCCGGTACGGCCAGTCGCCGGAGGTGAGGATGGGGTTATCGGGATGGCGTTCAAAGAGGGAGGGTCGTTTGGAGCGGACAGGTGACATGAAAAGGTTCCTTTCCTTCGTCGAGGATACACTGTTTAAACGGTTTGGACAGGAATGATTATCCTGATTTCAGCGATTTATACTCTCTTTTGGAAGGAAAGGGAACCATGGGAGAGGAGGGCCGTACCTCCCATGGCATGGGGCTCAATTTTGGGTACTTCTCTGTTCTCATGTATTCGTCACGTCAAAGACGTGACTACATCTTATGGAAGACCGGTTGGAGCGCCGGGTAAAGCTCGCGGTAGAGCGGGTAGGCCCTGCGATAGGCCTCCACCTGCGACGCATCCGGCCGGGTGGCTCCCGTCACCCTGACACAGGCCCGGCAGGCAGTCAGCACATCCGGCCAGGCCTGCGCGCCGACCCCGCCCAGCAGGGCTGCGCCGTAGGCCGCGCCTTCGGTTGTATTGACCGTCACCAGCTCCGCTTCCAGGGCAGAAGCCAGGATCTGCCGCCAGAGAGCGCCCTTTGTCCCGCCGCCGGAGGCCCGCACCTGGGTGATCTCACCCAGGCCTGCATTCTGGATCAGGGTGAAGCTGTCCTTCAGACCGAACGCCACACCTTCGAGCACGGCCCGGGTCAGGTGCGCCCGGCCGTGGCGCAGGGTCAGGCCGATGAAGGCGCCGCGCGCCAGCGGGTCGGGATGCGGCGTGCGCTCGCCGCTCAGATACGGCAGGAACTGCAGTCCCTCACTGCCGGCCGGGACAGCTTCCGCCTCCTTCACCAGCTCATCGAAGCTCATCTGTGGGGTAAGCGTATCGCGGTACCACTGCAGGCTGCCGGCCGCGGAGAGCATCACGCCCATGAAATGCCACAGACCCGGCACGGCATGGCAGAAGGCATGCAGACGGCCCTC
>DASUOS010000219.1:0-5154 GCA_036276515.1 Anaerolineales bacterium | reverse complement strand
AGCAGCCTGCGCGACAAGACGCTGGGGATTTACGGGTATGGAAGGATCGGCGCGACGGTAGCAGGCTATGGAAAAGCCTTTGGGATGAATGTCCTGGTGTGGGCGCGTGAGGCATCGCTGGAGCGTGCGCGCAGGGATGGCTATTCGGCGGCACAAAGCAAGCGCGCGTTCTTCGAATCATGCGATGTACTTTCCCTGCACATGCGGCTGGTCAAGGAGACCCGTGGAATCGTCACCCGGGACGATCTGGCGAGCATGAAACCCGGCGCCCTGCTGGTCAACACAAGCCGGGCGGCTCTAATCGAGGCGGGTGCCCTTGTCGATGCTTTGCGCGCGGGACGGCCGGGGATGGCTGCCATCGATGTATACGAAGACGAACCGCTGCGAGACCCCGGCCACCCGCTGCTGACAATGGACAACGTTGTCTGCACACCGCATATCGGCTATGTGACGCGGGACGAGTACGAAATCCAGTTTTCGGATATCTTCGATCAGATCAGCGCCTACGCGGCGGGTACCCCCATCAACGTCGTGAACCCGCAGGTCTTAGACGTATTAGGAGGTCGAAGTACCTCGTGACGGCGCTGCGCACTTGCGGAATACGCGATGTCATCCAGACTCGCTGCATATGTATATCAAAGTGTTCCAACTTTTCAATGCCTGTATGAGCTGTCGCAGGTTAAGCATCAATCAAGACTCAACGGAGGTTCAAACGATGAACAGAAACTCTTCCTCAATCCTCGCACTGGTCGTATTGGCCGGCGGTCTGGTATTGATGATCAACAGTGTCGGTCTGGGAAGCCAGGCGGCCAATAACTACCTGCTGTCGCAGGGCGGCGGTATGGATTCAGGCCAGTTTATGATCGTCATGCAGGAATCGATCCAAACCTACAGGTGGGTGGGCGTGGTCCTGTCCTTGCTGGGCGGTTTCGGTTTCCTGCGCTCACTGAAGAACGGTTCTGAGACACGCTCATGAAGATCCACATTCGGCCGTACGAGCCTGCCGACCGGGAGTTCATCCTTTCACTCGTCGGGCGGTTCTCCGGTTTCGAGCTTCCTGCCTGGCGGCGGGCTGAGGACGTGGACCGGACCAATCGGACCTCCCTTGCAGAGGCTCTCGATGAACCAGGCCCCGGCTCGGCCTTCTTCCTTGCCGAAGAAGAAGGAGTTCCGGCCGGATTCATCCACCTCCAGACGCAGAATGATTATTTCAGCGGGGAAGCGCACGGGTACATTTCCGACGTGGCCGTGGCGCCCGACTTCGAAGGCCGCGGCGCCGGGCGCCTGCTGCTCGAGACCGCCGAAGACTGGGCGCGGTCCAAAGGCTATTCCCTGCTCACCCTGTACGTCTTTGCCGGCAACACTCATGCCCGGCATGTCTATGAGAGATTCGGTTTCCAGGAGGAAGTCATCAAATATGGCAAGATCCTCCGTTAACCTTCATCACCGCCAGCCTGCATGAAAGAGATCGCGGTCCTGCGCTGCGGGAAGCTTCCCAGCTTCGTGACCTGGGAGGTGGACCTGGACGAATTATTCGAAGAGGACAAACTTCTCGTGCAGGGGTTTCAGGCACAGGGAGTCCATGCCCGGCCCGTGGTCTGGAACGATCCGGCCGTCGACTGGAATGACTTCGACATTGCCCTGATCCGCAGCACCTGGGATTACCTCGACGAGCAGGAACACTTCCTGGAGGTCCTGTCTCGGATCGAAGCTTCGTCCTGCAGGCTCTTCAACCCGCTGCCGGCCGTCCGCTGGAACATCGACAAGCAGTACCTGTTCGACCTGGAGAAATGGGGCATACCGGTCATCCCTACCATCCCCGCCTCGGAGGTCAACGCCGGCACGGTCCAGCGCCTGTTCGGCGATCGTCAGGGACAGACCGTCATCCTCAAACCCACGATCGGCCTGGGGGCATCTCACTCGCAGCGTGTGCCGCTGGACGAGCTGGAGGCCGCGCTCATGGAGCTGCGAGCCAGCCAGCCGCAGCGCGAGTACCTGGTCCAGCCATTCATCGAAGCCATCCTCAGTGAGGGGGAGTGGTCCTTCATCTATTTCAACCGGCAGCTGAGCCATGTGCTGTTAAAGAAACCAGCCGCAAACGACTACCGGGTGCAGGGGATTTACGGTGGGACGGTGCAGCCTGCTACGCCCGCTCCGGACGATCTACTGCAGGCCGAGGCCGTGATCGCCGCCCTGCCCTTTGACCTGCTGTATGCCCGCCTGGATTTTCTGAGGGTGAACGGCACACTGTCCGTGATCGAGATCGAGCTGATCGAGCCGATCTTTTCCTTCGGCCTGGTGCCGGAGAGTATCCCGCGTCTGGTGGATGCGACACGGCTTCGATTCAGATAGTAATCACAGGTGGTATCGTTCGACCGTCTCCAAGCTATTCAATCCTTTTAAATTTGTTTGCCCACTGAAAGCAAGTTGTAAAGACATGATTCCTTTCCTGGGGATACAATCTCAATCGATCTTCGCTTTACATCGCAGTTGACATCCTATGGCGATCAGGAAAGGAGTTTGGTCGGAAAGATATAAAATCGAATTCTTCACAAACAGTCCTGCGGCTGATTTCGCAGACAAGTACGCAGCAACAAACGAACAACACAACACTTTCATCACACAAGGAGATGCACCATGAACTGGTGGTTAATAGCAATGAAGAAGTACGTCGATTTCAGCGGCCGGGCGCGCAGGATGGAATACTGGATGTTCTTTCTGTTCAATCTGATCTTTGGTTTCGGGGCGCTGGCCCTCGACATGCTGCTGGGGTCGGTAAGCGAAGGTTCCATGTTTTGGTTGTTTTACGGCCTGTTCTCACTGGCCATCATGATCCCCTCCCTTTCGGTGACGGTCCGCAGGCTGCACGATGTGGGCAAGAGCGGCTGGTGGATCCTGATCAGCCTGATCCCCTTCATCGGCGGCATCTGGCTGTTCATCCTGACCATCACCGACAGCCAGGCAGGTGAGAACGCCTACGGTCCGAGTCCCAAAATGACCCTGGTCCCGGCCGAAGCCTGAACCGATCCAAAAAGATAAAAAAAAGACCCTGATGGTTGTGCCATCAGGGTCTGCTCTTTTAAGAAGGGAAATCTATCGGGTCGGCGCGGCCCGCAGGCGTCTCACCAAAAAGATAACGACCACAAGGGCAATCGCCATAAACAGCAGGCCAGGAGCGCCAAACTCGTCCACGAAGCCGGTGTTGGGCAGGGCCGTCGACGTGGCGATCACCGTCCCGGTGGAGATGGCGAGCTGGGTGAAGGCGGCTGCCACCGTGGCTGTGGCCGGGTTCTCCGTCGGGGATGGAGTGCCGGTCGCCTGGGCAATGACCGGTGTATTGGTCGGGGGCAGTGTGTTGGTCACGGCAGCGGTCTGGGTCTGGCCCACAACGAGGGCGGTCTGGGTGAGCCCCACCTGGATGGTGGCTGCCTGGTTGGTCGCCTGCTGAAGGGCAGTGGCTTCCGCCTGCTGGTTGGTCCCTCTCGAGAAGATGATGTATCCCACAACACAGAGCAGGCCGAGCAGGACAAGGCCGCCGAGAAGGCCGGCGATGAGAAGGAATGTGCGGTTGCTGGATTCCTCGGGCGGAGCTTCTTCTTCAAAGGTGGTTTCTTCATCGTAATTCGACATGCTGCACTCTCCTCAATTCAATTTGCGATTTAATTATCCCACAACTTCAAGATTAACCAAAGGCACGAGGGCGGTCTCACCGTTTTCGAGGCGGATATCGGCCGAGGGCGCACGCAGTCCGCTGGGCAGCAGGCTGAGTCCCGCAGGCAGGTTCAGGATGGTCCCGACCATGCCGGCATACGGCGGGCGCTTGACCCGCACCGGCAGGCCGATCTCGATGAGTCTGAGATCTGTGGGTTCTTCGGGCTCGCTGGAGATCGGCAGGGGGATGATCACCTCCGGACGATGACCCGCATAACGGTCGAAGTGCTCGGCGTTGACCGTGGCTTCGCGCTTGTTACTGGTCGTCAGCAGCTTGAAGGCGGCTGCATTCATCGGCAGGCTCCCAAACCCTTCGGTCACCAGGATCGGGAATCTCATTTGATAGGCAGACTGGAGCAAAGCAGAAGGCAGGCTCGAGAGGATCAGGCCGCGCACGGGGAGCTCCGCGGCGGCTTTCAACGTGTCGAGGTCGCGAACCTGGCCGGCCAGGATGACCGAGCCGCGCAGGCTGACATCCAGCCGCCCGGCCTGCAGGACATCGTCCGGCTTTTCAAGAAGGCTGACCATCAGGCCGTTGTCAATGCGCCCGTTGCCCCACACGCCCTGGATGAGCGCGCCGGCGGTGCGGATGACCACACCTTTTTCCGGGATGACCTGGGTGACCACACCGGGCAGGCCGGCACGCAGCTCGATGCGCGTATCGCCGACCTCCATCAATACCTGTCCGCTGCCGGCGACCATCACGCGGCCGGCGCGCGGCGTTTTGATGGTCTGCGGGAGCAGTCCCGGTTTCTCGGCCACCAGGGCGCCCTGTGCCAGCTTATCCCCTTCATTGACTTTGATCAGCTTGTCGGCGGCGTTGGCGGAGATGCCGAAGGCGCGGGCCACATCCAGCAGCACGTGCTCGCGGGCAAAGGTCGCCTCGGCCACCACATCGGTCGGGTTGACGCGCTGGTTGACGTGCATGTTGACTTTTCCGGCCACCGGCAGGACGCGCTCGCGAACGATGGTCGTCAGGGGTAGGATGTGAAGCACAGGTGCCAGCATGTCAGCCTCCCACCGTGTACGACCAGCGCTTCATCAGCTCGCGCCTGCGGACCGGGTCCGCCGGGAGCTGGAGAGGCCGGCCGCGGGCGTCGATGACCACGCCCAGCGCGCCGCCGGTCACCTGGATCGCGCCGCCCTTGCCGGGGCCGAGCCCCGCATCGGCGCGGCGCAGCGGCTGCAGGCTGAGACGCGCCGACTGGCCGCTGGGCAGGGGCAGGAGCTCCAGCCCGCCGAATTTGACCTCCGCCCGGGCTTCGGTTCCATCCGTGTACGTTAACTTGGCACGCAGCACCGGGTCGCCGTAGCTGCCCGAGGCCACCACCGAGATGACCGTGCCCAGCCCGATGAACGCGCCCGATTCGATCACCTGCACCGGCAGGTAATGGTTGCGGGACGCTGCCGCACCCAGCAGGGGTAAAAGATTATTTTGATCGA
>DASUOS010000218.1:0-5036 GCA_036276515.1 Anaerolineales bacterium | reverse complement strand
TGGGTCACCGAAGTACAAACAGGCGCGGGAAGGGTAATTCCCATTCGGCTAAATACATCGTCCGTTACGGCTGTAGCGGGAGAAGTGGTAGAAGCAGGATCTTCGGTTGAGGCGGGCAGTAGAGTGGCTGATTCAAGGGTTGCCTGTGGCGAGACAAATAAAGTGGCGGAAGGTTCGGGAGCGGACGCTTCTGTTGGGCTCCCACAGGCCGTAATCAAAATCAGTATCATTAGATACATCAAACGTTTCATCATATACTCCTTGCCTCTTTAGATGGACGCTGACAAAAGCGTCTTACACACGCTTATAATCGAGCCGCACTGGAGGCAGCGTGTCCATACTCAATAAAGTCCTAGATTTTTACCGGGACCCTGACTACTTCCACGAAGTACGCAAGATCGCCGTACCGATCATCATCCAGCAGTTGATGTTTTCGGGGCTCAACCTGCTGGGTGTCGTCTTCGTCGGCCAGAAAGGCGACGCGTCGGTTGCGGCCGTAGGGCTTGCCGGACAGATTGCCTTTTTACTCAACCTCGTCCATTTTGGGATCATTAGCGGCGCGGCCATGTTCACGGCCCAGTTCTGGGGACGCCGCGACATTCCAAACCTGCGGCGCGTCCTGGGTCTGTGCCTGATGCTGGCGATCTCTGCCAGCCTCATATTTTTTGCCCTTGCCCAGCTCCTTCCCCACCAAATCCTGAGCATCTATTCGAAGGACGCGACCGTGATCGAGCTGGGTGCGAACTACATCCGCACCTTTTCGTGGACCTTCCTGTTCTTTGGCGTCACATTCAGCTATGCCCTGGTCATGCGTTCGACCGGAAACGTGAAGCTCCCGACAACCGTGAGTGTGATCGCCCTTTCGATCAGCACCATTCTTTCCTACTCCCTGATTTTTGGCAAACTAGGATTACCTGAATTGGGAATCCAGGGGGCTGCCGTTGCGGCTGTGATTGCACGAGCCTTTGAGTGCATTACACTGGTTACCCTCACGTATCTAACAAAGTCCCCCGTTGCTGCCTCGTTACGTGAGCTCACCGATTTTGATAAAGCGTTCATGGGCAAAGTCATTCGCCCGATGATGCCTGTCATCCTGAACGAGCTGTTCTGGTCCCTGGGGATCACAACGTACAATGTCATCTATGGCCGAATGGGCACGACATCCTTCGCGGCGATGAACATCGTCAGCACGATCGAGCAGGTGGCTTTCGTGTTGTTCATTGGTATTTCCAATGCCACTTCTGTTCTGGTGGGTAACCGTATCGGTGCAGACAAAGAGGACGAAGCTTTTGTCTTTGCGGGACGTTCGATCGGGCTGGGGATTGTTGGGGGCATGATCATCGGTCTTCTCCTGCAGCTTGTCAAAGGCCCGATTCTGACGCTCTACAACGTCTCGCCGGAAGTGATACAAAATGCGGGATATATTATTAATGTGGTCACGTTCTTCCTGTGGGTGCGGGTCAACAACATGACCATCGTAGTTGGCATCCTGCGCGCCGGCGGCGACACGCGCTTTTCGCTCTTCCTGGATGGGATCATTATCTGGCTGGTCGGAGTGCCCATGGCTTTTCTGGCGGCGAACGTGCTCCACCTCCCCGTTTATTATGTCTACCTGTTTGCCATGTCGGAGGAGGCAGCCAAGTGGGTCCTTGGTATTTCCCGCTACCGCTCACGCAAATGGATCAACAACCTCGCCGCACAAGTCGAGGGGATCTGAAAAAACGATATCGTTGTACAAGCGCTGACAAAATTAAATATCCAGCTCTCAAAAACCTTGACACATTCAACTTGCCCGGTGTAAACTCGAAACGCTATACTTAAAATTAGATAAGTAAGCAAATTTCAACGAAAGGAGCGCACTGCATGTTCAACACCCGGTTCTTTATCCCGATCAGCGATCTTATCCCCGCTGGTTCCTTCCCTTATCGTAGTGCGCCTGTAGACCGTCCATAGGTCTTCTCTGTCCTGATTTTATAGGCTGTGGCGCACCCGCCGCAGCCTTTTTTATTTTCTGGAGAATGCACATGACCACACTCGAGCCGACCCTCACATTTGACTTCCGCAAAACCCTGCAGGAGAACCGTCTCAAGGGTCTCTGGCAGATGATGGCCGATTACCGCCTCCCCTACCTTGCTGCGACGCTCGCCCTGGCGTTCTCCGCGCTCGCCAAGACCTTCACCTACCTGCTCCTCCGTTACTTTGCAGACGATGTCCTGACGGAGGGTGAAACAATCGGTGGAAGCCTTACCTCGACCTTCATCTGGATCGCGGTGGGCTTCGTGGGACTGGCCCTGTTCGAAGGCACGTTTTCGTTCCTTTCCGGACGTCTGGCCGCCTACACGGCCGAAGGGATCACGCGCCGCCTGCGCGACTTCCTCTTCGACCACATCCAGCGCCTGAGCTTCTCCTACCACGCCACCACTCCCACCGGCGACCTGATCGAGCGCGTCACCTCCGACGTGGACGCGCTGCGCCGCTTCTTCAGCGAGCAGGGCATCGGCATGGGACGCATCATCCTGCTGTTCGTGATCAACTTCATCGCCATCCTGAACCTGAACATCAGGCTGGGGCTGGTCTCCGTGGTCGCCATTCCGTTCATGCTGCTTGTCTCGGTCTGGTTCTTCAAGAAGGTGACCAAGGCCTATGAAGCCTACCAGGCTCAGGAAGCCGTACTCTCCACCACCCTGCAGGAAAACCTGACCGGAGTACGCGTTGTCAAGGCCTTCGCCCGCCAGGACTATGAAAAGGGCAAATTCGAGAAGGATAACTGGGGTAAGTACCTGAAGGGCAAAGTCCTGCTCTTTATGCACTCGATGTTCTGGCCGCTCTCGGATATCGTCCTTGGCCTGCAGATGTTGTTCGGCTTCGTCTACGCTGCGAACATGGCGATCAACGGCGAGATTACCGTGGGCATGTACATCGCTTACGTAGGTCTCGTCGTCTGGCTGATCTGGCCGATCCGCAACCTGGGACGCATTATCGTCTCGGCCTCGACCGGGATGGTTTCCTACGGCCGCATCATGGAGATCGTCAAGCAGGCGCGCGAGCCGCTGTTCGACGGCAAGGTCCAGCCTGACGGCCCGGTCAAGGGTGACATCCGCTTCGAGAACGTGTCGTTCATCTACTCGGACGGCGAGAGCCATGTGCTGAAAAATGTTTCCTTCCACGTCCGGCCGGGACAGGCAATTGCCCTGCTGGGATCCACCGGGTCAGGCAAGACCTCGCTCGTCAACCTGCTCCCCCGCTTCCATGAATACACCAGCGGGCGCATCCTGCTCGATGACGTGGAGCTCAAAGAGTACTCCCGTGCCTACCTGCGCAGGCAGATCGGCATTGTGGAACAGGAGCCATTCCTGTTCAGCCGATCCATTCGCGACAACATCACCTACGGCGTGGGCCGCGATGTGACCCAGGAAGAGGTGGAACGCGCCGCCAGGGCAGCCGCCGTCCATGATGTGATCCTGTCCTTCCCCGATGGCTATAACACCCTGGTCGGTGAGAAGGGCGTGACCCTCTCCGGCGGACAGAAGCAGCGTGTGACGATTGCCCGAACCCTGCTGAAGAACCCGCGCATCCTGATCCTCGACGACTCGACCTCCTCGGTCGATACCGAAACCGAAGCCTCGATCCGGGATGCCTTGAACGAACTGATGGAAAACCGTACCACCTTCATCATTGCCCACCGCATCCAGTCCGTGATGATCGCAGATCTGATCCTGGTGCTGGACAAAGGTGAAGTTATCCAGATGGGTACACACGAAGAACTGGTCTCGCAGATGGACGGCATGTACCGCCGGATCTACGACATCCAGACCCGCATCGATGAAGAGCTGGAACAGGAAGTTTCACGTGTGAATTAATTTGTTGTTCTGGTAGGTAGAGACGTTGCATGCAACGCCTCTACCAGAACGACAGGAGAACAAAATGACAGAAGAATTGATCGAACTCGAGGAAGAGGAACATACCTCACAACTGACCGGCCCCGTGCTCAAGCGCATCGCGGGTCTGCTCAAGCCGCACTGGAAATGGGTTGTGGGCTTCATGGTCACGATCCTGCTGACATCCGTGCTGGATGCCTACTTTACCTACCTCAACAAGCAGATCGTCGACACCGGGATCACCTTGAAGGATAAGGCTGCCCTGACGCGCATCGCCTGGATTTACGGCTCCTTCCTGATCCTGCAGTCCGGGTTCGTCTTCACGTTCATTTACCTGGCAGGCGTGCTCGGCGAGCGGGTTCAATACGACCTGCGCAAGATGCTGTTCAACCACCTGCAGGACCTGTCTCTCTCGTACTACGCCCAGAATGCAGTGGGTCGCCTGATCGCCCGCGTGACATCCGATACCGGCCGCGTTTCGGATCTGCTGACCTGGGGTATCGTCGATACCACCTGGGCAATCATGAACATCAGCACCTCCCTGATCTTCATGGCGATCATTAACTGGAGGCTGGCGCTGATCGTCTTCACGGTCATCCCGGTGATGCTCTACATCGCCGTTCAATTCCGCAAGCGCATCCTGGTGGAGTACCGGGTCACGCGGCGCACCAACTCGAAGATCACCGGCGCCTTCAACGAGAACTTCCAGGGCGTACGCGTGGTCAAGGGCCTGCTGCGCGAAGATGAAAATACCAGGGAGTTCCAACACCTGACCACCCGGATGTACAACTCATCCTACCGGGCAGCCTGGCTCTCTGCACTCTTCCTGCCTACAGTGCAGATCATTGCCGCCATCGCATTGGGTCTCATCATCGGCTACGGTGGTACACAGATCACGATCGGATTGATGACCATCGGCGGCATCCAGGCGTTCGTCTCCTATCTGACTTTCATGATGTGGCCGATCCAGGACTTTGCCCGGGTCTATGCCGAGATGCAGCATTCCATCGCCTCGGCGGAGCGGATCTTCAAGCTGGCCGACACCCCGCCGGAGGTCCATGACAGGCCGGATGCCATCGAAGCAAAAACCCTGCTGGGCGAGATCGAATTCGACCACGTCGATTTCTACTACGAGGACCGCAAGCCTGTCCTGACGGA
>DASUOS010000217.1:0-4781 GCA_036276515.1 Anaerolineales bacterium | reverse complement strand
ATTTTGTTCAGGATAATCACTCCAAATCCTGTCGTGGCACGTTAAGAGGCCTTCATTATCAAATTCGCCAGCCGCAGGGAAAGCTGGTCCGCGTTATCGCCGGAGAGGTGTTCGACGTGGCGGTGGATATCCGAAAACACGCCCCCACCTTCGGTCGATGGGTAGGCGATTATTTATCGGCTGCGAACAAAAGAATGCTATGGGTACCGCCGGGATTCGCGCACGGCTTTCTCGTCACCAGCGCGGAAGCGGAGGTACTGTATAAAGCAAGCGATTATTATGCGCCTGAGTGGGAACGTTCGATTATTTGGAACGATCCTTCGATCGGCATCTCCTGGCCTGACGAAAGCGGCATTCCCATTCTCTCAACCAAGGATTCGCAGGGAAAATCGCTCAAAGAAGCCGAAGTGTTCGATTAAACTCCAAAAACCTGCCGGATCGAAAAGTCACTTGCGCAACCAACAAAACGAATCGTTCTACGCCCTTCCCTGGAATGGGCATGTTTGCGCGTCTGGGAAAGGCAGACAGCATTGCATCCAGTACTAAAGTAGGATAGTCGAACAAACATATTTGTTATTGACAGTATTGTTAAATGGACATATGTTGTAGGAGGGCACAGATATAATTTACAGTAATCTGGAGGAAGACATGAAATACTTTGTTTTGATCAGCAAGGCGAAATTGATGGCACAATCCATGCTTATTCTGGCGATTTTCTCTTTGAGCCTGGGCGTCGGGAGCGCTTCTGCCGCAACGGAAACACCGGCGGCGCCCAATTCATGCGGGCAGATGCTGGCCGATGCCGAAGCCCGGTTCCTGAGCACTCTTGCTCCTGACGGTTCCGTCCCGGCCAACGAGGAGACCCGGGCGGCGGCGCAGGAATATATCCGCGTTTCGAAGTTGTGTTATGAAGAGATCGAGGCACAAAACCCTGCTGGGGCCCTGCAAGGCGAAACCCCAACATTTATCGATGATGGCGGGGTACTCATAGGAAGTGAATCCTCTGCTGAGTTTGTTTTAGACGGTAATGGTAGGAAATGGGGATCGACAACTCTGGGCACATCCGGCGGCACGGTCACCTACAGCTTTATGGGAAATGGCCTCAGCCTGAGCGCCGAGCCCAACTCCTCAGGCTTTGGCAGCAGTGTGTCCCTGAGTTCCCTGCCCGGTTTTCAGGCCTGCTTCATCGCTGATATCCAGAATGCCTTTGCAGCCTGGCAGGTGGTTTCCAACATTCAGTTCGAACAGGTTACAGACACCGGCTCCGCCTTTAATGCATCCGGAGCCGGTGGGGATATCCGCATCGGGGCACACACCTTCGACGGACCTTCGAGGGTCCTGGCTCATGCTTACTATCCTCCTCCCAACGGGACATCCGCCGCAGGCGATATGCACTTCGACCGGCAGGAAAACTGGACGTGCAACACCAGCGGGATCGATATCGGCGTCGTTGCCCTGCACGAGATCGGGCATTCCCTGGGTCTGGACCATGAGAATGACATACTAGCCGTCATGAACTCGTACTATAACCCGAGTCTGGCAGGCCTGCAATCTGACGATGTCGATGGAGCCGCGACGATCTATGGTGGACCTGCGGCACTTACTGACCCACCTGGGAATGACAGTTTCAGTACTCCTAGGGTGGTTGGAAGTATTCCCTATGCGGATGCCATTGACACCACCGGCGCTCTTGATGCAGGAGAAGGCGCCGAACAAGTGCTTTGTGGAGGAATTCAAATTCGAAAAGGTACCAAAGACGTCTGGTACCAGTTCACTTCTCCAACCACCCGTAACGTTTCCTTTGATACTTTTGGTTCGGATTACGACACTTACATTGCAGTTTGGACAGGTTCGAATGTGAACAGCCTGAACCTCATTGCCTGTAATGACGACCCGCATGCAGGGTTCCAATCACGTTTATCATTTAACGCTCAGGCGGGTGTTCCCTATCGCATACAGGTTGCCCAATATAACGGCCAGGCTGGCGGTTCAACTTCGCCTCCAACCGGTGGTAACCTGCAATTTCATGGCACATCCTTTGGGGATGTGGCTGGCAATCATTGGGCCTGGCGCTGGATCGAAGGTCTTTCTTCTGCCGGCGTGACCTCCGGCTGCACTGCCAACCCTCCGAACTATTGCCCCGACACCTTAATCACCCGTGACCAGATGGCGGTCTTCCTGCTGAAAGCCAAGTATGGCTCGAGCTATTCACCACCGCTCCCCAGCGGAGTGTTCCAGGATGTACCGACCAACCACTGGGCCGCGGCCTGGATCGAGCGCCTGGCAGCCGAAGGCATCACCGCTGGCTGCAGTGTCAGCCCTCCTCAATACTGCCCCTCCATACCAGTCACCCGTGACCAGATGGCGGTCTTCCTGTTGAAAGCCAAATATGGCTCGAGCTATTCACCACCGCTCCCCAGCGGAGTGTTCCAGGATGTACCGACAAACCACTGGGCCGCGGCCTGGATCGAGCGCCTGGCAGCCGAAGGCATCACTGCCGGCTGTAATGCCAGCCCTCCCCAGTACTGTCCCGCCACGCCGGTCACACGAGACCAGATGGCAGTCTTCATTGCCAGGACGTATAATATTTCGCCCCTACCGTAGCTGATTATGCAATCCCCACGAGACATTTCGTGGGGATTGCTTTCAATCAAGATGCAAAAAGTCCTTTTGAAGATGGCTACGAGTAGAGATGATTTCACAGATTTCGGTAGTTAAAGATATTCTTACAAAATTGCAAATCTATTACTGTCCCTGATGTACGAAACTAAAACAGTATTTTTCCGTCTCGTAATAGCTCAAAAACCACCTGTACAGGAGTTGTCGAACAAATCATTCAACTCTTCCTATAGCGAAGCAAAGGGAAAAAACACTAAGCATGTCTATATATTTCTCACAGCTGCCATATATCAAATCAAGTTATTCGGAGTATTCAATATGCGAACACATTCTAGTACAACCTTGATGTCCAGGTCCTTGCGATTGCTGATGATCCCGATTCTGCTGATCGGGGTGTTCGGATTCGCAGCGCGTCCTGCCTACGCGGTTACTATGGTTATTTATGTCGACTCCAGTGCCGGCGGCGCAGAGGATGGCACATCCTGGGCGGACGCGTACACGGATCTTCAATCCGCGCTCCTCTCCGCTCCCCCGGCAGGGACTCAGGTATGGGTTGCTGCCGGAACATATTATCCGGTTTCCAATCCCAGTGACCCGCCTACCGAGTTGGACAGAAGCGCCACATTCCAGCTTTTAGACGGTATCGGTGTCTATGGAGGCTTCGATGGCACCGAGGGAGCGCTCGACGAGCGGGATCCCAGCGTGAACGTCACCATTCTGAGCGGTGATATCGGTGTCCCAGCCAATAGCGACGATAATATTTTTCATGTAGTAACCGGCAGCGGGACAGATAGTACAGCCGTGCTGGACGGTTTTACCATCACGGCAGGCAATGCAACCGGCGACCCCGCAGAGCTCAATGGGGGCGGCATCCTCAACGTCGGCGGGAGCCCGACGATCTCCAACATGGTCATTAGCAACAACATAGGGGTTTTTGGCGGCGGAATGTTCAACTATAACGGTGCCAGCCCAACAGTGACCAACGTGACCTTTATTGGCAACTCTGCACAACGAGCCGGCGGAATGTACAACAACCTCAACAGCCATTCCATCCTCACCAATGTAACTTTCGTGAGTAACAGTGCTTCCAGCCGAGGCGGCGGTATGACCACTTCAACCAGCAGCCCAACGCTGACAAATGTAACCTTTCATGACAACTCAGCTCCCAGGGGAGGTGGATTACATAATGCATTCAGTGGCAATCCAACCCTGATAAATGTGACATTCAGCGAAAACTCAGTCACTGAGAATGGTGGCAGTATCTACAACGAGTCTAGCAGTCCGGTGATTACCAACTCTATCCTGTATAACAATACCCAGGGCACTCAGGTCGAGATCTATAATGCCAGCGGCACACCCACGGTAAGGTACAGCATTGTGGAGGGTGGTTATACCGGGACAGGCAACCTGGACCAGGATCCGCTGCTCGGAGCTTTACAGGATAACGGCGGTTTTACCCAGACGATGGCGCTCGGCTCAGGGTCGCCGGCGATCGAGGCAGGGAATGATGCGGATTGTCCCGCCACCGATCAGCGCGGGATCAGCCGTCCGCAGGGTGCTCATTGTGATATTGGCGCCTATGAGTTCGTTGATAACGATCCGCCAGATACTACTATCGGTAGTACACCCCCTGACCCCGACAGCGACAACACACCCACTTTCACCTTTAGCGGAAGCGACGTGGGCGGCAGTGGCGTTGCATCCTTCATGTGCCAGATGGACGGCGGCGGCTTTACCTCCTGTACCAGTCCCTTCACTTCACCGGCTCTTTTGCCTGGCAGCCATACCTTCGAGGTGCGTGCCATAGACTACCTATCCAACCCCGATCCCACTCCTGCATCCTATACCTGGACGCTGGATTATACGCCGACCCTGGTTTCATCCATCGTGCGTGCGGATGCCAATCCCACCTCCGTTGCCAGTGTGGACTTCACGGTAACATTCTCTGCCAATGTTACCGGTGTCGACAGCGGAGACTTCGAACTTTCAACTTCAGGGATAAGCGGAGCATCTATCACAGGCGTTTCAGGCTCCGGTAACATCTATACTGTAAGTGTCAATACCGGGACCACGAACGGCACGATCCGGCTGGACATCCCCGCCCAGACGGATATCGCCGATCCCATTGGAAACTCGCTGACAAACCTTCCCTTTACAGGGGG
>DASUOS010000216.1:0-5508 GCA_036276515.1 Anaerolineales bacterium | reverse complement strand
TCCGCTGGGGGTGATCGGGCGATATATCGATCGCCGACAGCCGGACCAGCGGATTTGTGGAAACGCGGATCTCGTGACGGTACAGGTCGAGGTCTACATCCATGAAGGGAGTTTACATGAGGCGGGGATGGATGTCAATTTGGGAATTTATGCAGAATGAGTTACCCACCTTACGCAGAAGATCCAGTAGAAGACCGTAATACGGGAAACCCAGGCTGTTGCAAGTAGAAATGTGCGTAACATCAGTGAGTGATCTCCCCGCCCTGCCTGGATAATAGTTCCAGGCAGGGCGGGGAGGATTCGTTTACTTCAGAGCACTCGGCAGCTGATTCAAGTATCCCGTGGCCGTGAACATGGGGGTTGTGTGAACACGGTAAAGCGTACCGTCTGGCATGAGGGAGAGGGAACCCGCCGAGCCCGCCGGGCAGTTCCCATCCAGTGTAGCCGAGAAATGATACTGGTATGCGCCACCGCTGTAACCATCATAGGTGATTTCCCAGGTGCATTGAACTGGATAGTTCAACAGGCTTCCACACACACTGCCAGGCTCACAGCCTGCCGGGATCGTGAGCGTAATGCGCTGCACAGGGTTTGCCCCGGAGAAATGCATGTTCCCATGCCAGGTACCGGCAATGGCATCGGTCGTTACGACATCATCTGCCAGGACGTTCGAAACGCCGGCAAGAAGACTGGCGACCAGAGCCACTAAGATTGCGATCCTGAAGAGATATTTTGATTTCATTTTTTTCTCCTTTTTTTTACTGGCGTTCCAGTGTCCCACTCGCGGTGAAATCGGGCGTCTCGTGCTCGCGGAAAAGAGTACCGTCCGTGTTCAAGGTCAGTGTGCCGCCACCCAGAGCCGGGCATTCACCGCTCATGGTCTTCGAAAAGCTGTATGTAAGGACATTGCCGTCGATCGATCCCAGCGTCAATTCCCAGGTGCAGCCCACGGCTTTATTGTCGAGGCTGCCGCATATGCCTCCCTCGCTGCAATCCGCCGGTATGGTGACAATGATGTCTTCCTTACGATTCGCATCATCTGTAAAACTCATGGCGCCTGCCCATGTACCGGCAAACCGATCGGCAGGGTTTGCCGGTGCTGGCGGTGCACAGGCGCCAACGATCCACAAAAGCAAGAGCAATAACAAAGATCTGGTGTTCATCGGGTCTCCTTTATAAAGATTGATTTTGTCAGCAGCGTCATCGTAGCCTTTTCTGTTCTCAAAAACCTGACATTTACTACCAAAAGGAGAAATCAGAGCATCTAGCTCTTGAATTCGCCTTGTCAACATCATAGAATGTATCTGGAGGAAACATTCACCTGATGACCCCACAATCGATATCCCCCGACTCCTTCCAAACGTTTGGTGACATACTGAAGTACCTGCGGCGACGAGAGCACCTTACACAGCTTGAGCTCTCCATTGCAGTCGGGTACAGTGACGCCCAGATCACGCGCCTGGAGAAGAATCAAAGGCGGCCGGACATTTCTGCGCTCAAAGCGCTGTTCGTCCCGGCCCTGCACATGGAAAATGAGCCTGTGTGGATCGCCCGATTTCTTGAGCTGGCAGAGTCCGCACGGCAGGAGGAAGCGCCTGCCCTCGGTATTGCTCCTTACAAAGGATTGTTACATTTCGATGAATCGGATGCAGAGCTCTTCTTCGGACGGGAGAACTTAAGCACGCGGCTTGTGGATCGCGTCACCGGTCTCACCACTGACACAGGCTCACGCTTACTGACGGTTGTCGGCGCCTCCGGGAGCGGCAAATCCTCGCTCGTACGCGCCGGGCTGGCCGTGGCGCTCAAGCAGAAAGGATGGGATGTTCGTATCTTGACTCCAGGCGCACATCCACTCAAAGCGCTTGAAATGCAGCTCGAGCCAGGTCACGACCAGGCCAGGAACGGTCCGCTCGTTTTGCTCGTGGACCAGTTCGAAGAGACATTTACGCTCTGCCATAACGACGCAGACCGCGCGCTGTTCATTGAAAGTTTATTGAGTCTCCCGCAGGAGTCATCCAAAGCGTCATTCGTTGTGATCGTCCTGCGGGCGGACTTTTATTCTCACTGCGCCCACTATCCACTGTTGCGCCAGGCAGTAGCAGCCGAGCAGGAATATATCGGACAGATGAGCAAAGAGGAGCTGAAAAGTGCCATTGAGGAGCCTGCCAGGCAAGGCGGCTGGGAGTTTGAACCTGGCCTGGTGGATTTGTTACTGAATGACATCGGCGCCCAGGGTACAGGTGAACCCGAGCCGGGAGCCCTTCCATTACTCTCCCACGCCCTGCTCGCCACCTGGGAAAGGCGCCGGGGGCGCACGCTCACACTGGACGGTTACCATGCCTCTGGCGGCGTTCGCGGCGCAATTGCAGAAACAGCAGAGAGTGTATTCACCGACCAGCTCAATCAAACCCAGCAGGAACTCGCCCGGGATGTCTTTTTGCGCCTCACCGAGCTCGGGGAAGGAACGGAGGATACCCGCCGCCGGGCAGCGTTGAACGAGCTGGTACGCCAGTCGATCGAAGCGGCTCAATTGAGGGCAGTGCTGAACACACTGGCAGAAGCACGTCTCATCACCTTAAACGAGGATAGTGCTGAGGTCGCCCATGAAGCGTTGATCCGTGAATGGGAACGGCTGCGCGGGTGGCTGACGCAGGACCGCGAAGGCCTGCTCCTGCATCGCCATCTTACCGAGGCGGCTTATGAATGGCAGCGCCGCGGCCATGACGTATCCGAGCTTTATCGTGGAGCGCGCCTGGCGCAGGCCCGCGAGTGGGCCTTGACCCATGAAGAAAAACTAAATGCAGCGGAACAGGCCTTTCTCACTGCTTCTATGGAGCAAGTGGAACACGATGCCCTGGAGCGTGAACGGCAGCGCCAGCGCGAGCTCGAAGCTGCCCAACGACTGGCCGAGACGGAAAGACGCTCTGCCCGCCGCTTAAGACTACGCAACCGCCTAATTACGGCAATCGGAGCGGTAGCCCTGGTCCTGGCCGGGTTGGCCGTCACCTTCGCATGGAGCTCCGATCGAAACGCCCAGCAGGCAGTCCGCGCCCAGTTGACTGCACAGGCAGATGCGAGTAGCCGCGCCACTGCCGAAGCGCTCGCTCTCCTCGAGCGAAATACGGCGGAGCAGCAATCGTTGATCGCATCCGTGCGCGAGTTATCCAGCCAGGCCAATCTGAATCTGGATGTAGATCCCGAGCGCAGTGTTCTGCTTGCATTACAGGCAGTAGAGCAAACCTACTCCGCCAGCCAGACGGTTTTACCGGAGGCAGAAGACGCGCTTCGCCGCGCCATCCAGGCTGCGCGGGTTGAACGGACTCTGGCTGGCCATACGGATATTGTCTGGTGGACCGTATTTAGTCCGGATGGTTCGCGAATCGCGACTGCGAGCGCGGATGGGACAGCAAAAGTCTGGGATGCAGACACCGGCGAGGAGCTATTCACCCTGAGAGGACATACCGGAGGAATCTACTGCATCGCCTTCAGTCCCGACGGGACTCTGCTTGTCACCGGGAGTGTCGATACAACGGCCCGGCTCTGGGATGCACGCACCGGACAGGAGCTGCAAACGTTCACCGGCCATTCCGGCGAAGTGTTCAGCGCGGTCTTCAGCCCGGATGGGGCACTACTGGCAACCGGCGACACCGACGGCGTCGCCAGGATCTGGGATGTTAAAACAGGTCAACGATTGCTGATGATGCATGAAGAGAGCGAAGGCGCCATCATCAACCAGCTGAACTTCAGTCCCGACGGTAAACGCCTTGTCGTGGCCTGCGAAGATGGTGAAATGGGATGGGCCAGCATCTGGGACGCATCCACGGGCGAAAAATTGATCCGGCTCAGCGGGCATACGATCCAGGTAAGAAGCGCAGCCTTCAGCCCGGATGGCAAACACCTCGCCACGGCGAGCGCCGATCGAACCATCAAAATATGGGATGCCAGCAATGGCACGGAGCTCAGGACAATCTACGGTCACACCGATGTTCTCAGCATCGTTGCTTTTAGTCCGGATAGCCAGAGGATCGTGAGTGCCGGGTGGGACAGGCAGGTAAAAATTTGGGATGCTGGCACGGGCGAACAGCTCATGACCTTGCTGGGGCACAGCGACCAGCTTTGGTCGGCCTCATTCAGCCCGGATGGGACAAGGCTCGTCACTTCTGGCAGTGACAGGACGGCGCGGGTCTGGAACCTATCGCCAAGCCGGGAGCTGCTCACCGTTGTGAACGAGCCAGCTCTGCCTTCTCCCGCCCCTGCCTGGGTAGCTTATAGTCCTGACGGTACTCGCCTGGTGACCAGTAACGTTAATCCAACTCCGCAGATATGGGATATTGCGACAGGTCAGCTGTTATTCAACCTGGAAGGACATACGGCAATTGTTCGCGGTCTTGCCTTCAGCCCGGATGGCTCACGGATTGCCAGCGCAAGTGATGACAGGACAGTAAAAATCTGGGATGCGGAGACAGGCCGGGAGCTCTCTTCTCTCCCGGCCAGGCACACAGACATTGTTGTCAGCGTCGCCTTCCATCCAGACGGGACCCGCCTGGCCACCGGAAGCTTTGACAACACGGCCAAAGTATGGGATGCGGCCACAGGTAAAGATCTGCTTACCCTACGCGGACATACCCAGATGGTGGTCCATGTCACCTTCAGCCCGGATGGCAGGCGTCTGGCAACTGCCGGTTTTGACGGCACAGCCAGTGTCTGGGATGCTGGTACGGGTAAACTGCTTTTGTTGCTTTCCGGTCACGAAAACGCAATCCGGCAGGTTTCCTTCAATTCGGATGGCACCCAGCTCGTCACGGCCAGCTTTGATGGCACTGCCAAAATCTGGGATGCCGGGACCGGCAAGGAGTTGATGACCCTCTCCGGCCACTCCGGCCTGGTCTTCAGCGCCGCCTTCAGCCCGGACGACCGGTTCATCGCCACCGGCAGCACGGACTCGACCACCAAATTATGGGACGTCAGTACAGGCAGAGAAGTTCTCACGCTGTACAGCGATGCTGGTGGGGTCACAAATCTTGCCTTCAGCCCGGATGGGACACGGCTGGCAACCGCCAACCGCGATGGCACCACACGGATGTATCTTCTCCAGATCGAGGATTTGATGGCGCTCGCTCAACAGCGGGTCACTCGTTCACTGACTCTGCAGGAGTGCCAGCAGTATCTACATACTGCACTCTGCCCGGATGATCCATAATGGCTGGCGCCCATTTATTTCATGAACCAGCTCGCCCTGATACTCGTCCAGGATGGTGAGCTGTTCATTAATGGAGCTACTTTCTCCCATCTTTTCCAATCTGGCAGCAGATTTGGTCGAACAAAAACAATCGGGTATACTGCTGTGCGATGGGCAACAAACTTACCCCAAAAGTCATCCTGGAAGGCACCCGGCTGACCTTCAAAACTGAAATTGCATTTGAGCTGAATGAGCATCCGCGGGTTGTGGGTCCGCGGAAATATCGCTATCATTCCCCCCTGATCTCAGCCGAGTGGTGCACGTTCACC
>DASUOS010000215.1:0-5249 GCA_036276515.1 Anaerolineales bacterium | reverse complement strand
GCGAGCATTGGATTCTTCTTTTCCATGACGAACTCCTTTATCTGGGAGGGAATAAAAGCCAGCAGAAAGTCCCCCGCGTGCAGGCGAAACCCTCAATATCATTGTAGCACGCCGATGCAGCAAAAGCTTAACAGGTTTGCCGCCATCGGATGCGTGGTTGTGGCTGAACAGGAGCTTCATTTCCAGAGATTCTGTGAAGATACCCCGGGGGAAATACGATCCTTCAGTACATGGAGCTTGTTTCGTCCACCAGCTGGCAGAGGTATAGACTCCCCAGACGATCGATATATCCCCCAAGTGGCGGAGAAAAGGTTCCCCTGGGAGATGGATGTGATTGGGGGTTGTTTGCTTTAGTATGAATATGGTTAAGCAAATATCAGCGAAGGGAAGAAGGAAGCAGCACCATGACATCCAACGGAGATCGCGAGACGCTTCTGGAATTGGTATGCAAAAAGTCCGGTGCGAGCCTGGCAGTGCTGGCAGAAGACCCGGGGTTTCTGCAAGACATGCTGGAAGATGTGTTCGAGGAACTGCTACGCACGAGGACCGAATTGCGCGGGCAGGTATCTGCTCTGCAGACCCGAAACAAGAGGCTGGAAGAATACGTCCACATGGTTGCCCATGATCTCAAGGAACCATTGGTCGTTATGGCTTTTGCTTCAAGCTTGATCACAAACGCTCCCGGTCTTACCAGCGAGAAATTGAATGAATATGTGCGGCAAATGGGGCTCACCGCATCCGAAATGAAACGAATCATCAACAACCTGCTGCACTTCGCCGAAGTGAGCGAGGCCGAAACACTGCTGGAGCCTGTGCACATGGCCGAGATCGTGGCGAACGTTCAGAATCGTTTGAGCCATATGATCACGGAACAGCAGGCTCAGATCGTCCTCCCGCAGGTCTGGCCGGAAGTCATCGGCTACGGACCCTGGATCGAAGAGGTGTGGGCCAACTACATCAGCAATGCCCTCAAATACGGCGGCCGCCCGCCGTTTGTGGAGCTGGGCGTTTCAGCCAGTACAGGTGATACGCTCCGGTTCTGGGTCCGTGACAACGGTAAAGGCATCCCGCCTGCAGTCTGTACGAGCCTGTTCGCATCCTTCAATCCCGTTAGCCGCCTCGGTGATCTGGAACACGGGCTGGGCCTGTCGATCGTGCTCCGCATCGTCGAGAAGCTGGGGGGTCAGGTGGGCGTCGAGAGTGAAATGGGCAAGGGCAGTCTCTTTTACTTTACCCTGCCCGTAGAATCATCGTCCCGCGAACAAAAGCAGGTGACTCCATATTCCAGGTACTCATCCTGAGCCCGCTGATCAAATAGAACACACCGCCTTATCCCATCAAGGGGGACCATCCCCCAAGTGGCGGAGACAAACACTCCCCAACCGCAGGATGCAGTTGGGGAGTTTGTAGCGTATGATGAATGTATGACCCGCGTATTTGTTGCCGATGCCAAGCCCGAAGAACGCTCTGCCCTTCGTCTCCTGATCCTCGACCTTAAGATGGATGTCGTGGGCGAAGCGGCCGATTGGCCAACAACGCTGGCCCAGGCGCCTCTTAGCCGCACAGAGTTGTTGTTGATCGATTGGGATCTGCTTCCCGACTCACCTACTGCAGCTCTGGATGAGCTCCGCAGAGCCTGCCCGGCCGCGCTGGTCATTGTTCTCATCAGCCATTTGGACGCCCGTCAGCAAGCTGCCCTCTCTTCCGGCGCCGACGCGTTTATTAGTAAAGGTGAAACACCCGAGCGTGTGGCCGAACGTTTGCGGTCCGTTGCCGCCAGCGCTCGTACTCGCTGACGCCACCTGGCTGAATGAGAGACTTGAAATCCGGCGCAGCAAGGCTGTCCTGAGCGCCGGCGTACACTGGGACAGCTTTTCCAAATGATCCAAAGGAGGATTCATGAATAAAGATGTATTCGAAGGCAAGTGGAAACAGGTGCGAGGGGAAGCCAAAGTTTGGTGGGGCAAGCTTACCGATGATGACCTGGATAAGGTGGCTGGAAAATTCGAGAGCTTCGTTGGCCTGCTCCAGGAGAAGTATGGTTATTCGCGCGAACACGCCGAAGAGGAAATCGAAAAGCAGATGAATGAGTATGAAACCCGGCTCAAGACGAGCATGCCCGGCTCGTAAATCATCTGCATCATCTCCGCGCCTTTCCCGTCCCGGATGGGATTGGACCCCGGATCCATAACCAGGCACGGTCAGCCGTGCATTTGAAAACTCAAAAGGAGAATAAAAAGTGAACATTATCATCTATCTGATTGCCGGAGCGGTCGTCGGCTATATTGCCAGCAGGATCATGCGAACGAATTCACAGCAGGGACTGCTGATGGACATTGTAGTGGGTGTCATCGGCGCGTTCCTGGCAGGTTACTTCATCAGCCCCCTTCTGGGTGTCGGGACCATCAATGACGCCATTACGATCCCGACCCTGCTGGTAACACTGCTGGGCTCCGTTGTCCTGCTGTGGATCTATAAGATGGTAGCCGGCCGCCGATTATCGTAGGGATCCCGATGAATTGAAGGAGCAGGCTCCTGAATACAGGCAGCGCTCCACTTGTTCTTGAGCCAGTCAGAATCACGCTCAGAAAGAAAGGCAACATGTCAAACGAAAGAATGACGGAAATAAAATCCGTGCAGCAGGAACCCGAACGCGAACAACGCATCTTCACTTTTAAGATTACCCAGTTGATCTGGCTGTTCCTGGGTATTCTCGAAGCGTTCCTTGCGCTCCGCATCGGGCTAAAGCTGATCGCCGCCAACCCGGACAGCCCGATTGTCTCCCTGATCTATGGCCTGACCTCCCTGTTCCTGCTCCCCTTTGAAGGAATGACCGCAACTCCCTCCGCCGGCGGCATGGTACTGGAGCTATCCTCCCTGTTTGCCATGCTGATCTACGCCCTGATCGCCTGGGTTGTGGAAAGGATCGTGTGGCTGCTTTTTTACCGCCCACGCGGACCGGTAGTGGATACCACTCAAACAACGACCAGCGAGCGCCATATCAACCCCTGAACAAGAAATTGGGAGGTGAGGAATGAGCATTTCCCTGCGTGAACAGGAGCCCGGATTGCAGCAGGAATCAAAGGGCTTTTTGAAAAACCTGCCGGCCCTTTCCGGCCTCATCCAGTGGCTGGCAGGGTTCATCCTGTTGACGAAAGAGGAGCAGGAGAACGCAGGTATTTATCTGGATCGCCTAAGGGGCGAATAGATACCGGTCACCCTGCATCGTCCATACACGGCCGCAACTTGCGGTCATAAGTAGTCTACAAAGGAGAAACACAAATGATCCACGAGAACCTTAAATATAAGAACCCCACGAATAATATAGGAGGCGTTTTGGCCGGGGTATTGATCGGCGGGCTGGCAGGCGCTGTCACGATGCTGCTGCTTGCACCCCAGTCTGGTAAAGATACCAGAATGCAGATCAGGGAAAAAGGTATCGATCTGCGCGATCGGACGACTGAGCTGATGGAAGATGCCAGGACGCAGCTGCGCACGAACGCAGACAGGCTCACGGTAAGTGGCCGCGAGAAGTTCAAGGAATTAAAACAACACGGCCAGGAACTGGTGGCTGAGCAATTGGAGCATGTATCCGAAGCAGCTCAGGCCGGGAAAAAGGCAGTAAAGAGCTCCTGATTGGCCTGATCCACCATCCTTTCGATGTGTAAGCGGACGATGTCTTCCTTACGATGGATCGTCTGACAGGTCAATGTCACCCGGCCAACACGACCGGGTGGCACCAGGATCTCACAGGAGAAGATCTCCATGCTTGAGTCGATCATCCTGGTCCTGACCCTCTACTGGTTCCTCAGTTTCTTCGCTCTGACGATCGCTCCCGGCCTGCCCCCTACCGGGTGTTTCACCGATACACTTTCCGTCGTCATTATCGTCCTGATCGCCATCCGTTTTTTCTTTTAGTTGTTAACCCCACGCTTTACAGGAAGAGTATTTTCTGCGGAAGCATAACGCCTTGAAGGCCTGTCTCTTGAAACGATCCAGGCTGGTCAAGCGAGGAGAGCCAATGTTCCCATTACAGATGCCCGCAATAAAGGAGCCTGCAATTTCCAGGTGCGAAGAAAACGGGGAGATATCAGAGGCTGGAAACATCCCCGATGCGACCCGGAAAGCCGATGCCCGGATTAAAGATTCCATATACCAGGCCTTCCGGAAGGATGATATTCTGCGGGCTGTCGAACTGGATCAACTTGATGTTCATGTAACAGATGGAGCCGTCTATCTGAGCGGGCACATTGTGAACACGACCAGCCGCAATCGAATTGAAGCTGCCATTCGGGACATTCCCGGCATCGTTGGGGTTCAAAATAATCTGGTTCTGGATGACAGACTCACCCATGAAGTTGCCGCCTCGTTGGGGGCGCTGGAACACACGTACGATTGCAAGTTTTACACTGGCGTATCGCATGGATTGGTAACCCTGAATGGTATTGTAAGTGATGAAAACGTGAAATTGCTGGCAGAGAAACGCGCGGCCGATCATCCAAATGTCCGGGGTGTGATCAACCATGTGCAGGTCTCGGGCGTGCCGATCGGATCAAACAATCGGCCATTCCTGCAGCCCACTATAGGAGAAATCATTTATTTTCTGGATGGTATCTCCGGAGTCGTGAAGCAGGTCATTATTGATCCGAACAACCGGCGCGTGGTTGCCATGACCGTCTTCGGACAGTTTGCTGGCCAATCGCAGGAACTCAAATCCTTGAACCGGGAGGAAGCACGATCACCCGAGCGCCTGGTCGTTGTCCCGATGGATGTGGTCCGTCACCTGACCCGGGCCTCAGGATTTCTAACGATCCGGAGCGACGAAAGAAACCGCTATCTGGATTTCAATTCCATATTCTTCAAGGTACCTGCCTGGGATTGGGTACCCCCGTATCCGTATTGTCCCGATCATGTGTTATTCCCTGTTGAACAAATGCATATGGAGAATTGGTCTTCTCAACAGGTTCCTCATGCTCCGTTAGCAACGGTCGCGCTGGCAGAACAGTTGACCCGGGACCATCTGCTCGACAATGACAGCCTGGGTGGATAAAGACATCCGGGTGTGCGAAGCTGTTTTACCTGGCTGGAGATAGAAAGGGCCATCGCCGTGGTTGAATTACAGAGTGCCGCATAATTATTTAAACTCAGGATTTGAATTTCAGCCTACAAACGCACTGGAAAAGTTTAATTACTTATGAGACAAGCGGTAAGTACACTCTCGTTGACGGATGTCACACTCAGCGGGTGAC
>DASUOS010000214.1:0-6858 GCA_036276515.1 Anaerolineales bacterium | reverse complement strand
GGTAGTCCCAGTCTTCGAGCAGTTGTTGGGCGTATGTCTCATTCTCTGAGAGCTCATCCATCTGCAATAGAAGGGGAACATACGCTGCGGCACTTGCATTGAAGCCATCCGCCTGCATGGACTGCATGTAAGCGCTATCGATCTTTCCAGGCGCGTTCTCGATCATACCCACAATACGCCGGGCACGGAAGCCGTAATCCCAGTCGCGGGTGATCAAGTTGGGATACTCGCGGGGATGAACCTGATTATTGGCGGTCACGATATAGCCTTCTACCGGGTTGAAGGTATAGGGTAATTCCTCGAATGGGATCAAGCCTGTCCATTCGTATTCGTCGGTCCAGCCCGGGACAGGGAGCGTCCCATCACCGCTGGCGCGCACCGGGATGTCCCCGGGCATCTGGTAGCCGATATTCCCGTCCACATCCGCATACAAAAGGTTCTGGGCGGGCACGTGGAAGTACCTGGCCGCCTCACGAAAATCCTCCCAGTTCTGTGCCCTGTCAAACCCCCAGATTGCCTGGAACGGTGTGGAAGGCGCCAGCGCGGTCCATTGGAGGGCGATCACGTATTGCCCGGGCAGCTCGATCCCCGCACGGTCTTTGAATGGGATGAATTCGGGGTCATCATTTGTGTTGTCGTTTTTGAGCGGTCCATACGATTCCGAGATGACGGGTCCATGTCGCGTGGAACGGACTGCAATCTCCACCGGCCCGCCGCCAACGACCTGGATGGTCTCGGTGCGAGTCTCGAAATCCACCCATTCGCCGTTGACCTCGTACTGATTCGGGTTATCCGGATTGACTCGTTCGATGTAGAGGTCCATCACATCCGGTCCAACGTTGGTTACACCCCAGGCGATGCGATCGTTATGCCCGATGACCACGCCAGGCACCCCTGCGAACGAAAAGCCCGCCACGTTGTAGGGACATTCCTCTGTCACGGGTTGGCACTCGAGGTGCACTTGATACCAGATGGAAGGCATCTGAATCCCCAGGTGAGGATCGTTTGCCAGCAGCGGCAGGCCTGTCGCGCTGAGCTCACCGGAGACAGTCCATGAGTTTGATCCAATCCCATCGCTCAGTGGCTCCAGTACATGGTCCAGGAGGGCAACGTTGTGTTGCAGCACCGCCAGGGTTTCGCCCGGTATGTCAAAGCCTGCTGGATCATTCGGTATCCTGACCGGACTCCCCTCACCGATCTGGTTGACGATTGTGGGGTGATCGCCAGGATAAGGCGGGAAGAGCTCGGCGACCCGTTCAGGTGTGAGCGTCTTCAACAGGACAGCCCGCTCGATCTCTTCGCCCATGTTACCGCGCAGGTCCCATGCCATGGCTTTGCCCCAGGTGAGGCTGTTAACCGGGGTCCAGGGCGCGATTTTGTAATCGGGACTCAGAAGACCGAGGACGGAATACTCCAGGCTCAGCGCTGTTGTGTCATGATCTTTGAGGTAAGCATTCACACCCTCCGTATACGAATCAATGATCGCCCTCGATATAGGATCCAGAGCCGCATATTCCTGCTCGGCAGTCTGGCGCCAGCCGAGCGTACGCAGGAAGGTATCAGTTTCCACCTGCCCTGCACCGAACATTTCGGAAAGTGTACCCGAGCCGATGTGCCGCCAGGCATCCATCTGCCAGAAGCGGTCCTGAGCATGAACGTAGCCCTGGGCGAGGAACAGGTCATGAGATGTCGTCGCGTAAATATGCGGAATGCCCACGCGGTCGCGATAGATATCGACCGGTCCGTCCAAGCCTTCAAGTTTGACCTCCCCATCAACCTGTGGAAACGATTTCGGCGCAACCGTATTTGGCAGATAGCTTTTGAAATAATAAGCCCCGCCTGCTGCCAAAACCACCCCCAGAACCACGATAACGATCAACCCCCGCTTAAGAAATACACCAGCTCTTTTCATTGCTCCTCCGGCGAATAACATTGGATCGGGTCAGCGACCCGCCCGAATTAAAAAGTGTCCGGCTGGGCACCGGACCTACTTTGACCCTAGATCATTCTGCGTGGAAAACAGAGATGCATTGCCTCCGTGTTTTGCTTGATCCTGGACGAGGCTTCCGCACGGCGGCGCGCTGGAAGGCGATCTCAACAAGCTCTTCAGAGCTTCTCCAGATGAGATGAGGTGGTCGCGACACTACTGCTACTTGACGTTTCCCAGCAGGCGCGGGTACCAGTACCAGACGAGGTCCGCAGCGGGCTTGCCGTGGATCGAAGCAGACTTATCCTGCAGGGCGACCGGCGCAAAATACCCGCGGCTGACCATACCTCCGATCCATGAACGGACGTTGATCGCGTTGAACACCGCATCGTAGATATCCACCTGTTGCTGCAGGTCGAGGCTGACCGTGGTGAGATCGGCGTTCGGGCGGCTGAGAGCAGTCCAGTACTGGCAGCCTCCGCTTCCGTTCGGGATGCAGCCCGTGGCGGAATACGTAGAGGAGGGATAGGACAGCCCGATCACAAACGGCTTGTTCACCTGTGTCTGGATCGGCGCGACATTGTTATCGAGCAGCCGTCCGGCTTCGGTCAGCAGATCTGCTTTGTTTGGGCTTGGCTGGTCACTCAGCCTGGCGAACCACAGCAGATACACCGTATCAACATCGGTCAGGATGCTGATCGGCGGGGCAATCACGCTCGTATCGTAGGGGAGGGCAAACATCAGGTTGCCGCGAAAGTGCTGGCGCACCTCGCCGATGAGGGTCCGCCAGCGAGTCTCTGCGTCCGCGGGGACCCCGCTGGGCGTGCCGTCTGCCAGCGTCCCACCGGGGAGAGCCGGGGCGATCCAGTCTCCGCCGATGACCAGAGCCTGGGCGCCTGCCAGGCTCGCCAGGTCCGCATGATGGACCGCGAAGGCGCGGTAATGGTCGAACCATGTGTTCCACCAGCTGGGATCGCGCGGCGCCGTGCGCCAGAATTCGTTGGCGTTCGTTGCGAAACGCGGCTCAGGGAAGACTGCCACGTTCATATTGATCGCCCGCGCCTGTTTGACCGAGTTGACCGTATCCGACCAGAAGGGGTCCTTCCCGAGTTGCTCCGAAAAGATGAGCGGGTTGCTGCGCACATATGTCCATGACGGGGTAAAGAAAACCCAGTTCGCGCCGATCGCCTGGATGTTCTGCAGCGCAGCCTGGACAAAGCTCGGCATACTCGGCACGTAATAGGATGCGAGTTCAACGCCCGCTACGAATGTGGTGCCGCGTGAGGGGATGTCGGTCGCTACCAGCGCGGGATTTCCGGAGTTTTGAGGCCACATCCATTCACGGACGGTATCGATGATATCCTGCGGCGCCAAGCTGGGCGTGACGGTGTGCCCGCGCGATGTGGGTCCGGGGGTTTGCGCATCGTCGGCGGAGTCGCACTGGGCGTTGCGACAGTAGCGGTACCCGAACGAGCCCACGATATTAAGCGGACCATAAAGCTTGTATGCCCACTTATTGGGTCCCGTCGACCACATGGGGATGGCCGGGGTCCAGCTGTAGGGGTTGAACTGAATATAGATGATGTCCCCGGTTGGTGTATTCTGCGGAACGGTAACCTCGAACAGGATCGGCCCATTCGGGCCCGCCCGCCAGGACTGAACCACGTCCTCGACGTTTATATTCTGCGCAGGCACGATCAGATGCCGGGTCACATATTGACCCGTGGACGAAAACTCAGAGTTCCAGAAGCCATCACCGAGTGTGTACTTGTACTGGATATCGGCGCCCGCCGGGAGGGACAACGAGACAGAGTACCTGCCATCCGGTAACGGACTCAGGACGGGCATCCGGTCCGCAACGGTGCTCAGGCCGCCTTGCAAGTCGGAGAATGTGTTGCCCAGCTGGAGCAGATTCCCCGCTATTCGCAGTGGGACGCCGCGCTGGGTCTCCGCGGGGACAGAGACGGTGAAGATCACGTTCACCATCTGTGCAGGCGCCATGCGCACTTCCACGGGTGTGCTCTGATTCTCGGCGACCACGGCACCCTGCTGGAAGGTCTGGTAGGCGCCATCCAGTGCGTAGGCTACAAAGTTGTGGGCTCCGCCGCGCAGACCCGGCAGTTCGAAGCGTCCGGCAGAATCGGTCAATGTCTGCACACCACCGGCGGTCACGAGGATGTCGGGGATGGGCACGCCCGTACTGGCGTTCAGCACGGTGCCCATAATGCTGCCGGACAAGGTCCCGACAGGTTTATCTGCCCAGCTGCTCACCGTATCAACGATCTGCGTGGGACCACTGACGCGCACCATGCGGTAGCGAATGGTGCCGTCCAGGTTCGTATCTTCGTTCACTCGCGATCCGCCCAGACGGATATAGCGATACTTGATCACGGCCTGGTCAGGGATCGCCAGGGTGGTGGTAAAGGTGATCGGGTCGGAGGCCGTCATCTGGTAGTCCACCGGGTTGAGAGCGAGGCCGGTTACTTCATCGAGGATACTGATCGCGAGCACTTCCCCTGCCGGCAGCGGGTCGGGCAGGCGGACGGTGAACGTTACCTCGGCGCGCGGCAGCGGTGTGGCAGTGGGTCCTGCCGGGACGGTGGGATTAGATGAGCTCGTCGGGAAGATATCGGGCCAGTTGATCTTCGGCCATTCGATCAGCGTGATGGCACACGCCTGGCTGCTCACGGAAAGAATAAGAATGAATAGCAGAATACGGCGCGAAAGAACAGATGGTGATTTCATGGACTCTCCTCAATGCTGCCTGCGGACACGGGGCTGGTGCGTTATCCCGCTAGACCGATGTTTCTGCTTCGCGGATGTGTCTTTTTCGCCCGGCGTAGGCGATATAGCTCAAGCCAATGCTGGCAAAGTATAACAAGGACATGGGAAGCATGACCAGTCCCATATTCACGGGGTCGATCGTGGGTGTGACCATGGCGGCGATGATCGCGATAATGACGATTGCCATTCTCCACTGTTTTGCCAGCAGGGACGGCTCGATCCATCCAAACGAGGTCACGAAATAGACGACCAGTGGGAACTCAAAGAAAATGCCGATCCAGATCATCAGCCCGGTAATGAAGCGGAAGTATTCGCCGGCGGTCCAGTTCTGCGAGATCGCAGTGAAGCCGCCCAGGAATGGCAGCGCAGACGGCAGCAGGAGGAAAAAGGTAAACGCCATACCGCTCAAGAACAACAAAGTGGCGAGTGGGATGCTCAACAGCGAGTTCTTCTTCTCTCTGGGCCGCAGGCCACTGGCGGCGAACAGCCAGACCTCGAAGGCGATGAACGGCAGCATGATGGCGATGCCGCTGGTGAGAGCCACGCGCATGAACACGCCGATCTCCTCGGTCACCTGGATGGCCTGTAGCTTTGTCAGTCCGCCGACGGGTCCGGCGAGAAATTCCATCAACCGCAGGGTAAAGGAAAATGAAATTGCCACACCGACCGCCAGCCAGATCACGATCCGAAGCAGATGGGCGCGCAAGGCCTGGACGTGCTCCCACAGGCTGGCGCGCGCTTCTGCCTCCGTGGCGAGGCTGCTGAAGGTATCGAGAACGGGACGGTCGTCCACGTCTGTGTTCAGGAACTTGATGCCCCTGTCGATGAGACGAATTGGGAAGGTAATAATATTGAAGATCAATACAAATGGAAACTTGATCACCCGCCACAGGACGTCGAAGAATCTATTCATCTTGTTTTACATCGCTGGGGTTGTCGCCGGGCGCCGCGGGTGGCTCGGCAGCAGGCTCGGTCTTGAGCACAGACGGCTTGTCGCGGCTGGGAGCAGGCTGCCTGGCGGATGGCGGCCGTGGATCGATGTTGCGGCGGATCTCGCGATCCATCTGGCGTAGATCCTCGGCATCCAGGTTTGCCTCACGCATCAAGTGCGTGGGGAGGCGGCGGACCTCCTGCGAGGCGCGTTGGAGTGCCCTCCAGGCATCGGATCGTATGAGCTGGTTGAGCCAGCGCCCGATTGTCCTTCCCGCCTTCTGCATATCCTTGGGGCCCAGGACAATGATCGCAATGATGAGGATAAAGACGAGTTCTGAAGCGCCAATACCGAAGATTTCCATGGGGACACGTATCCTGTGAAGCCGTCTTAGGAGCCTTGAAGCGCCTGCCTGATGTCGTGTTGATGGTCTGCCAGGGCGCCGAGCACGCCGTTGATGAAGCGGGGAGCTGAATCGGAACCGAAGTGTTTTGCCAGCTCCACCGCCTCGTTGATGGCAACCTTGATCGGGGTCTCGTGGGAAACCGCAAACTCCCAGAGCGCCATACGCAAAATGTTCCGGTCTATCGCTGCGATCTGGTCGAGCGGCCACTCCGGCGCGTACCTGGCGATGATCTGGTCGAGGGTTTCACGGAGCGGGAGGATTCCAAAAATGATCTGGCGGGCAAACTCGGAGAGCTCCTCGTTTAAGGGTGTCTCTTCGAGACGTAACTTATAGATTTCACCGGGAGGATGGTTGGCGAGATCAACTTCGTAGAGGACTTGCAGGGCAAGCGAGCGTGCCCTGGTACGGGGCTTCATGCCGGCCGGGCCTCTTCATCCGCGTCGATATCTTCGATATGGATTTCGATCCCACCAATATCCATGCCGACCATTTCTTGCAGGGCGCGTGCAACCTGGTTTTGTACGTTGCGGCTAACCTCCCGCATGTTGACATGCTGCCGGAGGATCAAGTACAGGTTTGCCGTGACCACGTTATCCCTGACTTCGATCCGCACCCCGTCGCCCAAGCCCCGCTTGAAAAGACGGTTCACGCCGCCCGGCACCTGCGCCATGCGACTGACGCCGGGGACACTCAGCGCGGAAAGCCGCGTAATCGTCACAAGCACATCCGGCGAAACGGTGGTTTTTCCTGGTGAATACATGTCTGTCATTTCAACTCTGCTTTCCCCTCTCCCTGGGACATTATGCCGAT
>DASUOS010000213.1:0-12971 GCA_036276515.1 Anaerolineales bacterium | reverse complement strand
ACACTCGGACAGAGTCCCTTCATGCGGCAGGAATAGTATGCCATATAAGTTTGTACAACATAGCCAGGATTATTCCGATCTCGCCAGCGGCCGGGTGTTTTATAGCCTGCCGGGCCACCCGGCTTTTCCCGTCCGGCTGGCAAGTGAAATCTTTCAGCGCTGCATCGCGGCGCGTAAAGCCATCTATCACGAATCCAGTCCCTGTACTCTGTATGACCCGTCCTGCGGCGCCGCCTACCACCTTAGCGTCGTGGCCTATCTGCACAGGGAGCACATCCGCAGGATTATCGCCTCGGACATCGATGAAAAGGCCGTCGAACTCGCGAAACGAAACCTGGGACTGCTGAACCTCACCGGCCTGGACAGGCGCATCGCTGAAATTACGGCTATGTTCGAAGAGTACCAAAAAGACTCCCACAGGTCTGCCCTGGAAAGCGCCTACCGGATCCGAAACGCAATCTCCACTCCGGATCAGCCATTGGCAGCAAATGTGTTCCAGGCAGATGCCACAGACCGCCAGGCCCTTCTGAACAACATCCAGCCCGGGTCGGTGGATATTGTCTTTAGCGATGTCCCCTATGGACTGCACTCACAATGGCAGGGATTCGGTGAACGTTCCAATCCGATGGCGTCCATGCTCGAGGCGGTCTTCGATATCCTGTCTCCGGCAAGCATTCTAGCCATCGCATCCGATAAACAGCAGAAGGCAGCTCACGAAAAATATCGGCGCGTCGAGCAGTTCCAAGTCGGAAAGAGGCGGGTTGTCTTATTAAGACCTGTGCCTGGGGAGCACTCAAAGGTTGTCGATGGACCCACCCACTCACCACGGAGACACTGAGTCACGGAGTTTTTTATTTACGTGTCTCCGTGTTTCACCTGTCCCAATGCACGTAGGGAGCGACTCCGTGGTCGAGGTTTCCCGCCTGTGGTAGAACTCACCTACATACTTTTAGCGCACCCTGTGCCTGCCTCATCACCGGGTCGCCCTTGAATTCTGCTACAATTCAACAACTTTAATTACGTGTCCCTTTGTGACACGCCTGCCCCCGTTTTTGGGGGTCGTGGTGAAAAAGGAGAACCCATGACACAAACCTACGATGCCATCGTTATCGGTGCCGGCGTGATGGGCGCCAGCCTGGCTTTCCATTTCGCCGAGCGCGGCTTGAGGACCGCCGTCCTGGAGCGAAACGTTACTGCATCAGGCGCGACCGGCCACTCGAGCGGCCTGGTCCGCATGCACTACGACCTTGCCGCCGAGTCCGAGCTGACCTTCAAAAGTTACAAGCTGTACTTCAGCAACTGGCGGGAGCGCGTCGGCGGCGACTGCGGCTTCATCAACACCGGTTTCATGCAGATCGCCAAACGCGAGCACGAAGACCGGCTGCGCGGTAACGTCGCCAACCAGCAGCGCATCGGCATCAACACCTTGGTCATCTCCGCTGAGGAAGTGCGGAAGCTCTTCCCTGACCTGCTCACCGAGCAGTTCGATTACGCCGCCTACGAGCCCGATTCCGGATATGCCGACGCAACCCTGTCCACCAACTCCTTCCTCGATTGCGCCAAACGCAATGGGGCTGTGCTCATTCAGAATTGTGAAGTGACGGCCATCCATACCTCCGGAGGACGGGTGACCGGCGTCAGTACTACCAAAGGGGACTTCTCCGCGCCGATCGTCCTCAACGCGGCCGGAGCGTGGGCGAAGCAGGTCGCCAGCCTGGCGGGGATCGATGTCCCGCTTGTGACCTGGTCGCACGATGTCGCCTTCCTGCACCGCCCGCCGTCACTGGCCAGGTTCCCGGCGGTGATCGACGACACGATCAACTGCTACTTCCGTCCGGAGGGCAGCGCACTGATCCTGGCAGCCGGCGAGGACGAGTCCCTGCGCGGCGAGCCGCCGGATGCCGAGGATCAGACTCCCACACCCACCTTCCTCGAAAAGCTGATCGACGCCATGGTCCAGCGCATTCCCAAAATTGAAGAGAGTGGGCTGCACTCTATCCATGTCGGGCGCGACGGCATCACCCCCGACCAGCGCGCCATCTACGGCAGTTCCGGCCTGGATGGATTCTATTTAGCCTGCGGATTGAGCGGCACCGGCTTCAAGACCTCCCCCGCTGCAGGCGCCAGCCTGGTCGAGCTGATCCTCGATGGTGCGCCGAAGACCGTCGATATCACCCCCTTCCGCTTCGAGCGCTTCGCCGAAGGACAGCTGCTTGAGGGGGAATATGGATACGGGCATATTTGGAAGTAAATGAAATCAATAAGAAAACGGGACTGTGGATAAACAACGGTCTCGTTTAAATTCACTGTGTTATGGCAAAAAGACTCTCTCTTGACAATAGTATCAATAGTGATATCATGTAGATATGACAAGGATAGAAGACATCGTTGCAGATATGCATCGCAACCCCAGGGGGATCCGTTTTCAAGATCTTTGTAAAGTGTGCGATGCCCTATTTTGTGAGGCTCGACAAACAGGCAGTAGCCATCGAATCTATAGAACACCATGGCAGGGGGATCCGCGAGTCAACATCCAAAATGATAAAGGAATGGCAAAAGCAGACCAGGTAAAGCAAGTGTTAAGAGCGATTGAGCGTCTGGAGGCCGAACGAAATGTTAAAAAATGACCGCTACACCTACCGTGTCACCTGGTCCGAGGAGGACGGTGAATATGTTGGGCTTTGTGCCGAGTTTCCCAGCCTGAGCTGGCTGGAGTCATCCCCGGAGGCAGCTTTAAAAGGCATCCGTCAAGTTGTAGCGCAGGTTGTTTCAGATATGAAGAAAAATGGAGAATCTGTGCCTGAGCCTCTGGCGATTCGAAAATACAGCGGAAAGTTCATGGTACGAGTCCCGCCGGATTTGCATCGCAGGCTGACAATAGAAGCAGCGGAGGCAGGTGTCAGCCTCAACCGACTCGCAAGTGACAGGCTGAATAGGCAGGATGCGTAAATTGCCGAACAAAATGGGGCTGTGAAATCACAGCCCCATTTTGTCATGTGAATTATTACATGCTGGTTCTCGGCGGAAAACTAAAACAACCTCAACACCGCGCTGCTGGCCCACGCAAACAAGTACTGGGGAACAATGCTGACCAGGACGGTCACGACCGCTGTAAAGGCCGTCGTCAGGTCAAGGAAAGATTCGCGCGAGCGCTGGGGGTCGCCTTCCTGCATGTACATGGTGACGACCACCCGCAGGTAGTAGTAGGCGGAGATCAGGGAGGTCAGCACGCCGATGATGGCCAGGCCGGTGAACCCGCCGGCGATCACGGCCCGGAACAGGTAGAGCTTGCCGACCAGCCCGATCGTCGGCGGCAGGCCGATCAGCGAGAGCATGAAGATCGTCATGGCCGCGGCCAGGGCAGGATACTTGCGTCCCAGGCCCGCGTAATCCCTGATCTCCAATCCTCTCCCCTCTGCTCGCTCTAACGCGATCACCACACCCCACGTGCCGAAGTTCGTGATGGCATATGCAACCAGATAGAAGAGCCCCGCGGCAACCGAAACGGAGGCGACCTCCGGATTTCCGTACGGCACGAACGCCATCAAAATGTAGCCGGCATGGGCAATGCTGGAATAAGCCAGCATACGCTTGATGTTGCTCTGCGAGATGGCGACCAGGTTGCCTAGGATCATCGTCAGCGCCGAGATGGCCCACAGCACGCCGGTCATGTCGACGGCGAGGGATGGGAAGGCGGTGGCGAACACACGCAGCAGCGCCGCAAACCCGGCGATCTTCGCGCCCGAGGACATGAAGGCGGTTACCGCGGTGGGCGCGCCCTGGTACACGTCCGGGGTCCACATATGGAAGGGGACCGCGGCGATCTTGAAGCCGAGTCCCACCAGGATGAGGGCCGCGCCGATCGTCAGGAGCAGGGATGGATTCCCATTCGAGCCCAGGAATTCCACGATCGCTCCCAGGGACGTTGTACCGGTCGCGCCGTAGACCAGCGCGGTCCCGTAGACGACGAATCCCGTGGCGAACGCGCCAAGCAGGAAGTACTTGAGCCCGGCCTCCTCCGATTCCGTGCGGGGGCGATCGAACGCTGCCAGCACGTAGAGCGGGATGGAGAGCAGCTCGAGCGCCAGGAAGACCACGATCAGGTCGGAGGCCTGGGCCATCAGCATCATACCCGCGATGCTGAAGAGCATGAGGGTGTAATACTCGCCGCGCTCGATCTTCATGCGCTTGATGTAGCCAAACGAGAGGGCAATGCCCAGCAGCCCGCTGACCAGCAGCAGGGCGTTGACGAAGACCGCGAAGCCGTCGAGCACGACCATGCCATTGAAGGCAGCCAAAGGTTCCCGGCCGATCTGGGTCAGGGTCCAGCCAAGTGTCAGCGCCAGGCCCAGCGCCGAGAGCGCAGCGGTGATGCCCTTGCGGTCATCCGGGATGAAGAGGTCCACCAGCAGCAGGACACACGCCCAGACGACGAGGAAGGTGAGCGGCAGGATGGGAGTGAGGTCAACCTGAATTGTCATGATGTTTACGGCATGGCCAGCGCAGCCGTCTGCAGGGCAGCGACAAGCTTGTCGACAGACGGAGCCATCAGGGCAAAGAAGGGTCTCGGGTACAGACCGATCCAGAAGATGAAGAGCAGCAGCGGGGCGACGGTGGCGATCTCACGCCAGTTCAGGTCGCGGATGCCGTGACCATGCGTCTTCACCTCGTCCACGATCTCACCCTGCGGACCCAGGAACATCTTCTGGAACATATACAGGATGTAGACCGCCGCCATGATCACGCCCAAAGCGGAAATGGCTGCGTACCAGGCATTACCGATGGCCTGCGAGCCGAACGCGCCGAGCAAAATGGTGAACTCGCCGACGAAGCCGTTCAGGCCGGGCAGTCCCATCGATGATAAGGAGACAATCAGGAAGATTGCCCCGAAAACAGGCGTGATCTTCCACAACCCGCCGTAAACCTTGATCTCGCGGGTGTGGGTCTGTTCGTAGATCATGCCCACCAGAAGGAACAGGGCGCCCGTGCTCAGGCCGTGATTGACCATCTGTAAAATCGCACCGGCCACGCCCTGCGAGTTGAGGGCGAACATGCCGAGCATCACAAACCCCAGGTGGCTGACCGAGGAATAAGCGACCAGTTTCTTGACATCCCCCTGCGCATACGAGACCGCCGCGCCGTAAATGATGCCGATCGTTGCGAACAGGGCGATCCACGGAGCCGCCTGCAGCGCCGCCTGCGGGAAGAGCGGAATGTTGAAGCGCAGGAAGCCATAGGTGCCCATCTTCAGCAGCACACCTGCCAGGATGACGGAGCCGGCCGTCGGCGCTTCGACGTGTGCGTCGGGCAGCCAGGAGTGCAGCGGCCACATCGGCACCTTGATGGCGAAGGCGGCCGTGAAGGCCAGGAACAGCCAGGTCTGCACGCCAGCGGGGATGTTGCCCTGGGCGATCAGGTCTGGCACCGAGAAGGTCCCGCCGTAGATGCCCAGCCACAGGATGGCGAGCAGCATCAGGATCGAGCCGGCCATGGTGTACAGGAAGAACTTGATGGCGGCATAGACCCGCCGCGGCCCGCCCCAGATACCGATCAGGAAGTACATCGGCACGAGCGTGAACTCCCAGAAGATGTAGAACAGGAACAGGTCCTGGGCCAGGAAGACGCCGGTCATGCCCACTTCGAGCAGCAGGAAGAAGATCATGAAATCCTTGACCCGCTCTTCGATCGACGTCCACGTGGAGAGAATGGAGATCGGCGTCAGGAACGCCGTCAACAGGATGAGCAGGATGCTGAGCCCATCCACACCGAGATAGTACTGGATGTTCCATCCCGCCACCTGGATCCAGTCATACTGGGCCACCTGTTGCAGGTCCGGGTTCGAGGCGTCGAACATGCCCAGCACCCACAGTGAAAGCCCGAAGGTGACCAGCGTGGTGATGAGTGTGACCCAGCGCAGGGCATTCTTGTTGTCGCTGGGGATGAAAAGCAGGACGAGCACACCCAGCAGCGGGAAGAAGGTCAGCAGTGTAAGTGGTTGCAGGAAAAAATTCATGTTCTATCCTCAAGTGCGGTTTCAGGTCGAAGGACAAAGGTTGAAGGTCGAAGGTTGAAGGTTAACTTTCAACGTTTGGCTATCTTAGGATCAAATATCCAAGAATAAGGACAACGCCTAATAACACGGACAGCGCGTAGGAGCGCACGAATCCATTCTGGATCCGGCGCGCGCCCGCCGATAACCATTGTGTGACGTCACCCAGGCCGTTGGCAAAGCGGTCGATGCCCTGCTGGTCGGCGTAGCGGTTGAGGGCAATGTTGCTCACCCAGTTGTACGTCCCGGCAATGACCGTCTCGTGGAACCAGTCATGCCAGAAGCGCCAGTCGATCACATCCGCCAGGAACTGGGACAGCTTCTTGAACGGGTTGATGATGGTGGCAAAGTAGCCTTCGTCCACGAACCACTTATTCTCCATGCCGGTGAAGAACATTCCCAGCGGTCCCTTGAGCGGATCGGGCTGGCCGGTGCGCAGCGGGTTGCGCCCATAGATGAACCAGGAAAGTGCGATCGCCGCCAGCGCCAGGACAGTCGAGATGCCCGCCACCCCGTAATCAAGCGCCAGGGATTCGACCTCGTGCAGCGTGTACTCCAGCCAGTGACCGAGCTGGTGGAACCCTTCGAACGGCAGGTTGAGCGCGCCGCCCAGGACTGACAATGCCGCCAGCACCATCAACGGGACGGTAATGATCGGCTTGCTTTCCACGGCGTGGGCCGCGGCCTCCGAGCGGTGCCCGCCGAAGAATACCATCCAGATTTGCCTTCCCATATAGAAAGCAGTAAAGAAGGCCGCAATGCTCAAAAGCAAATAGACGATCGGATAATGCAGGCTGGCATCCAGCAGGATCTCGTCCTTCGACCAGAACCCGGCAAACGGGAAGATACCCGCCAGGGCCAGTGTGCCGATCATGTACAGCCAGTAGGTGACCGGCATGGTCCTGCGCAGACCGCCCATATTGCGCATGTCGCCCGGGTCGAACACTTCCCCGTGGGAATCGCCGTGCCCGCCTTCTTCATTGGACCCCTCACCATGGGCGTGATCGTTATTGTGACCATGGGCCAGGTTATGGTGACCGCGTTCCATACCGAGAATGACCGATCCGGCCGAGAGAAACAGCAGCGCCTTGAAGAAGGCATGGGTGATCAGGTGGAACATCCCTGCCACGAAAGCGCCCATACCCACCGCGGCGACCATAAAGCCGAGCTGTGAGATCGTCGAGTAGGCCAGCACCTTCTTGATATCGTATTGCCCGACAGCGATGGTCGCGGCGAACAGGGCGGTGACTGCTCCCGTCATGGCGACGATGTATTGCGCCTGGGGCACGAGTGTGTAGAGCTCCGCCGAGCGGGTGATCAGGTATACACCGGCGGTAACCATGGTCGCGGCATGGATCAGCGCCGACACGGGGGTCGGGCCTGCCATCGCGTCCGGCAGCCAGACGTAGAGGGGAATCTGCGCCGATTTGCCAGCGACGCCGATCAGCATGAAAAGCGTGATGGCGACGATAAATCCCGGCGAGGCCGTCTGGGCGGCTTCGAAGACTTCATCGAACTGGAAGCTGCCCAGCGCCCAGAACATGATGAAACCGGCGATCAGGAAGCCGAAGTCACCGATACGGTTGGTGATGAAGGCCTTCTTCGCCGCGTTCGAGTTCGCCCAGGAGGGACGTCCCAGCGTATCCAGCTCATACCAGAAGCCGATCAGCAGGAACGAGCACAGACCAACACCCTCCCAGCCAACGAACAGCATCAAATAGGAATCGCCGCTGACCAGGATCATCATCGCCGCAATAAACAGATTCAGGAAAACAAAGAAACGCGCAAACCGTCCGGGATCATTCTTGAAGCGCACATCCTCATGCATGTACCCAATGGCGTAGATGTGGATCAGCGTCCCGACGCCGGAGACCACCAGCATCATCGTCGTGGAGAGCGAATCGATGCGGAACGTCCAGTCCAGGCTGAGCGTACCGATATGGATCCACTCCGCCAGCTGCCAGCGGATCGCCTCGCCGTGATTGGCGGATACCGTGGAAGCCAGCAGCACTGAGACGATGAACGCCGCGCCCGAAGCCAGGCTGGCGACCAGGCCGATCATCCTCTCGCTGAAGCGCTGTCCAAAAAGAAGATTGATCAGCAGGCCGAGGAGCGGGGCAAAGACCAGCCACGGGGCAAGGTAGGCAAAGCCTGTAGGTACTGCTTCTTGAATGAGCTCCATATCAACCCTTCATACTGTTCATCTGGTCCACGTCGATGCTGCGCTTGGACTTGAAGATCTCGACGATCAGCGCCAGGCCCACAGCCACTTCCGCTGCAGCGACCGCGATCACAAAGAAGACAAAGATCTGCCCGCTGAAGCTTTCCAGCACACTGCCAAAGGCAACCATCGCCAGGTTGGCCGAATTCAGCATCAGCTCAATGGACATAAAAATGATCAACGCATTGCGGCGGACGAGTACTCCCAGCGCACCGATGGTGAACAGGACCGCAGACAAAATAATGTAATAATTGATCTCGACCATGATTTAGTGCACCCTTCGTTCCTTGCGGATCAGCACGATGGCCCCTACCATCGCCACCAGCAGGAGAATGGACGTGACCTCGAACGGCAGCAGATAATCCTGGAAGAGCGACATACCCAGTTGCTGGAGGGTCAGCGGATCATTGGCCGCATCCCCGGGCGGAGCGATCTGTCCCAGCGGCCGGGCGCGCGTGATGAGAAGGTAGGCCGCTTCTGCTATTAGAACAAATCCCAGGATGACCGCCAGCGGCTTCTGCCAGGGCAGGACCTCTGCTTTTGGCAGGCTCTCCGCGCCGAGCAGCATGATCACGAACAGGAACAGCACCATGATCGCGCCGGCATAGACGGTCACCTGGGCCATGGCGATGAATGGCGCGCCTAAAAGAAGGTAGAACACTGCCACCGTAATGAAGTTGAGCACAAGGAACAACGCCGAATACACCGCGTTGCGGCTCAGCAGCATGCCGATGGCAGTCGCCACTGCAACCACGGCAAGGACAAGGAAGAGGATGAGGTCGAGGTTCATAGTTTATTTTTGATTTTAGATTTACGATTTTAGATTGACAATCAACAACCTAAAATCAAAAATCATTAATCGCTCGGGTCTTGCATCTCCGGCACGGACCGGCGGTCATATTTGCCAGGCTCCACCTTTTGAGGAGTGGTCATGTCCTGGGACGGCACGGGCTCGAGAAGCATCTCCTTGGTATAGATCGCCGAGCGGCGGTCATAGAAGGAGAGCTCGTAGTTGTCGCCCAGCACGATCGCCTCGGTCGGACAGGCTTCCTCGCAGTAGCCGCAGAATATGCAGCGGATCATGTTGATCTCGTAGGTCGAGGCGTAGCGCTCACCGGGAGAGAAGCGCTGCTCATCCGTGTTCTCAGAGGCTTCGACGAAGATCGCGTCTGCGGGGCAGGCCGCCGCGCACAGGGAACATCCAATGCAGCGTTCCAGCCCGTTCTCGTAGCGCCGCAGGATGTGGCGGCCGCGGAAACGCTTTCGCACCTGGCGCTTCTCCTCGGGATACTGGATCGTCACCGGGCGTTCGAACATCATTTTAAGCGTGGTACCCAGGCCACGCACAAGCTCAACAACCGGATCAAGCACGCTCATACGCTTTTCTCCTCAATTCTCGGTAAATCATCACAACAGTAAACAGTCCGATCAAGATGGAAACCACGGGGATCGCCCAGTAGAACAGGACATTATCGTACATCTCAAACAGCAGGATGCCGGTTGCAGTAACAAAGGTGATCGCCAGCGACAGCGGCAGCATCACCTTCCAGCCGAACGACATCAGCCGGTCATAACGGATGCGCGGCCAGGTGGCTCGCACCCAGATCATACCGAACAGCAGGGCGATCACTTTCAGCAGGAGATAGAGCGGTCCCAGGAACCAGTTCGTGATCTGCCACGATCCGAGCGTCCAGGTGTAGTCCACGCTGAAGATCGTATCCTTCAGGAACCAGAACTCACGGAAGCCGCCGAAGTACAGGGTGGCGGCGATGGCGCAAATGACGATCATCTTCTGATATTCGGCCATGAAAAACAATGCAAATTTCATCCCCGAATATTCACTGTGATAGCCAGCCGTCAATTCCTGCTCGGCCTCGGGCATATCGAATGGGGCGCGGTTGACTTCCGCCAGGGTCGCGATCCAGAAGATGATGGCGCCCACCGGCTGGACGACCACGAACCACAGCGACTCCTGCTCCCGGACAATCTCGAGCAGGCTCATCGAATCCGCAAGGATAATGCTGGTGGCAAAGGAAAGTCCCAGCGCCAGCTCATACGAGATCATCTGGGCCGAGGAGCGCAAACCGCCAAGCATCGCGTATTTGTTGTTCGATGACCAGCCGGCCAGCACGATCCCGTAAACGGCGATCGAGGCGATGGACATCAGGTACAGCACACCCACGTTGATATCTGCAAGATACAGAGTGATCTCGCGCCCAAAGGCCGTGAACGATTCACCCCACGGGATGACCGCAGCGATGATGATCGATGGCACCAGCGTGATGACCGGCGCCCAGAAGAATATGATGCGGTCTGCCCTGCCGGGAGTCAGCTCCTCCTTGAAGATCAGCTTGACCGCATCGGCGATCGGCTGGAGCAGGCCCATCGGCCCGGCACGATTGGGACCCACGCGCACCTGGATGCGCGCCAGAGCGCGGCGCTCGTACCAGGTCAGGTAGGCAAAGCCGGTCAGCAGCGCCAGCGTCACCACGACGCCCTTGATCAACCACTCAAGCCAGAGAGTCCAGTCCGTTAGCATCATTGCACCTTTTCGGTCACGTGCAGGGTTGCTGCGACAGGCTCGTCGATCGCAAAGCCCATGTCGCGCGGAAGCAGGGCCACGCCGGCCGGGATCGTTTCGTCGAGCTTAACCTTCGCTTCGCCGCTCGTGCCATTGAAGCTGACCGTGACGAGCTGTCCCGCTTCCACACCCAGATTTTGGGCTGCGTTCGGATGCAAAGAAATAGTCGGGCCGCCGATCCAATCGCGCAGCAGGTTGGCGGACTGCATGACGGTCGTGCCGCGGTCGTACAGTTTGTTGACCGGGACGGCCAGCAGCTCGTTCTCTTTGGGACGCGGATCTGCTTCCCTCTCCGCCCGGGAAAGTTCCACCGTTTCAGCGCGTGAAGAAGCCGATGAAAGATGCGCGCCCATCCCATGTTTGTTCTCATAGGTTGTACCACCGTAGAACATATCCTGGCGTCCCACGATCGGCCATTGCGGACGGACTTCGGCGAGCCTGGCATAGGTCAGGCCCTCAAATGATTTGACGGAAGCTGCCAGCCGGTCGAATACCTGCGCAGCGAGAGGTGCAGTCAGCGAAATACCTATGTGTTGAGCAAGCTCGGACGTGATCAGGTAATCGGGCTTGGCTTCACCTGTGACCGGCACCGCAGGATAGAAACGCTGGACGATCCGCTCCCCGGATGTGAACGTGCCCTCGCGCTCGGTGAACGCCTGGGCCGGGAAGACGACGTCCGCAATCTCGGTCGTCGCTGTTTCGATTACATCCTGAACGGCGACGAAGCTTGCGCCTTTGAGGGCCTCGGCTAATTTAGGATCATCGTAGACCGGGTCTACGCCAGCGAGGTACACGGCCTTGCCCCGGAGTGCTTCCACCAGATTGCCAGCGACAGAGAAGCCAATCTCCCAGGCGCCCTGGTCATTGGCTCGTTCCCATACGCCGATCAATCCATTGTCGGGTTTGCCGACGTGACCCGTGTCCTGCAGGAGCTTTGCGCAGGCCGAAGCCAGGTTTGCGGAGCCTGTGAGGCCCAGCCCTTCACTGCCGAACAGGATGACAGCATTCTCTGCACCGGTGAATGCATCCCCGACCTTGATCTTGCGGCCGAGGTCCTGCACGGCCTTGACTTCGTCGCCGTATGCATAGCGGACTACATGATTGGCATACCGGTCCAGTTTGGTCTCGCGCGGGTTCATCACAATCAGCGTCGCGCCGCGATCCGCTGCCTGTTTGACGCGCAGGTACCAGACCGGCGCTTCCTGGTACAGGTTGGAGGCGACAACTACGATCGTCGTACCTGCGCCCATTTTGGAAAAGTTCGTGCCAGCGGTCACGCCGACCTGTGAGGTCAGCTCACCGCCGCCCATGCGAGAGTAGAGATAGGCATTGCCGCCTGCCTGGTCGGCCAGGCCCTTCAGGTTGAAGAGATCTTCATTGGAAAGCCGCCCGGAGGCCAGCACAACAAAATCGTTCCTGGCCTGCTGGAATTTATCGGCAGCAAGTTTCAATGCTTCATCCCAGGAGGCGCGGGTTTTATTGACCAGCGGGTGCGACAGGCGTTTCTTGCTTTCGGCATAGTGATAGGCGAAGCGGCCCTTGTCGCAGATCCAGATCTCATTCACTTCTTCATTCTGGCGCGGCATAACGCGCTGGACTGTGATATCGCCGCCCGCCCGAGGCTCGCGCCGTGTATTCAACGTGGTATTGCATCCCACCGGACACTGCGTACAAATCGATGCCTGGGCGTCCATCTCCCACGGCCGCGCTTCGAAGCGGAAGTCGGAGGTGGTCAGTGCACCGACCGGGCAGATGTCGGTGGTGTTGCCGGAGAACACCGAATCAAAACCGGGGTCTGAGGAGGTGATGATCCGCATGCCGCGGCTGCGGTCATCGAAGCCGAGGACCGAATCACCGACGATCTCGTCCTGGAAGCGGATGCAGCGCGCGCACTGGATACAGCGTTCCTGGTCGAGGACGATCAGGTCGCCGAGCGGGATCGCCTTGCCCAGACGATATTTTTCATCGAACAGGAAGCGGCTCTTGCCTGGGCCGAACGCCATCGTCAGGTTCTGGAGCGGGCACTCGCCGCCCTTGTCGCAGATCGGGCAGTCGAGCGGGTGCGAGGTGAGCAGGAATTCGACCGTTCCCTTTTGGCCATCCTGCGCCTTCTTCGAGTT
>DASUOS010000212.1:0-3298 GCA_036276515.1 Anaerolineales bacterium | reverse complement strand
AGAGGACCGGCCGCTTCCTGAAAATATTCGGCAAATTTTATGGGCCGGCGGCAAGGGAGAGTTCCGCTGGCGAGATATTCCACGACTGACCTTCGACCTTCGACGTTTGACAAAGGAACTGAAGCCTGATCTCCTCCACGCCGGACCGATCCAGAACTGCACGTTCCTGGCCGCTCTGAGCGGCTTTCAGCCCATTCTGGCCATGTCCTGGGGCTATGACCTGGTCATGGACGCCGACAAAAGCACCTGGATGCGCTGGGTAACGCGCTATACGTTGAAACGGAGCGCCTTCTTCGTCAGCGATGCCAATATTTCTCGCATGAAAGCCATTGAGTTCGGGATGGATCCGGCGAAAACGGTCATTTTTCCTTGGGGAACGGATATTGAACATTTCACATCAAAAACGTTCAAACGTTCGAACGTTCAAACGTTTACGATCTTTTGCAGCCGTAGCTGGGAATCCATGTACGGCGTGGATGTGCTGGCAAGGGCATTCGTAAAAGTAGCCAACCAGCATCCGAATGTGGACCTCATCCTGCTTGGCGGTGGATCCCAGGGCCCGAAGATCCGCCAGATCCTGCTGAGTGGTGGAGTACTGGATCGCGTCCATTTTGGCGGGCACGTTGGGCAAAAGGATCTGCCGCGCTGGTATCACATGGCCGATCTCTACATTTCCCCCTCGCATGTGGACGGCTCGTCCGTGACCCTGATGGAAGCGCTGGCCTGCGGGCTTCCCTGTCTCGTGTCGGATATTCCGGGTAACCGGGAGTGGATCGAAGACGGAGTCAACGGCTGGCTCTTCCGGGACGGCGACGTGAACGATCTGGCCGAAAAGATCCTGTACGCGATCAAAAACCGTGACACCTTTGAAACGATAAGGAAAGCGGCTCGAAGGACCGCCGAACAGAAAGCGGATTGGAAGAAGAATTTTGGTAAACTACTTGAGGCATATCAAAAAACCGTCACGCAGTCGGAGCACGGGCAATAAGGTACTTTTCCTGTAGTACGTGTTTTGCCTTCGGTTCAAGGCAAAGATAAACTTGCGGAGTTTAAATGCTCACATTTGAAAATCTGGTTGAAGGCTTTCGCGTCCTTGGCGTGGAGGAGGGCGATACGCTTCTCGTCCACAGCTCCTACAAATCGTTCGGCGAAGTGGAGGGCGGCCCGCAGACCGTCATCCGTGCCCTGGAAGCGGCACTTGGCCCGGAAGGGACGCTGATCATGCCGACCTTCAACTTCGACTTCAACAAAGGCGTGCCCTGGGATGTACGTGCTACGCCTTCGAAAATGGGCATCCTGACCGAACTGGTGCGCCAGGATCCGCGCGCCCGGCGGGTGTTTCATCCCTTTTATTCCTTTGCCATCCTGGGCAAACATGCCGATATGCTGGGAAGCCTGCGGTACAAGAGCAGCTACGAGCGCAATTCAGTCTTCGGCAAGCTGCGCGACCTGGACGGGAAGATCATGGTCATTGGACTGTCGTATACGAACAGCATGACCTTCTTTCACCACATCGAGCAAATGGAAGGCGTGGACTATCGCTTCCTGAAGCAGTTCACCGGCGAGGTGACAGATGAGAACGGCAACACCTACACCGATACCTTCGAGATGCTCGTCCGCGACATCGACAAGGGCGTCATCACCGAAGTGGACCCGATGGGGTTCCTGATGGAAGAAAAGGGCGTCATCAAAGTCCGCAAGATCGGCGCGGCGAATGTGAAGCTGATGAAGGCGAATGAAGTCTACGAGTTCACCGCCCGCGAGATGAGGCGTGATCCGCACTTGTTGTATTACATCAAGAGAGATGAGTAGAAAGTAGAGAATAGTCAATAAGACTTTGTGGCAAAAGAATGAAACCTCATTCCCCCCTTAAATCCATCCTTGCAGAATTTTTTCCATTGCACCGTACTCTTGCCTCCGATGATCACGACAGGACGTTGGAGATCGTCGGCTCGTATATGCCTGATTTATCGAGCTACACCATCGAGACCTACGCGCCGCTAACGCCCGTCTGGACGTGGAAGGTGCCGGAACGATATGTTGTCCATGAGGCGTATCTGGAAACCGAGGACGGCGGGCGGATCGTGGATTTCAAGGAAAATCCGCTTCATATTGTTTCATATTCTTTGCCGGTTGATACACTGCTTTCGTTTGAAGAACTCCAGCCGCATCTGTATTTCAACGAAAAGCGGCCGCACACGATACCGTGGATCTTCAAATATTACGAGCGTAACTGGGGGTTCTGTTTACCAAAGAACTTGTTTGACACCCTGCCGCATGATAAACGATATCGAGCGGTCATCAAATCCGAATTTGTGACCGACCCGGCCCAGGGATTCAAAGTGGCGGCTGCGGTCGTACACCCTAAAGATGGGCCCAACCCTGATGCAGGCGAATTCCTGGTGCAGGCACATACCTGCCATCCCATGCAGGCCAATGACGACGGCGCGGGCGTGGTCAGCGCGATCGAGCTGGCGCAGCGGCTGGCAGAGAATCCACTACCGGCCGGATCGATGAGCGTCCGCTTTTGGTTCGGCCCGGAAACCATTGGAACCATTGCCTGGCTTGCCCATAACGAGTCGCTTATCCCGAACCTTCGGGGCGGGATCTTCCTGGAGATGACCGGCAACCAGAATCGGATCGCCTGGCACCATACCAGGCAGCACAACCATCTTCTCGACCGGATTACAAATTATGTTTTGCGCGACACCGACCATGACGAGCGTGACTTCGCCGCTGCGCCGGCCAACGACGAGCGCGTTATTAACGGGCCGGGTGTCAATGTGCCGTGCATCTCGCTCAACCGTTTTCCCTATGACGAATATCACACCAGCGACGATAATCTCGACATCATTCATGAAGATATGCTCATGGGCGCGGCGGAGGTCGCCGAGCGAATCATCCGCATCTATGCCAGCAACTACATTCCGAAACGGACGTTCCGCGGCCCCGTATTCCTCAGCGGTCACGGTCTGTGGGTGGACTGGCGGGACAACTGGTCCCTCAACCGGGCCATTGAAAAGATCATGATGCGCTTCGAGGGCCAGCACACCGTCTTCGACATCGCCGAGCAGGTCGGCCTGGATTATTGGACTGTGCGCGACTATGTCGAGAAATTCAGAGCAAAGGGATTCGTAACAGCCCTGCCCATCCCATCGGAGGCAGAAACCATGTAGGGATGGACAGATGTCCCTCCGGGTTGACAGCCGTCCGACCCTACGCGTGGATTTATGAAACCAAAAATTGTTGCAATTATTCAGGGACGCATGTCGTCCTCGCGTTTACCAGGGAAGATCCT
>DASUOS010000211.1:0-12641 GCA_036276515.1 Anaerolineales bacterium | reverse complement strand
GACCGGCCAGGTCAAAGTGGAGGCGCGCAACGTAGACGTCCAGGCAACCACCAGCATTAACGTGGAGTCCAAAGGAACGATGAGCCTGAAAGCAACCAGCCTGAGCGTGGAAGCCACCGGCAATCTGACCCTGAAGGGTGCTGCCGTAATGATCAATTAGGCATTGAATGTGAAAGAATGAGGAGAGTATGGGAAAACCCGCTGCCCGGGTGGGCGACATGACCGCTCACGGAGGAGTGATCATGCCGCCCGGCCTGCCAACCGTGCTGATCGGCGGCATGCCTGCAGCCCGAGTGACCGATATGCAGACCTGCCCGCTGTTCGATGGCCCCAAGCCGCACGTGGGTGGATTGATCACAGGGCCAGGCAGTCCTACCGTGCTGATCGGCGGCCTGCCGGCGGCCCGAGTGGGCGATATGACCCAATGCGTTGGACCGACTGGAACGATCGCCCCACCAGGCTGCCCAACCGTATTGATTGGACCGTAAGGGAGAGTGAGTATGAGTGAATTGATCGGCCGGGGCTGGTCGTTCCCGGTCAAGCCCGGAAGCAATGGGCGTCTGCTTTTCCTGGATGGTCCGGAGAAAGTTCGCCAGGGTATCTGGATCCTGCTCAGCACCGCGCCAGGCGAGCGGCAGATGCTGCCCGATTACGGCTGCGGCATTCACGACCTGGTATTTCAGGCAAACACGTCTACTTTGCGCGGCCTGGTCGAGGCCAACGTACGTGATGCCCTGATCCGTTGGGAGCCGCGCATCGATGTGATCGAAGTCCGTGTCGAGACGCCCCCGGAAGCACGCAATTATCTGTTGATTCGGATCGACTACCGTCTGCGATCGAACAATTCCTTTTACAACCTGGTCTACCCTTACTTCATCAACGAAGGTGTGGGCCTGGAAAGCAGCGCAGGATAACCGCAGGAGGCTGGGTTATGCCACTGGAATCTGAAGCATCTCGATTGATGGACCCCCGGAGGTTCGACGAGCTGAGGGACGCAGCCTTGTTGCGCATCCCGCGTTATACGCCGGAGTGGACCGACTTCAATAAAAGCGATCCGGGTGTCACCCTGGTGGAATTGTTCGCCTGGTTGACAGATCTGATGCTGTACCAGATGAACCGTATCCCGGACCTGAGTTATGTTCGCTTCCTGCAGCTGCTGGGGCTAGAGCTTTTGCCGGCGCAGCCAGCAGTTGCCTACCTGACCTTCACCCCACAGCCGGGAACGCAGCCCCCATCTGTTCTCGAACGCGCCCAGTTCAGCGCCCAGGGGAAGAATGGCGAGTCCTTGATCTTCGAGGCGCTTGAAGGTCTGAGCGTCATCCCCATGCCGCTGGATAGGGTGCAGGTATTCAACGGTTCTTCGTTTGAAGACCTGACCAACACCAACCTCCTTACCGGATCCAGCTTCCGGCCATTTGGCTGGACGCCCCAGGTCGGCAGCGCGTTATATCTCGGATTTACCCCACCACCTCAAGTGCCTTCACCCACCCCACGGCTGTTTCCACAGGATATGCAGCTGCGAATCTTTCTCCCATTGAAAGAACAGGCTGGCGAGCCGGTGGCCTGTAACGATATGAAAGCCAGGCCCGTGCCTCCGGTGAGGCTGGTCTGGGAATATCCGGTCAGAGACAAGCCCAGGCTCTGGCGCACCTTGCGTACGTTCAGCGACGAGAGCATTGCCTTCACCCGCGAGGGGACCATTATCGTCGAGGGTCCCGGCAGCGATATTGTGAAGACTAAAGAAGGCAGGGCGCAGGATCAAGACCGATTCTGGGTGCGCGTGCGCCTGGAAGACCGTGTCTATCCTTCCGGGCAGGTTCCCGAAATTGCATTTCTTCGCGCCAATGTTGCCAAGGTAGAGAACCTCACCACGGTTCGTCGTGAACTGCTGCCTGTGAGCGATGGATTGCCCAATATACGGCGTACGTTACGTTACACCCCGGTCCAGGCCAATTCGCTTGACCTACGACTGGCTGACCCGAGCGGGAGCGAAGAAAAGTGGGAGCGCGACGATACGAAGTGGAAGCGTATCGAAGACCTCTTGCGCTGCGAGCCGGATGACGCCTGCTACGAGCTGAACCCTGCCACGGGGGAAATCCAATTTGGCGATGGGATCCATGGGCGCATCCCACCTGCCAGCATCGAGATCATGGCCTATTCCTATAAGGCCGGTGGTGGAGTGGCTGGCAATGTGCCCATTGGGGCGATCAGCGCCGCGCGCGTCCCCATCATCGGCGTAGCCGGGATCCGAAATGAACGCCCTGCGACCGGAGGCCAGCAGGAGCAATCGTATGACAACTTCAAGACTGTTGCCCCTGCTCGCCTGCGCTGTAACAACCAGGCAGTTTCGGCGGCCGATTACGAAAGCCTGGCTCGAAGCGCCGGAGGCATCGCCCAGGCCAAAGCGCTGCCTCTCGTCCATCCAGATTACCCCGGCGTCGAGGTGCCAGGCGCGGTGACGGTGGTGGTGGTGCCCGACACGGAGGAGATACCTCCTCGCGCCTCACAGGAACAGCTCGAATCCGTCTGCCGCTATCTGGATCAATATCGTTTGTTGACTACGGAGCTGTACGTTCGTGAGCCAGAGTATCTGGAGGTCAAAGTTGAGGCCAGGATCGCTGCCAACCCCTATGCGGCATTCGACGCCGTAGCGAGGCATGTGAACGAGGAGATCAACCGCTACCTCGATCCACGTCGCAAGGAAGGGACAGACTTTGGCTCAGATTTCGGCCTGGATCTGATCCCAACGAATCTTTACAGTGTGATACGAAGCGTAGCGGATGTGCAGCAGGTGAGCCACCTCGCGTTGACCGTGCGCGGTTCGCCGCATGAGCCGGTATACAAAACTTACACCGTGCGCTCTTATCAGATGGTCTATGGCGTTGCACAGCACGACATTAAGGTCGAGCCGTTCGTGGACAGGACTTAACCGTGAAGCCTACTACTGATCGACAGAAATTCTATTTCCTGGATGGCATTCTGGGATGGCGGACGGCACAAACCACAAACATTGCGGAGAGCCGCTCCGCGCTATCTCTGGACGCGGACCCTCAAGGTCCGCTCAGCCTGAACTCGGCCGATCGAAGCCTGGGCGGATTGGTCCTGCCCCAGGGGTTTGCCTTTGACTCAGAGGGCACGCTGTACCTTCTCGACAGCAATCGGCGGTGCATCCGTCGTTTTGAACCCGGGGCCGCGCCAGATCAAAGTAAATTCGTCGATCTCCCTTCCATCGGTGGAAAAGGAAGCGATGTTCGGCAGTTCCGCGCCCCGGCGAACATTGCCATCAGCGGCCGTGATCTGTATGTAGTCGATCCAGGAGCTCGCCGTGTCCAGGTATTTGCAATCCACCCCGCCTGGCCGCTGCGCCTTGTGTGGGATGCACAGGAGCCATCGGTCTGCCCGCCAAAGGATGAGACCGAGCCCTGGGTACCCGTTGACCTGGCAGCCCATGCAGGCAAAATCTATATCCTTGACCGCCGCTACGGGCGGGTCTTTCGCCACGAATATGGCATGACCGGGCTCGAGGAAGTTTCGCTTAAATGGGAAGCAGCTCGTCAATGGACGCGTATTCGGACGGATCGCGATGGTCGCGTCTATCTCCTGGATAAGAAGCGGAAAGAGCTGGATGTATTTGACGCAGAGGGCAGACACGTAGAGTCAGTGAACGACAGCAGCGATGTGCGCGACCGCTTCGACCCGCCCTCCATCCGTTTGCTGAGCCTGCCATCGGGCAAATTTTTCTGCCTGCCGGCTTCCCTGATGCAACGCTGCGGCCGCAGGGCGCCGGAAATTCCGCCCACTCCCGAAATGCCAGTGTTGGCATGTCTGTCGGGGGAAACAGAGACCGCTGGGATGATCTTTGACTGCCAGGGGGAGCCTGCGAAGCTCGACCGGGCCGAGGTAACCGGCCCAGCCTCGTATGTGAGCGACGGAGTCTGGCGCAGCAAGGCGCTGGATAGTGGGATATTTCGTTGCGTATGGGATCGTATCGTGCTCGATTGGGGGATGGATAGACTCCCGTCCGGAACACAGGTGATCGTCAGCACCTACACCGCCGATCAGGCTGCCGAGCCGCCGGTGGAAAAATCTCCCCTCTGGGTACTGGGTTTCACCTTCACTGGAGTGCCACAGGCGCCGCCTGATCCCGAGGCTGACCCGGCAGAAAAAGCTGGCCCTCCCAGTGACGGCGCCGATTTTGCTGTGAGGAGCCGTGAAGGCCGCTATCTATGGCTGAAGATCGAGCTGCGCAGCGATGGTTACGCCACGCCCGCGGTCCGTGCCCTGCGCGCTTATTTTCCACGCCAATCGTATCTGAGCTATCTTCCAGCCATTTATTCCGCTGACGATAACAGTCGCGACTTCCTGGAGCGCTTCCTGATGATCTTCCAGACCGAATGGGACGATCTCGAGCGCCGCTTGGCCGAATTCCATGCTCATTTCGATCCCCAGGCAATGCCGGAAGGGAAGTTCGTCGATGAGCTGGCGCGCTGGCTGGCGCTGCCTCTTGAGCAGCGATGGAAGTTTGAGCAAAAACGTCGTCTTCTTCAGGCTGTGCCGAAGTTCTATCGCCGACGCGGTACCCTTTCCGGGCTGCGGGCTTTTCTCCAGGCCTATTTACATAATCTCACCGATCTACCTCCGGACCAACAAATGGGCTTTCCACAAGTAGTCGAGGGGTTTCGCTTGCGGCAGCGCCACATCCTGGAAACTTCCACGGGTACCCTGCCCGGAACGGGATCGCCATCGCCGTTGTGGAGTCCGGAGGTGGTTGGCCGCTTGCAGCTGGATACGTTTGCTCGCGAGGGAGAGTCCCGCCTGGTTTCCACTGGCAATCCACAGTTGGACCTGTTCAACCATTATGCCCACCGCTTCCAGGTTTATATCCCGGCCTGCTGGCTGCGGACCCGGGATCATGTGGAGATGCTGCGGCGGGCGCTGGAGGCCGAGAAGCCGGCACAAGCCCAATATACGCTACACCTGGTGGAGCCTCGCTTCCGGGTGGGCATCCAGTCGACGATCGGGCAGGATACCTTGATCGGAGGCATTCCACGGGCCCAACTCTGGTATTCGGATCCCCAGCGTCCGCCAAGCGCGGCACCCAGCTCCCGCCTCGGATATGACACCGTGCTGGCCGAGGGTACATCCACGCTCCTGCGTTTGGGCAAGACCACACGCATGGGCTTCGATACGGTGGTTTTGTAAATGAAGGCCCAGGACTGTGATTAGGAGAGATACAATGAGCAAAAAACAAGCAAAGGAACTCACCCCCAAGCCATGTGGCTGCCAGGAGAGACGCGAGCACTGCCAACCGGGATGTGGGAACATTGTCGCCGAGCGCAACCACTATTTTACAGGCAAGCTTATGACCGCCCGCGATTTCCAGGGCGAGCAGGATTATTTCCTCAGCCGACACACCTTGCATAACCGCCTGCTGCATGGTTGGGGAATCGCCTGCGGGTTAGAGGTCGAATACCATCCTGATCGGTACCCCCGCGATCGGACGGGCGGCCCGCCATGGAATACGACCGATTGTGCGAAAAGGTGGGTGCGAGTACGACCCGGCATTGCAATAGACTGTTACGGCCGCGAGCTCGTTGTGCCAGAGGACAAGTATTACAAGCTACAGTTTCCCCCGGCTCCGCCGCCCGATGCCAACACCCAGAAGGAGCAGTACATTCTGGGCCTGCGCTACTGCGAAGAAGAAATCGAGCGTGTCCCTGTCTTGTATAACGAGGAGGTGAGCCATGGGAAGCGCGAGCAGGCCAATCGCTTGCGTGAAGTTACGCACCTGGAGTGGATTCGCCGCGGGGACCTTCCACCAGATTGTTGGAAAGGTGCCAATCCAGAATTGAAACCTCTGGAGCGGGAGCTGCTCCACCGGCTGCAAGATGTGGGCATGCCATGTTCTCTCGAGCAGTTGGTCAAGTTTATCAACCGCAATAAGCAAATCAGCCAGGAAGAGATGGAGTCCGCCTTGAAGCACTTGAGTGATCTTGGGCTGGTAAAGGTGGAAGAAGAGCATTACGAGGCAGTGCCGCAATGGGAATGTCGAGATGATTGTGCTGAAGGACGGGTGAGCCATATTGGCACTTGTCTGGATTGTGGTTGCTCATGCGGGGAGAATGGTTTCGTGCCACTGGCCCTGATCGAGTTCGACCCAGCCCATCCGGAGTGGGATCCTGAGCATCAGCAGATGGGCTTCACAATCGATATGTTTGGCCGTAAGGAATTGCCGCCTTCACCCGACCAGCTGACTCACATTATGGGATACAACTGGCCGCACGGGGGGATGTTATACCTGTCCGATTTGGCGAAGGCGAAAGAGGATGGCGGAAAGGGCGGCCGGCTCGAGGTGTACTTCGATCGCAAATTATGGCCGGTTCTACCTGCAGCGGCGGAAGAGCCGGAGGAGGATGCAGAAGAGGTGTTCGAACCGATCCCGATTGGCGTGAACGTTTTCACCTTTGTCGTTGACTGGCACCCCTGGAGCATTCCCAGACGTTCCGAAGAGTCATGGTATGAGCAGACGCGGCTGCTGGATCGTGACGAGATGCTTCCCCATATAGAGGAGACGGCTACCCGGTGCATGGCGGTCTATCCGCTGCCTGCAGACTTGCTGGAAGGACCAGAGAGCATTGCCGATAGCTGGCTGCACATCACCCTGAAGTGCGACTTCATTCTCGATTGCCGCGGTCTTCCCGTTGATGGTGAGCACTTGCGCGGCAGGCCTCTAACCGGCGACGGCGTGCCAGGCGGGACGTTCGAAAGCTGGTTCTATGTGAAAGACGATCGACAACGCAAACAACCGAGAAGAGATAGGAGGTAAGGTATGCCTCACACAATTTATTCCCAATCAGAGACCAAGCATCGACGACCCGCTCCGCTTGCGTCTAAAGCCAGTTCATGTGGCTGTTCCTCCCACCAGGAGACCTGTTGTCAGCTGGATTGTCTGACGCAGCCCCACTTTTTCGGCGGCCAGTTGCTGGCCGATACCGACCTGACCCAGCTCCTGACCTGGAGCCAGGACAAATTCCGCCTTTCTCGATTCCGACATGGCTGGGGCGTGGTCTGCGGGTTAAATGTGCAATGTGATTCGGGCTCGCAAGCGGTGCGCGTCACATCGGGTTACGCCCTGGATTGCTGTGGCCATGACATCCTGGTGTGCGAGGATACGAGCATATCGCTGGATGAGGCCTGTTCTTCGCTTCCTGACCCGTGCGCTATGCCAGAGACATCGAGCAGGGGCCGCAGCGCTGGAGAAGGCGGGACGATCGACTTCTTCGGTTTCCCAATCCCGAAGAGAGAACTCCACGAGAAAATTCTCACGGTCCGTTATGAGGAGGTCGATGTAGACTTCGAGACTGCCCTCGGATACGTGGCCACCGACGGGACGGCAGATTGTCAGCCCAGCCGCCGGCGCGAGAGCTTCAGATTGACATGGGTGGATCCATTCGACCAGCAAATAGCGGCAGACCAGATCATGGAAAACGAATATAAAGCCTGCCGGGAAGTGGTGAATCGTTACTCGGCATGGTACCAGCGCCAACCGCCAGACTGGTCCAAGGGTTCACCTGAGAAAAAATGGGAGGATATCAGCGCCTGGCTGCTGAAATGGATCGACGGGACCAGCGGCTATGACGCGCACCCTCTGCACCAGTTCTGCTGGCTGCGCGATCGCCTGTGCACCATGGACGAAATAAATCTTAAGTCGCTTGACCAGTATGTAAGCAACGTCCTGTTCTGGATGGTACAGGATTGCCGCAATCACACTCTGCAATCGACGTGCAGGGATTGTACCGACGACCAGGGCGTGCCACTTGCCCGCGTTGATCTATGGGTTCCGAAAAGGGGAGATTGTAAGGTGCTGGCGATCGATCCTTACCCGCCTCACCGCCGCCCGCTCAGCCTGGATTCCTGGCCGACCCGGCCCGGGTGGGTAAATATTGGCCAGGCCCTCTGGCAGTCGCCTGAGCAGGCCCGCGACCTGCTGGTGAAAATGGGTCTGACAGTGGTTTCCCCAGATACTACTTTCCAGATTGCTGCATATACAGATGAACTTCAGAAAGACCGGGAATGCGGCCTGCATGTGAGACCAGATGAACCCCTCAGTCTGCAGGTTGTTGACACCGGAGACCGCCTGGGCAAGCGCGTCGTGGGCGTTTGTCGTGCGCCCACACTGGAGCAGACTCTCGCCCGCGTCGTTGGCGTCATTGCAGCCGCCAGTACAGCCCGTGGACTTGCAGATGAGTTGGTGAAGAAACTACATGAACACGGCACCCATACTAAATGGGAAGAAGAAGTGCTCGCTCGCGCCGAGGCAAATGCCAAGGCAACTCGTGTAGTTGAGGATTTGGCAAAGAAGCTGCGCCAGCATGGCACGCATGATAAATGGGAAGAGGAAACGTTCGTACTTGCCGAGGCAGCAGCCAAGACAGCTCGTGCGGTGGAGGATCTGGCGAAAAAACTACGCGATCATGGCGTGCATGATAAATGGGAAGAAGAAACGCTCGCACTTTGCGAGACCGCAGTCAGGGAAGCTCGTGCGGTAGAGGCTCTGACGAAGAATCTGCGCGAGCATGCCGCCAGTGCCGCAAAGCCTTCCGGTTAGATGGAGGCATGGAGCATAATATGGCCATCCCTCGAGTTCGTTATGCTGAGAAGCAGATTCTGCGAGCCGCCGACTTGACCGGAGAGCAAACCTACCGGATGGTTCAGCGCCGAAGACATGTTCTGGCCGCCCACGGCTGGGGGATTGTGTTTGGGCTGATGCTGGTCCAACCTGACAGGATACAGGATCACCACAAGGATCAGTCTGAGGAGAACGTTTTTTTGCTGCAGCCTGGATTGGCTGTAGATGGATACGGTCGCGAGATCCGCGTTCCCAAGCCGCTTCGGTTGGAATTGCAGGGTGATGACGCTTTTGATGTCTGGCTGCACTTCGCCGAAAGCCCACTGACCACGCCGCAGGGCGGCTCTTATCCCTGCGGGCCGGGAGAGCATAATCGCTGGGACGAAGGTTTCGTTCTGGAAGTCGAGCCTGCCTCCACAGAGCCCATAGACCCCTGGCAGCCGCCCGACGTGATTGCTGCCGATCGCGATTTCGCAGCCTGGGATGAAATGCCTGGCGGCCCGGCGCGGCGATGGCCGGTCTATTTGGGCCGGATCGAAATTGCCGGGTCGAAGCCTCCGGTGCAGTCTGTCAACCGTCCGTATGTTTCTCTGGTTGGAGAGACGGTGATAGCCCCTTCGGCGGAAACCAGTATGGATATTGGCGCCGAGCAGGGAGGCGGATGGCGCTTCGCGGTCTCCTTGCCAAACGCGGATACAGGGGAGCTGGAGAATGAGAGGCTGGTCCTCGACAGCTTTGGACACAACACGCTGCGCGGTCGTATTGTCCTGCAAAGGACTCAGGAACAAGTCGATCGCACGAGGCAGGCAGATCTCACCTTGTTCGACCGGGAGGATTCTGAAGATGAATATTCCTATGGTTTCATCTTCGAGAAACCTGTGGAGGAACCGATTCAAGCCACACCGTGGCGAATGTACCATACCAAGGCAAAACAGCCTGAACAGCCGGGACAGCCGAGCCCACCACCGGTGGACCAACTGCGTATGGAGCTGTTCCACCCCGAAGACCGAGGGAATCCATCGTTATATGAGCTGGTTATTGGCGCGGCGGAAAAAGTAACGGGCGTCACAGAGGAGCCGAAATTTGTCCCTCGTCTGCGGATTGGAGCGGATGGTTCCGTGACCGTATACGGTGATGTGACCGTGTCTGGCAGCCTGACCCAGGGCCCGATACAGGCAGACCCAACCGATCCGCGCTTTGTGGATGCAGTCCTGGAAGGTCGCGAACGCGGCGAGTCGGCGAACCAAATAGACTCTACATTAAAGATCACGATCAGTGCAGAGAGTCCGCCTGTCACCGGCAGCTCCTGGACATACGAGTTGGATGTCGAAAATGTAGGCTCGGCTGATCTTATCGGCGTAGTGGTCAGACTAGATGTTACTCTGCCAGGCAGCACCTTCTCCGAGACGTTGCCACCCAGACTAATTCTCTCGGCTGGCGATAAGATGCCCACCATTAAGCGGGTAATCACGCCCGAAGCTGTTGGCGAATTGTTGGTAGCGGTCACGGCCGTGGGTTTTGGACCTCAAATGCGGACGATGTCCACATACGAAAAAGAAGAATTTAAGATTAGCCCGGCAGCAGACACCGGAAATGGTGTTAGTTAATCATCAGGAGGATCGGACGAATGAGCGATAACAGTATCGCACGAGTGCATTTTTATTCGAAACAGTATTTGGGACTCAAAGACTTCGAAGACGAGCAGCATTACCACCTGACCCGCCTGCGCCAACACCAGATCGGCCACCACAGTTGGGGGATCGTCCGCGGGCTGGAGCTTGCTCTCGATACGGAAAAGAATATGCTGGTGATCCGGCCGGGCCTGGCGGTCGACGGCTATGGACGGCTCCTGGTTTTGAACTATAACTACGGGATTTCGGACGCTGATTTTGAGAATCGCGGCTCCACGATGCTGGATGTCTGGCTGGTCTATGCTCTGCAGGAAAGCGATCCACCGCGGCCCGGCTCCTCCGATTGTGTCCCCTCCGAAGCTCAGGCAGGTGCATCTGGGAATGTGAGCGCTAGCCAAACGGCAGCATTCAATCGCTGGCAGGAGCAGCCCGTGGTGCGCTTTACCGTACCGAATCCAGCCAATCCCATTGAGCCCCGTAAACCCGCGGATGTGCCAGAGGCGGATTGGAACTTTTCTCCCACCCGCACCCCACCTGATAGCCCATTGGAAGACTGGCCGGTGTACCTTGGCCGGGTTAAGCGGACGCAGGATAAACCGCCGAGTGGACCCTTTACCTACGAACCCATCCTAACTGGACGGCCCTACGCAGGGTTAGTTGGGGAGGTGATCGGGCACCCGACCGGCCGGGCCCGGGTGCAGATCGGCAGCAGCCAACTCCAGGATCCAGATGATATTCGGTTTGCTGTATTCATCAAAGATTCTGAGAAGAAGGACTCAAACCCAGGTCCTAAGCGGAAAAACTCATCGGAAGATGCTAACCAGAATAACTCAACTGAAAATGCCCGCCTGGAGATCAATAAAGAAGGTAACATGACCCTCCGAGGAGCCACCACAGTGGAAGGGGATATCCGGGTATCGCATGGAGGAGTCGAATTTGGTGCAGGCAAGTCCTACGAACCCGAGCAGCCCTGGCGATTCTACCGGGTAGCCGCGAGTCAGGATAAGGATGGGAAACTGTCACCCGAACAGTGGCGACTCGTGTTAGAACCGGGAGGAGAGTTTTCGATTGGCTATTTCTCCAGCCAGGATAAACAGTATAAGCATTGTCTACAAGTTCATCATCTGCCTTCAGACGATTCTGATCAGGGATGGACTGTGAGCATCGAAGGCGATTTACATGTGAAAGGGCGGGTTTACGAAAAGGTATTGGTTCCACCTGAGCTGGCAATCCAAGCCCAAACACTGGTAACACAAGCCTTCATGGCGCCGCTTTTAGGCCAGGTGGTCACAGCACGCCCGGTTGCTGCTCCAAAACCGCCGAGCAAATTAACAAAGGAGGAAACTCAGCAGCAGATCGATCTTCTTGCGCGCGAAGTTTTTGAAACGGACCGAGGCCTCGCCAAAGATTTGGCGCTGGCACTGGTCAAGCGGGATGAAAAGCTGAATGTAGCCAAGGAAGTCATATTGGAATTGGCCAGACAGGATGAGAAGTTGAATTTAGCAAAAGAAGTCATCCTGGAATTAGCGAAAGAGGATCCCAACCTGGCATTAGCCAAGGGGCTTGTAGAGGCTATGACCGAGTTGATTAAGCCAAACAACAGCGCAGTCCTGAAAAAGATCAAGAGTGCCCTGGACCTCTAGCGGATATGGAAGGACTGATTAACCACATGCACTGTCGTTTTCACGTGCTGGCCGGGAGTGACTCGGCTGCAGCAAGAGTGACGCGCCTGGAACAGGCAGCGCAGCAGCATCTGGCGGAAAGCTTCGACGCCGCCCTCCAGCAGGCGCTGGGTGATGACCCGGCGGTCTATGTGGTGCGCAGGGTGGAGCACCGCCTCGCCCTGGCCGGAGATCTTGCTGCGAGCGAATCTGAGATCATCCGGCGCTGGGGCGAAGGACTTGCCCGTGCAGTGCTGCGGAGTCTGGCAGACGGGTCGGACGACGATCGGGCGGCCGTTTGTGTCCGCTTTACCGATCAGGCCGACTACGTAGCCCAGTTTGTGAGGGACTTACTGGCCGGGATCGCCTGGGAGCGCTGGTTTTATGGCGCTTTTGCATCTCTCCGCCCGCTTGAGCGGGCTGCCGCGCTGCGCAAGGTCCTGGAAGAACACACACAGATCCTGCCAGACATTCTACGCGGACTTTATCACGATAATACGCTCGACGCATTGCTGGCCCACTTGGAGGTCGATGATCGTCGTTGGTTGTGGTTGCAAGTACGCGGTCCATCTGCTGAGAGTCTACCTCAGGCTGCCCGGAGTCTTTTCACTGCGGCGCTAGAGCTGGTAGACCGGCTGGAGGGATGGTCCCGGGGGGGCCCTGGCATGGATATCCTATTTGCTTCGTACCTGGCAACCGGTCCGGCGCCGGCCGACTGGC
>DASUOS010000210.1:0-2766 GCA_036276515.1 Anaerolineales bacterium | reverse complement strand
TCCCAAAGGCTGGACCAATGGCCGGGTCAGGATTCGATTCCGATGCTTCCAGCCACATGGTGCACACCGGGTCGTCGATCTTATCGGAGAGGCCTTTGATCTGCAGGGACAGCTTGAGCGCCGGTTCGATTTGATTTGTCTTCAGATAGGCATCCAGCAGGGGCAGGTTTTCCTTCATATCCCGCGGTGCAAATCCCTGACTGCGAGCTTCGTCCATGAGGCGGATCACTTCCCGCCAGTCCTCTTGCTGGTACGCCAGGCCGGCTCTTTGATAGTAATAACACCAGGTGTGTTCCGGTTCCGGGCCAAATATGTTGGTTGGGGGGGCCCAGCCATCCAAAGGCTCGAGCTGGATGCGCGACAGGTCGGAGATGGGCAGGATGGAACGAATGGATCCCGGCAGGTCCCGGTCGCTTTCGTCGCGGATCGAGAGCAGGTGCAGGCAGCGATTCAGCTCGGGTGTAAAGTCCAGCACAATGGAATCCTCACTCATCGCATGAAAGGAATAATTACGGATTCTCTGTTCCAGGAGCAGCGTACCCGCCGCAAGTTCCTTTGGATAGCGGTACAAGCGTTCGGAATAGGAGAAGAACCCGTGTGGCATCTTCTCTGGAATTTCCACCGGCGGGTAGAGCAGGCTCAGGCCCATCGAAGTGGAATACAGCCCGACGTAGGGAAAGATCTCCCCCTCCGAGATGAAGGCCGTCCCCGGCTGGACGTGCGGCGCCCGCCAGAACAACTGCCAGTAAAAGCCCCGCTGCTTCTCCCACGAGAACTGGTAGACCTTGGCTGTATACAAATTAGCATGGACCGCTATACCGATCAGGATGCAGATCACTGTGAGCTTGGCCTTGTGCCGGGGAGATAACCACTCGAGAATACCAACAAATAAAAGACTCAGGCCGAACATTGCTGCCAGGCTGAAGCGGCTTCCCAGCGGCCCCACGCTGACCTGGCGGCCGATCAGCCAGACCGGCAGGGTGCCCAGCAGGATGGCCAGCACGCCCAGGATCATCGCCTGCCTGTGCCATAAATTATTTCTGGTGTCTTCCTTGGATCGGTAACGACCGAAGACCAGTCCAAATACAACTGCGGCAAAAACCGCTGCCGCCAAAGCCGCCATTGAAAAGGGGCGCAGCAGCTCGATATCAGCAGGCTTGACAGCGGCCAGCCAGGAGGAAACCAGAAAGATAAAATCCTGGATCATTTTCTGGCCGAGATGGATCAACGCAGTCAAAGGGGAACCTGACAGTTCCTCTAAAAACACCAGCTGGTTTGGGTCCGCCTCCGCCAGCTGCAGGAAGAAGACGCGCCAGACAATAAAGGCTGCCAGCAGGAGGATATACACCCAGGCAGCACGGGCGGTACGCCGGAAAACCTGCACAGTCGTTGCACTGTGTTGATGGGTACGGAAATAAAACCAGAGAATGACCGGCCGCAGCAATTCCAGCCCCAGGAAATATTCCATGGTCAGCAGCTGTACCAGGCTTGCGGCCAGGGCGAGAGCCGTGAACAAATAAAACCGCCGGATCTCCCTGTACGCCCTGAGCATCCAGTAGATCGATAGAAAGTAAAGCAGGAAACAGATCCAGTGCTGGCTGTACGCCACCGCGACTGGCTGCTGGGTAAAGACCGGAGCCACCGCGAACAGGCTGGCGGTCCAGAAGGCCTGGTGCGGCTTGTCAGGCCACAGGCTCCGCAGGCTCAGCCAGAGGATGACCGCGGTCAGCCAGCGGAGCAGCAGGCTGAAGAGATGCCAGACCAGCGGCGTGGTACCCAGGATCGGACCGAAGAGGATATAGGTCCAGGCCGAGAAGGGGCGGTCGTACTGGTAGAACTCCCGGAAGCCGTCCGTCCCCTGGGTTTCGGCCATGTAAATGACCGGCCAATCGTCCCAGTAGAACCCCAGCCAGGGGATGAGCAGGCCGAACGAGATGATGGTAACGAACAAAAGAGCGAAGGGGATCGCTCTCTCGTTCAAAGAAAATTCTGTCAGGCGTTTGCGCATGCTCGCTCGATGAAGGCGGGGACCGGTTGCTACAGCTTCTCTTCCACCATTTTTGTGATCTTGTCCATCGCTTCGTTCATCAGGGACGGGTCGGGCAGGCTGCCCTGTGCCAGGTTCGGCCTGCCCCCGCCGCGGCCGCCGATGCCAACGATCAGGTCGCCGGCCTTCAGGCCGCGCTTGACCAGGTCCTCGGTCACGACCGAGATGACCGTCCCGCCGGAGGTCAGGACCGCGATGCCATTCTGCGGGTACTTCTCGCGGAACTTGTCGGCCAGCGAGCGCAGCGTGTCCACGTTGGAATTGGGCACGTCCAGCGCCATGACATTCACATCCTTCACTGTTTGAACATTGGACAGTTTCTGGTTGAAGGTGGAAAGCGCCTGGGAGGCGCGCAGGCCTGTCAGCTCCTTCTTGAGCTCAGCCACTTCGTCCTGCAGGGCCTCGACCTTGAAGGGCACATCCTCGATGGATGACTTGAGCGCCGCCGCCGTCTGCTTGAGCATCTTGAAGCGCCGGGCGATCAGGTCGTACGCGCCGCGGCCGGTCACTGCCTCGATGCGCCTGACACCCGCTGCCGCTGACCCCTCGCTGACAATCAGGAACGCGCCGACATCTGACGTCCGGTCGAGGTGCGTGCCGCCGCACAGCTCATAGGAATACTTCGGCAGTTTCTCCATCACCGCAGCAGGATGGACGATTGTTTCCAAATCGTCAGCTGCTGAATTGCTGTACGGGTCTCTGATCGTTATGGTCCGCAC